>JAPPHF010000080.1 GCA_028821115.1 Deltaproteobacteria bacterium | reverse complement strand
CCTCTCAGAGCACACAGGGCGTGCAGTTGACTCTCGTGTCCAAGATCACCGTGTCTCCCGATGGAACGCTTACCGTCATACGTGCACTCGCGCCGCCGACAAGTTGATCCAATCCAGTTGCGAGCCGATTACGGCGCTGATAGATTAACACATAACTTACTGATAAATAACACATAAAATCTATCGCGTGGCACAAAAGACCCGCATATTATGCTGCGAATTAACCAGACACCACACTAGCATGTACTTCGGATACGGCGCACCGACCCGACCTCCTCTCGGCACCGCGGCGAACACCCGCAAGATCGCCGCAAAGGCCGAGGAGGTCGGGCTGAGTTACGTATCCATTGCCGATCACATCTTCCCGCCCTTCGCCGAGAAGGATTCCTATCCCTACACCGCGGACGGCTCGACGCCGTGGGACGACTCGGGCAACGTCCTCGAGTGCCTGACTCTCGCCTCGTACATCGCCGGGGTGACCCGCAAGCTCAGGCTGGTGACCGGCGTGATGGTGGTGCCGTTACGCAACCCGTTGGTGACGGCGAAGGTGTTGGCGTCCATCGACGTGCTTTCGGAAGGACGCCTGGTGGTGGGCTGTGGTGCCGGCTGGGAGCGTAAGGAGTTCGAAGTGCTCGGCGCCCCGCCGTTCGCCAGACGCGGTACGGCCGTCGACGAGTATCTCGAAGTGTTCAGGGAGCTATGGACCAGCGACACACCAGCCTACGAGGGCGAGTTCGTGCGAGTGAACGGATTCCCGTTCCAGCCCAAGCCGCTCCAGAAACCCCATCCTCCGTTGTGGATCGGCGGCGAGAGCCCGGCCGCCATCCGTCGCGTGGCTCGTCTGGGCGACGGCTGGTATCCCATCATCAACAACCGCAATCATCCGTTGGACACACCTGAACGCTACGCCGCCGCTGTCAACGCCTTGCGCATCGCCTGCGACCGCGCGGGACGCGGTTTCGACCGGCTCGAGTTGGGCTTAGTGGTGTTCAACTACAGTCCTGGAGGCACCCGGCACGGCTGTGCGTTCACCGGCACCTATGACGACATCGCCGACGATTTCAAACGCTATCGTGACACGGGCCTCGACCACGCGATGATCCGGTTGGCCCGCCACGCCACCCTGGAACAGACGCTGGCCAGTATGGAAACCTTCGCCGACAAGGTGATGGCGCGGGGTAACTTAGCGGACTGACGGGGATTGGTGCATGGATGCAGCGCGTTTGTCGCTCGTTAACGGGTCCATCCGCGTCCTCTTCAAGGCTTGTTTCTTTGTGGTCATTCCGCCCCCGATCCCGTGACCGGCTGCACGCGGCTCAGCACGTTGCCGAGGGGGCCGATCTCGGCGGGGGTGCCGTTGAGGTACGCGATGGACTGCTGTGACTGTACAGGGACGCGCGGGCCGGGGGTGAGGATGCCCACCAGGTTCAGGGGGTCGGTGCAGGACACGATGACGGGTTCCTTGTCGGGCGCGAGGCGGCGTACGTTGCGCACGGCCTCGACGGCTTCCGGCAGAGCGTACTGCTCGCCCACGAAAACGCTCACGAAGCGTCCGCCGCGGATCTCGCCGCGGGCCTCCATGCGCCGGTAGGCCTGGAGCAGCAGGCGCCAGGGCGGGCAGCGGGTCTCCCGCGCCAATACTTCCCGGAACACCACGCCGTAGCGTTGCAGGAGCTGGCGCGCCAGGGTTTCGGTGCCCCCGTCCGGGTCGCCGGGGTCGCCGTTGCGCCACAGCGACCAGCGCCCCACGGGCATGGTCCGCTCCGCTGCCGTTTTCCGGCCGCCGCGCCCGGTACCCTTCCGCTTGAGCTCCGGGGTCAGCAGCATGCGCAGTCCCGCGATGCCGTCGCCGGTCACCTGGCCGCGGGTCACCAACTCCCACAGCGCCCGTTCGGTGCGCACCATCACATGCCCGGTCCCCCGGGCGATGTCCGCGAGGAAGGAAGCACCGTGTTCCTCCAGGTACGCGGCGACGTCCCGGGCGGCGGCGGAAAGCCCCTGGAGTCCACGCCAGTCCAGGGCTTCCGGGTCCAGGAAGTGCGGCAGGTCCTCGCGGATCACGAAGGCCAGCGGCGCGGAACGGGTGGGCGCGGTCCTGCGGGTCTTGCCGGGCGGCGGTCTCAACGCCAGCGGCTCCGCGTCCCAAAGCCTTGCCGCGGCCGCATCGTCCTCGGCTGCGCCGGTGTCGCGCCGCAAGCGTCCCCAGGTCAACACGCCGGCAAGGCACAGGTGCTCGAGGTCCGCGGGGTCATAGACGGCCATGCGGGCCGGCAGAACGTGCTGTTCCCAGGACGGCGCCGGCAGCTCCATGCCCTGGAGCTGGCGCACCACTTGGTGGACGCCGTCGCGGCCGTGGAGTTGCGAGCCCGGCTGCACGTGCTGCCAGCGGAGCAGGAAGCGGATGAAGTCCGCGCCGGATACCGGATGGATCTCGCGCCGCAGGCGTCCCAGGGTGAGGCGGTGGATGCGCGACAGCAGGCGGCGCTCGCACCACTCCACCGGGGCATCCGTGCCGCCGCCGGGCGAGAAGCGGCCCTGAAGCGCCACTCCGGAGACCTCCAGCGCCGTGAGGGCGCGCACCACCGATTCGACGGGCAGGCCGGTCCGGGCGGCAAGCCCTTCGGTGGTGACCGGGCCGCTGATCTCCATCCACCCCTGCACGGTGCGTTGCAGGGCGGCTTCGCCGGCCGGCGCCCCCGGGGCCACGCGGAAACTCTCCAGCACGGCGCGGGCCTCCTCCAGGCGTTCCGCGGCCACGTAGAAAGTCTCGCCGTCTCCCCCCGCGGGCTTGGCGACGGTAGCCCGCCGCGCCGCCTTCAACTCCTCGGCGTACCGTTGCCACGGCTCGGCTTCCCGAACCGGCAGCAGGATCACCGTGAGCAGCAGGTCGTGCAGTTCGTCGGGGTCGCGGATGTCCGGCCATGCTTGCGCCTTCACCTCGGCCAGGGCCTCGGGGCTCAGGGCGCCGATGCCCTGGGCCAGGTCCGGGTCGGTACGCCGCAGCGCCACTGCCCGTGCGCGCCTTTCCTCCAGCGGGGCGTCGTCGAGGAACGCGTAGGGGTTGGCGTTCAGGATCTCGTGGGCCATGGGCGAGGGCGCCGGGGTCTCCACGGCCACGGTGGCAATCTCTCCGTGTCCGACGCGCTCCAGCGTCTCCTTGAAGCCGTCCACGTCCATGGCCTCGCGGAGGCAGTTCTCCACGGTCTCGCGAGTCAGGGGGTGGTCCGGTAGGGTGACGGGTCCGGCGCGGTTGTCCTGGCACATCACCTGGTCCGGGAAGACCGCGCCTAGCAGGTCCTCGGCGCGCATGCGCTGGATCTGCATGGGCACTTTCTTGCCGCGGCTGAACCGTTCCACCGCCAGTGCCCGGCTCGCGTTCCAGCGCCAGCGGTTGGTGAACATGGGCGCCGCCAGGGAAGCCTGGGTGAGGTCCCGTTCCACCGTCGCCGGGTTGAGGTAGGAGAAGACCGTGTCCAGCGGGAAGGAATGGCGGTCGGTCAACGAGATCACGATGCCGTCGTCGGTGGCCGCGGCCTGGAGCTCGAAGTCGAAGTTGACGCAGAAGCGTTTGCGTAGGGCAAGCCCCCAGGCGCGGTTGATGCGTCCTCCGAAGGGCGTGTGCAGCACCAGTTGCATGCCCCCGGATTCGTCGAAGAACCGCTCGGCGACGATGCGGTCCACGGTGGGTACGCAGCCGAGCAAGGCGCGGGTCTCGTTTACATAGGCGACGATCTGCTCCGCCCCCGCCGCTCCGACCCCAGCTTCGCGCTGAAGCCACGACTCGGGTGTTTCCCCGTGAGCCCCGGCCGCTTCGCTCTCGGACGCGGCCGATCCTCCCGCATCCGAGCCCGCGGCGACGTGGCGGGCCACGGTCTCGCGCACGTCGGACACCGCGCGCGACAGCTCCAGCGTGCGTCCCGGCGCCTCCCCCAGCCAGAACGGTATGGTCGGCGGGGCGCCCTGGGCGTCCTGCACCCACACCTTGCCCGAGGCTACCCGCTGGATGCGCCACGAGGTGTTGCCGAGCAGGAAGATGTCGCCCGCCAGGCTTTCGATGGCGAAGTCCTCGTTGACCTTGCCCACGAAGGTTTCGCTGTGCGCCTCCACCACGTCGTAGTCGGCGGTGTCGGGGATGGCGCCGCCGTTGGTGATGGAGACGAGCCGGGCGCCCCGGCGTGCCCGCAGCATGCCGTTTACCCGGTCCCGGTGGAGATGGGCGCCGCGCCGTCCCCGGGCCGGCGCCACCCCCTCGCACAGCATGTGCAGCACCTGCTCGAAATCGCCACGGGAAAGGTCCCGGAAAGGGTACGCTCCCCGCACCAGCTCCCAGAGCGCTTCCTCGGCGATGCCCGCCGCCGGCGTGGCCTCGGGCAGGAGCGGCAGGGTCTCGCCGGGCTTGTGGGCGGGCGTGAGGCTTGCCACCGTGGCCACCATCTGTTGGGCCAGCACGTCCAACGGTTCCCGGACCAGCCCGATGCGGTCCAGCTCTCCCCGGCGCACGGCGTAGATCGCGGCGGCGGCCTGGAGCAGATCGTCGCGGGTCAGCGGGTAAAGGATACCCTTGGGGATGGCGCCCAGCCAGTGCCCCGAGCGCCCGACGCGCTGCAGCAGGGTGGCGATGGAGCGCGGCGCGCCGATGTGGCACACCAGCTCCACATGACCGATGTCGATGCCCAGCTCCAGGGACGCGGTGGCTACCACGACCGGCACCTCCGCGGCCTTGAGCTTCTGCTCGGCCTCGAGCCGGGTCTTGCGCGACAGGCTGCCATGGTGCGCCAGCACCTTGCCCTCGCCCAGCCGGTCGGTGAGCTGGTGCGCCACCCGTTCCACCAGGCGGCGGGTGTGCACGAAGACCAGGGTCGTGCGGTGGCTCTGGATCTGCTGCACGATGCGGTCGTAGACCTCGGCCCACAGCGCATGGGAGGTGATGGGCCCCAGCTCCTGGTCCGGCACTTCGATGGACAGGTCCAGCTCCCGCTTGTGGCCCACGTCCACGATGGCGCATTCCGGCGAGCCGTCGCGCCTGAGCCTGCGGGCGCCCACCAGCAGTCGGGCGATGTCGTCCATGGGTTTCTGGGTGGCGCTCAGCCCGATGCGCTGAAGGGGCCTTTCCGCCAGGGCGTCCAGCCGTTCCAGCGACAGCGCCAGGTGGGCGCCGCGCTTGTCCCCGGCCACCGCGTGGATCTCGTCGACGATGACCGTGTGCGCGTGCTTCAGCACCCGCCGGCTGCGCTCGGCCGTGAGCAGGATGTAGAGCGACTCCGGTGTGGTGATGAGGATGTGGGGCGGGTGCGAGATCATGCGCTGCCGCTCGGTGGCCGGGGTGTCGCCGGAGCGCACGGCGGTGCGGATGTCCTGCAGCGGGAACCCCTGGCGTCGGCCCGCGCGGGTGATCTCCGCCAGCGGCTCCTGCAGGTTCTTCTGGATGTCGTTGCCCAAGGCCTTGAGCGGAGAGACGTAGACCACGTGGGTGTGGTCCCGGGACGGCTCCGGCGGCGCGATGAGCTGGTTGATGGACCACAGGAAGGCAGCCAGGGTCTTGCCCGACCCGGTAGGCGCGGCGATGAGCGTGTCCCGGCCCCGGGCGATCTCCTTCCAGCCCGCCGCCTGCGGCGGCGTGGGCTTGCCGAAGCGTTCCCGGAACCACTCGTGTACCAGAGGGTGAAATCGGTCGGTCACTGCGTTAGAGTTTAGAGTCTCACCAAACGGTTGTCCATGATCGTGCTGTCACCCGGAATGGGCGTGACCGTCTCGTTCACGCCGCAGATGGAAAAGCGCCTTACGCAACGCGCCGTGCGTATGCTCAATCGGTCGCTGCGCGAGTTCCCGGAGTTGCGGAACCTGGAAGTCCGTGTTGGACACACGAAGACCAAGCTCGGGGTGGCGTTCATTCCAAGACACCTTCGGCCGCCGTTGTACATCCGCCTTCGGGTACGGGGGCTGACCTACAACACCATCGGCCATGAGCTGACCCATCTCTTGCAGGGGCTGACGAAGCTGCCCGCTCCCGACGGAGCCTCCGCGTGGGAGCCGATCCCCATCGGCGAGACCCAGTGCGACATCTGGACCCTCGCCCGCAGCGAGCTTTTCTGCGACGACCCTCCCACCTACCTTCGCATGCCGCGCACGGTGCGCTCGCGCTGGCGGCACTACGCTGGGCGCGTGCGCTTGTTGTGCGTGGAGGCCATCCGCCAACGGCCGGGCCGCCGCACCTACATCCGCTGGCTGGAGACGCGGATCGCCGAGCTGCCGGACCACGCGCCGGTGGCGCGGGTACGTTCCGAACAGTTGCGCCTTATGCTGTGAGATGGCGCCCTTCGACTCCGCTTCGCTACGCTCAGGGCGAACGGGGTGGTGTCGCTTCACTAGGCTCGGGAGGAACGGGTTGGTTTGCTTCGCGAAGCCTGTCTCGAGTCTGTCGGAAGACTCAGCACAAACGGGGCTCGTGCTCTCACACGCCGTTCGCCCTGAGCGTAGCGCCGCGTCAGCGGCGCGAAGTCGAAGGGCGCCATCTAGCCCGTGGCCGCGTCGTAGTAGGAAACGTCGATGTATTTTTCCGGCGGTGGCGGGGGGGAGGCCATGTAGCCCATGCCGGCCCGGAGATCGAGGGCGGCGGCGATGCCGGGAATGTTCAGCGCGGCCTTGGGGTAGAGGCCGTGCTCCGGGTCCAGCAGCGAGTCCAGGGTTTCCTCGGCAGCGGCGCCGGTGAGGCCGTTGTGCCGCTCCAGGATGTCGAGGCAGGTACCCCGGTTTTCCGGCGCGAAGCACCACTCGGTGGCGGCCACGTAGCAACGGATGTAGTCGACTAGGTGCATCCGGTTCGTCTCCGCCCAGGAGCGGCTGGCCAGGCCCACGGTCGCCTGGTAGACCGGCATCATCTCCTCGCCCCGGGCGATGACGTGGCAGCCGCGTTCCAGGGCGGCTCCGACAAAGGGTGTTGTCAGCAGCGTAGCGTAGAGTTTCCCTTCGATGAGGGTCTGATACCGGCTCTCCCAGCCCCCTACCTCGACCAGCTCGTATTCGTCCGGGCCGAAGCCGTGGTCGCGCAGGGCCTTTTCCAGGATGAAGACGAAGCCGCTGTCACGCGCGTCCACGGCCAGCGGCTTGCCGCGCAATGATTCCATGGTGGGATACGCTGGCGCGCCGACGAGGCTCAAAAGTCCGCTGTGGAGCCCCATGAACGCGAACACGTCCGAGCCGGGCTGGTTCTCCACGTCGCAGACCACGTCGTCCGCGGCCGCGTGGCCGATGGTGCAACGCCCGGTTCGCACCGCCTCCACCAGATACGCTGAGCCCGGCGTGTACTCGATCTCCACGGCGAGCCCGCCGTCGGCGAAGATGCCGTTCTCCGACGCCGCGTGCACCGGCAGGTTGTAGGCGGCGCGGAACTGGATGAGGCGGATAGGGGTCGGCAAACCGGGTGTCCTTTTCGGTCAAGGAAACGCTGCGTGGCGGCGCCTTCGACTTCGCGCCGCTGACGCGGCGCTACGCTCAGGACGAACGTGCAATGGCCCTACAACCGTTCGTCCTGAGCCCTTCGACTAGGCTCAGGACAGGCGTAGCAAAGCGGAGTTGAAGGACGCCATCTTACCCTAGTCGTAGCGGCCGTCGACGAGCATCACTAGAGCCGGAAGGAGGAACAGGATGAAGATCGTCGACAACACCAATCCGCCCAGCATGCTGACCACGAACGGCACCAGGAAGATCAGCTCGTCGCTGCGTTCGTAGAGCAATGGCGACAGTCCCACCACGGTCGTCAGGCTGGTCAGCAGCACCGCGCGGAAACGATGGCGCGTCGCTGCGGACGCCGCCGCGATGGCCGGCAACATCTCGTTTTCCCTGCGGAGATAGTTGTAGCGGTCCAGCAGCACGAGGGCGTCGTTCACGATGATCCCGCCCACCGCGACGATTCCGAACAGTGACATGGCGGCGAAATCCCAACCGAGTATCCAGTGGGTCAGCACCGCCCCGGCGAACGATACCGGTATTCCCACCACGGCCACCAGGGGTTTCCAGTAGCTGCGCAGGAACGCCGCCATGAGCGCATACATGGCCAGCAGCACGATGGGAACCAGCAACCCCAGCGTGCCCAACAGCTTCTTCTCCTCCTGGGCGGCCCCGTCGGTCTCGACCTTGAGGCCGGGGTACTTGGCGAGCAGGCCGGGGATGATCTCTTCCCCGATCGCCCGCTTGGCTCGGCGAGGGGTTGTCACGACGGCGTCGACACGCGCGTCGACGAACGCGGCCTTCTTGCCGTCGATCCGCGTCAGCGTGGTCAGCTCGCGCTTCTCGGTGAGCGTTGCCACCGTGGACAGCGGCACCTCACCGCCGCCCGCGCCACGGTCCCTGCCTCGTTGCCCGTTCCTGCCCGCGGGACGGTGGATCCGCTCGCTGGCCAGGTCTCCCAGGCTTTGCCGCCGCTCGGCCGGGTACCGGACCACGACCCTGACTTCCTCCCGGCCGCGCTGGATGCGCTGGACTTCCACGCCGTGGAAACTGGCGCGCAACTGGGCGCCGATGCCCGCCGGCGTCAATCCCGCGGCCTTGCCGGCGCGCGTGAGCTGGATCTCGAAGTGCCGCTTGCCGGCCGACAAGCTGTCCGAGATGCCGAAGACCCCCGGCACGGTGGTCAGGGAGGCTCTCAGCTCCGCGGCGGCATTTCGCAGCACGTCCGTGTCGGGGTGCTTCAGTGCGTACGAGACAGGCGGCTTGCTTTTCACCCGTGCACTCTGAAATTCAACGCTCTCCAGTTCCGAGGTGTCGCCCACGTTCCGTCGCCATGCCCGCTGGATGTCCCTGGGGGATGCGGTGCGCACGGGACGCGGGTTGAGATGAATCCGCACCGAAGCCACGTTGCTGCGGTTGCGCCCGATGTCCGATGTCCGGATCTGTGTGAGATTGCCGGCGGTGACCGCCACGGATCTGATCGACGTGCCGTCGAGTTGACCGTTGATGGAGCGGGCGGCTGCCGCGAAACGCTCGGCCGCGGCTAGAGTCTGTTCGAACGGCGTCCCCGCGGGCAGGTGCAGGTCCGCCTGAATGCTGTCGGAGGCCAGCGCATCCTGGTCGAAGATGATGACCCGGACGTTGTCGGATCGCAGCAGCAGCACCCCGATGAGCACCACGACCGCTCCGATCCCCAGGGTGAGCCAGGGATGTTGCACGGCGCGCGCCACCGACGGCGCCACCACCGAGTCCCGCGCCCGGTCGATCAGGTCGTCCATCCGGCGTTGGATGTCGCTCAACGGCGACAGGCTCCACTGGCGGTCGTGCGACAGATGCGCGGGCAGGACGAAGAACGATTCGACGAGCGAGACCGCGAGGACGAAGAGCGCCACATAGGGGAAGACGGTGGTGATCTGGTAGCCGCCCGAGGTGACGAAGAGAAGCGGGGCGAAGGCGAGCAGGGTAGTGGCCGCCCCCACCGTGATCGGACCCACCATCGCCCTGGCGCCCGCGATTGCCGCATCCGCCGCGCTCTTCCCGCTCTCGCGTTCCGCCGCGATGCTCTCGCCGACCACCACGGAGTCGTCCACGACGATGCCGATAAGCAGGAAGAAGGCGAAGATCGTGCCGATGTTCAGGGTCATGTCGACGGCGCCGAAGAAGATCAGCGAGCCGATGAAGGACAACGGAATCCCTATGGTGATCCAGGTGGCGACCCGCAGGTCGAACACCAGAACGAGGGTCAGGAAAACCAGCAACGCACCGAGGATGCCGTTGCGGATGATCTCCTGCAGCCTGTCCAGGGCGGGTGCGGCCCGGTCGTTCCAGATGCTGATCGCAATGTTCCCGGGAGCCTTGTGGCCGGCGAGCCACATCTTGATTTCGTCACCGATCTCGACCACCGACTCCTGCTCGACGGCATCGACGCGGACGAACACGGTGGGTTGGCCGTTGACCTCGGAGACGATCTGTTCGTCGACGAACCCGTCGCGGATGGTCGCGACGTCGCCGAGGGTGACGATGGCGCCGCTGAGCCGCGTGATCAGGGGGATGTCCTTGAACTCGGCGCCGGTGCGCCGCTTGGTGATAGTCTGCAGGACCACGCCGCCGGCCTCGGTTCGCAGTTCACCAAAAGTGAGGTTGAGCGAGGCCCGTCTCACGATACGGGAGATCTGGGCGATGGAGAGATTGTGCCGCCGCAACTCTTCCTCGCTCAACTCGATGGTAATCTCCCGGTCGCGGGTGCCCAGCAACGTCACCTGCGAAACCGACGGCAGCGCCAGCAACTCGTCACGCACGTTCTCCGCGGCGAGGCGCAATGCGTCTTCCGAGGCGTGGGACGACGACACCGCCAGCGTCAGGACCTCGATCGAGATTCGATGGAGCTGGACCTCCGGTCTCTCCGCGTTCAGCGGCGGGAAGTTCTCGATGCCGTCCACGGCGTTCTGGACATCGTTCAGGACGGTGTTGGGATCGGCAAAGGTCTCCAGTTCGACCCGGAGGTGGCCGCGCCCCTCGTTGGCGGTCCCCACGACTCTTTCCACCCCTCTGAGCCCGACGATCGCCTCCTCGATGCGGCGGTTGATGTCTTCCTCCACCTCCTTGGGCGACGAACCGGGCGCGGGCACCGTGACTGTGATCGTCCGAAGATCGACGTAGGGGTAGAGTTGAACGGCGAGATGCCGTCCGGCGATCACGCCGCCGATGATCAGGAACAACAGCAGCAGGTTGGCGGCGACCGGATTGCGCGCGAACCAGGCGATGGGTCCCTTGGTGGCAGCGCCGGCTCCAGGTTCGGTGGTGCTCATGTGCGGACCCCCGCTATTTCGCTGTCGCCGTTGCCACCGCCAGACCCTTTCTGGCTCCCGGCGGCGCTCCGACGACCACGCCCTCGCCCGCGTCGAACGCCTCCACGACCCAGCCCGCGTCCGTGCGTCCGAGGGTCTTGGGCACCACCGACGTCAACGCGCCCTTCTCGACCACCCAGACGCTGCCGCCTTCCTGCAGAACCGATTCCGGCAGCACGTACACGTTTTCATACGACGGCCCCGCGATCCGGATGTCCGCGAACATGCCCGGCAGCGGCAGGGTCTCCTTGGGCACGTCATCCGAGAACTTGAGGAACAATCCGGCGAGGCGCGTGCTCGGGGCCACGGTCGCCGACACGCGCTCCACCGTTGCGTCGTACGCTCCCAACTGGGTCCGGACGCGGGCGGAACGCCCGATTACCGGGGAGAGGTACGCCAGGTCCTTCGGGTCCACCGGCACTCTCACCCGGATCGCATCGGTCCGGTACACGGTGCCCAGCCTCCCCGCGCGGCCCGACACCGATCTGGCGGGCCCTACGAACTCGCCCACCTCCAGCTCGGTGGCCATCACGCGGCTGTCGTACGGAAGGGAGATGTTCGTCTGTTCGAGTCGCAGTTTCGCGAGCTTCAGCGCCGCCCGCGCCTGCGCCAGCTCGGCTTCCATTTCCGCTATCGACGGCAAGCGGCGCACCGAGTCGGAAACCTCGGCGCCCGGATTCGCGCGCAAGAATTCCTGCGCGTCCTCTTCGCCGCCGGCCTTCTCGACCCACACTCGGGCTTCCGCCGCCTTCACCGCCATCTCCGCCCTTTCCAGCCGGAGCTCGTGTTCGGCGGTATCGATCTTGATGAACGTCTCGTTGGCCGGTATCGATCCCCCGTTGCTGAACTTCGGTGAGATCCACACCACGCGACCCGTCACCTCGGACATCACCCGCGCCTGCACTTCGATCCGGACGGAACCCGTCAGCCGGACGGTCAGCGCTTGTGTGGTCGGCTTGGGCTGGATCACGCTGACGGTGGGCTTGCCTTTCTCCGCGGTCAGGTCGGGCGTCGCGTCGAGAGCCACGCGACTGGGCGCGCGCGCGAAGTAAAGGGCGATCACGATCACGAGGAGGATTGCGGCCAATTGAACGATGCCGAGCCATTGGGGCCGGCCGGATTCAGTTGATTGTGCCATCTCGCATTCCTATCATCTTTGAGATCATTTGGCCCGCGCGGGTCCCGTTCTGTTAGCGCAAAGCGATAATGTCCCCTTTTCAACAAAGCTAAGATGTCCCCTT
>JAPPHF010000096.1 GCA_028821115.1 Deltaproteobacteria bacterium | reverse complement strand
TCGCTAAGCAAAGCTCAGGACGAACGGAGAAAGGCTATCACAAACCGTTCGTCCTGAGCGTAGCGTAGCGAAGTCGAAGGACGCCATTCTGCTTACTCGGACAGGTTCCTACGACTTGGGCCAAGCGCGGATTCGGGACTCCTCGCGCAGCTTGGCCGTATCGTAGGTTTCCCAGTGGACGAAGTCCGCGACCTCGCGGCGCGGCTTGGCCTTGGGCCAGGTCCGGGCGCGGCCCACGGGGACGACCCAGAGCAGACGGAGGGCCTTGGGAACCTTGAACAGCGCCCGCAACTCCGGCTCCACTTCCTTGCGGACCGAGACCCACACCGTGCCGAACCCCATGCCGGCGGCAACCAGCATCATGTGCTCCACCGCGTTGGCCACGTTGGCCTGAAACAGCTTCTCCCGGTCGGACGGCTGGCGCGTGGTCAGGTACACCCGCTTGGTGCGCGCATCCCCGCATGCCAGGATCAGGGCGCTCACGTCGCCCACGTAGTCTTTCTTGAGCCCCTTGTAGTGCACCGGATCTTCCAGCTTGCGCTGATTCCACTCGTTGGAGTAGATCCGCCGGACCTGCCTCATCTTCGCCCGGTCCCGTGTCACGATGAACTCCCAGGGTTGACTGTTGGCACCGGAGGGAGCGAGGCGCGCGGCTTCGAACATGAGCTGGAGCTGCTCGTCGGTTATCTGTCCGCTCTTGTAGACGCGCACGCTGCGCCGGGTCGCCATCACTTCCAGTAGTTTCTCTGCCTCCACGGTATCCTCCTTGCGGCCGGCGGCCGGCTTGTTCCCGTACAAGATGGCATCCTTCTCCACCCTGTGTTAGTGTCCTGTCCCACCAAATCCTGGGCACTTTGTACACTTATTCGCAGAACACGACACTGGCAATAGCATGGTGAATGTCGTCGCAATCGTCGCCAAGTACGGTGAGGAAACGGCCGAGAAGCTCATGCGGAGCACCATCCCGTGGCTCGAAGGCCGCGGCATGGAGGTGCTGGTGGAGGCCGAGTTCGGCACCACCGGCGGGCGGGTGGCGCAGAAGGCGGAGATGGCCGAGCGCGCCGACCTGATCATCGTGCTGGGAGGAGACGGCACGCTCCTGAGCATCGCCCGCCTCGTCGAACGGCCCGAGGTACCCATCGTGGGCGTGAACCTCGGGGGCCTCGGCTTCATCACCGAGATCGCCATGGACGAGCTCGAGGAGGTCCTGTCCAGCACCATCGCGGAGAACTACACCATCGAGAAACGCATGACCCTGAACGTGAGCATCTCGGGCCAGGACGGCGACCGCAGCCTGAGGATCCTCAACGACGCGGTCATCACCAAGGGCGCGCGTTCCAAGATCATCGACCTCGAAACCTACGTGGGCAGCGACTACCTGTGCACCTACCGGGCCGACGGGCTGATCATCTCCACGCCTACGGGCTCGACGGCGTACTCGCTGGCGGCCGGCGGTCCGATTCTCCATCCGGCCATGGGAGCCATTATCCTTTGCCCCATCTGCCCCCATACGCTCACCACCAACCGGCCCATCGTCATCGCCAGCGACGCCAGGATCCGTTCGACCCTGAGGTCCGCCGGGGACACCGTGGTGCTGATTCCGGACGGCCAGGAGGGGATTCTGCTTCACAACGGCGACCGCGTTGAAGTGCGCCGCCACAAGTCGCCGGTGTCGTTGGTGCGGGTGCCGACCCGTTCCTACTTCGACGTGCTCCGCAGCAAGCTCAAGTGGGGTGAACGGTAGGGACGGGTTTCAACCCGTCCGTGTCCGCATGACCGAAACCATCGTCCGCAAGAATTGACCCGTCACGCGAAGGGTCGTCGCCATGCTGCAAGAGCTCCGGATAAGCAACGTCGCCGTCATCGATCACGTCGAGTTGGAGCTAGGTCCCGGGCTCAACGTCCTGACCGGAGAGACCGGCGCCGGCAAGACCATCGTCCTGACCTCCCTCGGCCTCCTCCTGGGAGCCCGGAGTTCCGCGGACCTGATTCGCGAAGGAGCCGACGAGGCGGTGGTGGAGGCGCTGTTCACGGACCTGCCGGCGGCCACCCGCGAGGCCCTGTCCGCCGCCGGTTGCGAGGCCGGGGACGATCTGGTGCTGAAACGCATCGTCACGCGCGGCGGCCGCAACCGGATCTACGTCAACGGCAGCCTCGGCCCGCTGTCCCTCCTGTCGAACATCGGCGCGGGCCTGATCCACATCTACGGGCAGCACGAACAGCACACCCTGCGCCGCACCGAGACCCATCTGGCGCTGCTGGACGCGCACGCGGGCCTGGAAGCCGATGCCGCCGTCATGAAGGAACGGTTCGACGCGTTCGCGGCCACCTGGAAGGAGGTGCGCGAACTCGAGGAAGCGCTGGCCGGCAAGGCCCGGGAGGAAGCCTTCCTGCGGGCGCAGGTGGAGGAGATCGAAGGGGCCGGCCTCGAACCCGGGGAAGACGAGGCGCTACGCCGCCGCCGGGAGATCATCGCCCATTCCGAAAGGCTCTACCAGACCTGCAGGGAAGGCGAGCTGCTTCTCTACGAGGGCGACAACGCGCTGGCGGGAGAGCTGGGCCGGTTCATCCCGCGGCTTCGGGAGATGGCGGAGATCGACGAGACGCTGGCCGAGGCGGTGACGCTGCTGGAAGGCTCGGCCGCGCAACTGGACGAGGCAAGCACCCTGATCCGCCGCTACGCGGACAGGCTGTCCTTCGACCCGCACGAACTGGAACGGATCGAGGACCGCCTCGCGGAGATCGAGCGGCTGAAGCGCAAACACCGCGCATCGGTGGAAGGGATCCTGGCGCTCGCGGAACGGGCGCGCGAAGACCTCGCCGCGCTCGAATCGGGCGAGGAGGACCTCGCCGGCCTGACCCGGCAATTCGAAGCCGCGCGGGACGCGGCGTGGAAGACGGCGGGGGAGCTGTCCCGGGCGCGGCAACAAGCCGCCGGCAGCCTGGAGACCGCCATGGAGCGGGAGGTGAGCGAGCTGGGCCTCTCGCAGACGACCTTCGAGGTCCGGTTCCACCATCGCGGCGCGGCGCCGGACGACCCGCCTTTCGTGGTCGAGGGCGCGAGGATCGCGGATGACGGCGTCGACAACCCCGAGTTCTACTTCTCGCCCAACCCCGGCGAGTCCGTCAGGGCGCTGGCCCGGATCGCGTCGGGCGGGGAGCTCTCGCGCCTCATGCTTGCCCTCAAGTCCCTGGTATTGACCCGGGGCGAGATCCCCACCCTGCTTTTCGACGAAGTGGATGCCGGGATCGGCGGCAGGGTAGCCGAGATGGTGGGCAAGAAGCTTGCCGGCGTGGCGCATTCCCACCAAGTGATCTGCGTCACCCACCTGGCCCCCATCGCCGCGCTGGCGGATCTCCACCACGTGGTGGAGAAGCAGGTGGCGGACGGCAGGACCTTTACGACGCTCAGGAGGCTCGACGAAACCGACAGGATCCGGGAGCTGGCGCGCATGCTGGGAGGCGCGGAAATCACCGCGCAGGCGGAACGGCACGCGGCCGAGATGCTGAAGGCCCACGGGACGCGACACTAGCGCCTGTCCAGCTCGAGGATCAACCCTTGCCACCGGGCCGGTCCATCCGTTATGCTTCATGATTGAACAAGCGGTTGCGCAATGAAGCTGTGACCGCAGCGATTCCCGGGCGTGGGGCCGTAGCTCAGCTGGGAGAGCGCTTGAATGGCATTCAAGAGGTCGCCGGTTCGATCCCGGTCGGCTCCACCACCAAACCCCGGAGGCCGGAGGCGGTGTGTCGCAACGTCGTGCATCGGAAGGAGGCGTCTTCGGAGACTACGACCTGGATCCGAGCTACTATGATGAGATGTTCGGAACCGACGGGAGTGCGCGACAAGCGTGCAGGCGCCTCAACGCGGCCCTGGCGGAGCTCGCTCCCGAGGATCTGACCAGGCTTCAGGAAGGCGTTTACCGCCACTTCCTTCACGAAGGCATCACCTTCACGGTCCTCGACGCCGAACGGGTCACCGAGCAGATCATTCCCATCGACTGCGTACCCAGGGTCCTGACCGCAGCCGAGTGGGAACACATCGAACGCGGCCTCAAGCAGCGCCTCACGGCCCTCAACCTTTTTCTGAAAGACGTCTACCACGACGGCCGGTGCCTGCGGGACAAGATCGTCCCCATCGATCTGGTGCTCGGCTGCCCCCAGTACCGCATGGAGATGCGCGGCCTCAAGGTTCCGCACGATGTCTACGTCGCGGTGTGCGGCACCGACATCGTACGTACCAACGACGGTTTCGCGGTCCTTGAGGACAACCTCCGGGTTCCTTCGGGCGTCTCCTACATGCTCGCGTGCCGCAACGCCATCAAGGACGCCTTCCCGAGGCTGTACCGGGCCCACCGCGTCCGCGAAGTGGCGGACTACGCCGAGCGCCTCTACTCCACCCTCGCTTCCCTGCGCCCGTCCCTGCAGGACCCGCAGGTCGCCATCCTGACCCCCGGCATACACAACTCGGCGTACTACGAGCACGCCTTTCTCGCGGGCGAAATGGGCATCCACCTGGTGGAGGGCCAGGATCTGGTCCTGCGCGACGGCGCGCTGCACATGCGCACGACGGCGGGCCTGCGCCGCATCGACGTGCTCTACCGGCGCATCGACGATGACTATCTCGATCCGGTGATGTTCCGGGGCGAATCGGTCCTCGGGGCGGCCGGCCTGTTCCACGCGTACCGTACGGGCAACCTCGTGCTGGCCAACGCGCCCGGCACCGGCGTGGCCGATGACAAGAGCCTCTACTCGTACGTGCCCGCCATCATCCGCTATTTCCTCGGCGAAGAACCGATACTGGCCAACGTCGAGACTCATCTTTGCCGCGAGCCCGGCGGCCTGGCGTATACCCTCGAGCACCTCGAAGAGCTGGTGGTCAAGGAAGTCGGCGGAGCGGGCGGCTACGGGATGCTGGTGGGTCCCCACGCCTCAGCCGAAGAGCGCGCGACCTACGCCGAGCGCGTGCGCGCCGATCCGGCGAATTTCATCTCTCAACCGGTGCTGGCCCTGTCGCGGGCCCCGTGTTTCGTCGGCGGCGCCATTGAGCCGCGCCACGTCGATCTTCGCCCCTTCGTGCTGCAAGGGCGCGACGAGCAGCATGTGGTTCCGGGCGGGTTGTGCCGCGTTGCACTCCGCCGCGGCAGCCTGGTGGTCAATTCCAGCCAGGGCGGCGGCTGCAAAGATCTTTGGATCCTGGAGGATTGAGGTCCGGATGATGCTGGCACGGGTCGCCGCCGAGTTCTATTGGCTGGGCCGCTATGTCGAGCGCATCGAACACACCGCGCGACTTCTCCGGTTCCAGCTCGACCGGCTCGCCGATCGGCCGGCGGACGAGCTGACCCTGGGCTGGCAGGCCGTGTACCGCATCCTCGGACAGCCCCCGGTGGGGAAAACGGCGAGCGGCGACGACGCCGAAACCGTCGTCATGCCCGACGCCTACACTCTTGCAGGGGGACTCGTTGAAGAGCGCGCCAACCCGGACTCCCTTCTCTCCTGCTGGGAGCACGGACGGGAGAACGGCCAGCGCGTGCGGGCGCAGTTGCCACTGCCGGTGTGGACGTGCCTCAACCAGGGCTACCTGTGGATCCGGGACCGCGACTTCAGCGCGGCGTGGTCGGAGGCGCCGGCCGCCCTGGTGAACGAGGCCATCGACCGGTTGCGGCTGTTCGCCGGCGTCGTCGACGCGGCCATGCCGCGGGACGAAGCCTGGCGCTTTCTGGAGCTGGGCCGCTTCATCGAGCGGGTGCAACATCAGGCCGTGCTGCTCGCGTCCTGGATCGAGTTCAGCCGCGAGGAACACGCGGCCAACGCGCTCTCCTGGGCCGACCTGCTGCGGGTGTGCGGCGCCTACGAGGTGTATTGCCGGCGCCACTCGACGAACGTCGACCGCACGGAAGCCCTCAACCTGCTTACCCGCGACCCGGAGCTTCCGCGCTCGCTTCGCTTCTCGGTCCACCGTATCGAGGAGCTGTTGACGGGCATCGATCCCGTGGGCGCCCGTTATCCTCTGGCGCCGCCTCATCGGATGGCGCTACGCCTGACGGCCGCCGTCGAGATGGGCAACAACGGAGGGTCGGACGAGACGGACGCAGGGGGGTTCTTCCGCTCGCTGGAAGACGAGAGCCGGTCGCTCCATCACCTGACCATGGCCGCCTACGTAACCTATTCTCCACCACAGGGGCTCGCGAAGTGATCGTCAGCTATGCCATCGAGCACACCATGCGTTTCGAGTACGCGGAGTCCGCGCAGGACTCGGTGATGACGCTCTACGTGTGCCCGATACGAGACCGTACCCAGGTGCTGCGGGAATTCGGCGTGCGCACCGATCCGGATGGCGCCCTGTTCGAGTTCATCGATTCCTTCGGCAACACCGGCCACTTCCTGGACCGGGCGCACACGCACGAGCATCTTGCCGTCACCGCCCGCTCCATCGTGGAGGTCGGGCCGTTGGCATCGACCCCGGACCGTCTCACCGCCGGCGCATGGGAGGCGCTTCAGCGTGCCGTGGAGACCGCCGAGCTCTGGCCGATGGTTCACCCCAGCCACTTCGTCGCCTGGACCCCTGCCCTGGACCAGTTCAAGGAAGCGCACGGTCTCGCGCCGGGCGATGATCCGCTGGTAAGCGCAAGGGATCTCAGCACCACGCTCCACCGGGTGTTGGAGTACGCTCCGGGCGAGACCCGGGTCGATTCACCCATCGACCGGATTCTCGAGAACGGGCGCGGCGTCTGCCAGGACTACGCCCACGTCATGGCCGCCATCCTGCGCGGCTGGGGGATCCCCTGCCGCTATGTGTCGGGATACCTGGGACCGCCCGCCGGCGGAGTGGCCCAGGGCGAGAGTCACGCGTGGGTCGAGTGCTGGCTTCCGGGCATCGGCTGGACCGGATTCGATCCGACCAACGACACCGAGGGAGACGAACGCCACATCCGCGTAGCGGTCGGCAGGGACTATGCCGACGTCCCGCCGACCCGGGGCGTCTTCCGCGGCGCCGCAGGCTCGAGGCTGACGACCGATGTGCTCATCGAACGAATCGCGGACACCGGCCCGGAAACCGACCTGCGCGGGACCTGAAGGAGACCCTAACCCCCCATCAACCGGAACCGCCCGCCTTCCCATTCCGGGAACACCACGCCGTCCTCGGACCGGGGGATATTCAGATGCCTGCCGGCCACCTCGGCGAACACGGACCGGAAATCCGTGGTCACCGGAAGATCGCGTCCGTCCTCGAGGGCATCGACCACCAATCTGTCCGGAACGGTGCCGTGCACCTTCCCGCCGTCCACGCGATTGCCCAGCACGAACAGACAGGACGCGCGGCCGTGATCGGTGCCCAGCGAACCGTTCTCATGCACGGTGCGCCCGAATTCGGTCATGGTCAGCAAAACCACGTCGTCCTGGAACGAGCCTAAATCGGTCCAGAAGGCCGTGATCGCCCCCGAAAGGTCAGCCGCGCGGGCCGCGAAGGCGCCGGATGCGGTGCCCTGACGCACATGGGTATCCCAGCCGCCGGTCTCGGTGAAGGCCACCTCGAGCCCCACTCCGGACTTGATGAGCATGGCCACCTGCCTCATCCTGCGGCCCAGGTCCGAGTCGGGATAGGCGGCTCCATGGGCGGACCGGTACTCATTCCAGTCGACCCCTCTCAACACCTCGATGGCCTCGAAGCTCTCCCTGCCCACACGCCGGACCAGCCGTTTAGCGCTGACTCCATACATGGACGCGAATCCCGACCGGAGTTTGTCCGAATTCCGCAGGTTCTCCGGCACCTGAATGCCAAAGGACGACAGGTCATCCAGGGCGATGGCCGGACGCTCGCCGTACAGCGAGCGCGGCAGCTTGTCGGCCAGCGCCACCGATCGAACCGCGGTGCCCGTGTGGCGAAGGAGTCCCGCGGCGCGGTTGAGCCATCCCGAGGACGTGCCCTTCACACCCGGTGTCCCGTTCTCCATGTAGTCCTGTGCATCGAAATGCGACCGCGTCTTGTAGGTCGAACCGACACCGTGCACCACCGCCAGCCGTCCCTCCCGGTAGAGCGGGACCAGCGCCCTGAAGCCCGGATGCAACGCGAAACGTCCATCCAGGTCCGTCAGGCCGCTTGCAGCATCCGTCACGTTCATGAACAGGCCGGGACGCGCCGCGGCCAGCGCCGGGTCGTCGACGGGAGTCACCGCCATCAGGCCGTCCATGGCGCCGCGCTGAAACAGCGTCACCAGCACCCGGCGGCGCGTGTTGGCCGCCGCCCGGGCCACGCGGCCCAGGAACGGCGGCGTGCCGCCCAGGGACAACGACAGCAACGTCAGTGCTCCGCCCTTGACCAGGGCTCGCCGGGTCCATTCCATGTCCGTGCTCCAGTTACCGGTATTGAAACTCCGGCGACGCCAGCAGCATGCTGACCACCTGCATGTCCTTTCGTTCGGCATCGAACGGGATCGTTCTGCGCACCTCCGCCGCCACCGCCCGGACATCTCGCGCCGGCAGCAGCAACGCCCCGTAGACCGACAGCGCTTCATCCGTGGTCATCGCATCCCGGTGCCTTCGTTTGGGTAGACGTTTCAGCCAAACCCCCTTGATCCGGCCTGTGGCGAGGTGGATGCCGAAGTTCATGCGCGCAATCAGAGCCCCCGCCGTCATCCAGGACTCGGCATAGTCGGGATGGCCCGTGGGGGGCGTATAACCGTAGAGAGGCTGCCCCATGCGGTCGAGCCACTGCATGATCGGCCGGGACCGCCTCACGTTGGCGTCCAACGCGCGCAACGAGCTCGCCACCAACTCGAACGGCGACTTCAGCTTGCCGCGCTTTCCGGCCTCGGCCCAGAAAGCGCGTGACTGCGCAAGGGTAGCGATCACGGCGGCCAGATCCCCTCCCGTTTCCACAAACGTTTCGGCCATGCGCCGCACCAGCGCTTCCGGTGGATGGTCGCTGACGAAACGTCGCGCCAGCTTGGTGGAGATGAAACGCGCTGTGGACGGATGCTCCGACAGCATGTCCAGCACGCTCTCGCCTTCCTCGACGCCGCCGCCGGGCGGGAAGGTCCGGCCCAACACCACCTTGGCGCCGGCGTCGTGCCAGCGTTTCCGGAACAGGAACTCCCCTTCCCGCGCCAGGTTCCTGTTTCCGCTCGCGATGCGTCGCTCGATTCTCTCGCGCCGGTCCCCATAGGGCATCACGCCCCATCCGGTGAGTACGCGCGCCACCTCGGTGACATCCGCCTGCGTGTAACCTCCGTCCACGCCTAGGGTGTGCAGTTCCATCAATTCCCGGGCATAGTTCTCGTTCAGGCCGAACTTGCGTCCGGGCCCGGCAGGGGCCGCGGCCATCATTCCCCCGGCCATTCCCGCATCACCTCCGGTCACGCCCTGCCCGGACTGGTTTCCGCGCGGCGGCGCCATGCGCGAGCGCACGTTGTCCAGATAGAAGAGCATGGCGGGATGCTTGGCGGTGGCCCCCAGCATGGTGCGGAACTTCCCCAGCACGTGGGGCCGGATGGCGTCGCGTTCGTAGGTCAGCACGCGGCTCCGGGCGCCGCGATTGCGCGTGGTGACGTTGAAGTGGTTGAACCAGAAGTCCGTAAGCACCTCCGCGAGCTGGTTCTCGCCGTAGACGGCCCGTACCAGTTTCTGCCCCCGAAGCTCCCGGTTGAAGAGCCGGTGATAAGGACGCAAGCCGTGTTCTTCGCGGTACTCCGCCATGGCCCGCCTCATCTCCTCGCGGGACGCGTTCGCGGGATCCAACACGCCCTCCGCCTGCATCCGCCTGCGCAGCCGTCCGTTGGACACGTAGACTTCGTGGATCTCCGCCTGCGTCATACCCAGGGCGGGGAATGCCCTCAGCCGTTCGTGGAGCTCGAGCTCCGCCGCCTCAACCGCCAACTGCCGGTCCAGCCATTTCGCCGGCCCGAGCTTCGCCACCTCGTCAACCTCGCCCGGACGAGGGCCGTAGGCAAAGCGTTCCAGCAGATGCGCGGCGGCCTCCTTCCGGGTCAGACCCTCATCGCGATACGGCAGCTCCAACTCGACGCCATGGACGGCGCCCGCGAGCAGCGCTACAAGGAGAATCGGACCCAAACCAGAACGCCATACCATTGCAGACCCTCCACGGAGGCCGCGGCCTCGATGACGCAGGCCGTCGGTCGGCCACGCGATGAAAATAGCCCGACGGCGATCTTCGTTACCATATTGGGTATGCGTTGTGCGATAATGGCAAAACTTTGCTATCTAACCTGTAAGCTGTTCCAACGCCAACAATTCAAGGGAGGTTTATCGTGACGCTTGCGGATGTGCAGAAACTGATCTCGGACAACGACGTGCGGCGGGTCGACCTGCTGGTGACCGACCTCATCGGCCGGTGGCAACACTGGTCGATACCTCCTTCCAACGTCAAGGAGAGTCTCATCGAGCGCGGCCAGGGCTTCGACGGGTCCAGCCTGCGGGGCTTCCAGTCCATCGACCAATCGGACATGCTGCTGGTACCCGATCTCGACTCCGCCCGGATCGATCCGGTGGAGCGGGAACCGTCCCTCAAGCTCATTTGCGATGTCGTGGATCCGGTCAACGGCGACCGCTACACGCGAGACCCGCGCTACGTGGCCACCAAGGCCGAGGAACATCTCACGGCTTCCGGCATCGCCGACAAGGCGTTCTTCGGCCCGGAGCTCGAGTTCTTCGTCTTCGACAACGTACGGTTCGGCCTCAAGCCCAACTCGTCGTTTCACATCGTCGACTCCGACGAGGCCGACTGGAACTCCGCCCGGGAGGAGGACGACCGCAACCTCGGCTACAAGATCCCGCCCAAGCAGGGCTATTCCCCCATTCCCCCGTTCGACCAGCTCGCGGACCTGCGCTGGGAGATGGCGGAGAAGATGGGCCAGGTAGGCATGGATTTCGAGGTCCACCACCACGAGGTGGCCACCGGCGGCCAGGGCGAGATCGCAACCCGTTTCCAGACCCTGCGCCGGAAGGCCGACGAGACCCAGTGGTACAAGCACATCGTGCGCAACGTGGCCAGGGCCCATGGCAAGACCGCCACGTTCATGCCCAAGCCGCTGTTCGGAGACAACGGCAGCGGCATGCACGTGCACCAGTCGCTGTGGCTCGGCGACACCCCGCTCTTCTATGAGGCTGGCCGCTACGCCGAGTTGTCGGAACTGGCGCGATATTACATCGGCGGCCTGCTCAAGCACAGCCCATCGCTGCTGGCCTTCTGCGCCCCCACGACCAATTCCTACAAGCGCCTGGTGCCGGGCTTCGAGGCCCCGGTCTACCTCGCCTACTCCGCGCGCAACCGCTCCGCGGCGGTGAGAATCCCCACCTACGAGACCTCGCCGGCCAGCAAGCGCATCGAGTTCCGTCCGCCCGACCCCTCCGCCAACACCTACCTGGCGTTCTCGGCCATGCTGATGGCGGGGCTCGACGGCATCCGCAACCGCATCGACCCCGGCGACCCCACCGATGCGGACATCTACGAGCTCTCGCCAGAAGAAGCGGCCAACATCCCCTCCGTCCCCACTTCCATGGAAGAAGCGGTGGCGGCCCTGGGCGCCGACCATGACTATCTGCTGGAAGGAGGAGTCTTCACACAGGACGTCATCGACCACTACATCGCGTTCAAGGAGCAGGAATCGAGGGATGTCTTCCTTCACCCCGTCCCGGCGGAGTTCTTTCACTACTACCACATCTAGTGTCTGACCGGGCGACGGGTGCGGTGACGAGTATCGTTACGGGCCTTGGGTTTGCAGACTGAATCGACCAGAACGGAGGTGCCGCTAACATGAGCAGATTCGGGATTTCCACGAAGGGTTCCTTCCTCGGCGGGCATTTCGGCCGTCTGGCCATCGCCGGCGGACTCGCCGCCGCGTTGGGTTTCTTCTGGTTGGCCACTGCCGCGGAAGCAGCCGTGGACAAGGAGTTGCAGTTCGTCCTGAACACTTTCTCGTTCCTCATCTGGGGATGCCTGGTGATGTGGATGTGCGCGGGCTTCACCATGCTCGAGTCGGGTTCGGTGCGCACCAAGAACGTGTCCATGATCTGCCTCAAGAACATGGGGCTCTACGCCATCGCCGGGATCATGTACTTCTTCATCGGCTACAACCTGATGTACGTCGACGTCGGCAGCGTCATCGGCA
>JAPPHF010000131.1 GCA_028821115.1 Deltaproteobacteria bacterium | reverse complement strand
GGCGCTACTTCGCCTACCTGAACCTGTTCACCTTCTCCATGCTGCTGCTGGTGACCGGCGACAACCTGCTGCTCATGTTCGTGGGCTGGGAGGGCGTGGGGCTGTGCTCGTGGGCGCTCATCGGCTTCTGGTACACCGACCACACCAACACGCGCGCCGGCAACAAGGCGTTCATCGTCAACCGCATCGGCGACTTCGGCTTCGTGCTGGGCATCTTCCTGCTCTACTGGAGCCTGACGCAGCATGGCCAGGGAACGCTGGCGTTCCGCGGCATCCAGGAGCACGTGGGGCTGCTGGCCAACATGGAGATCTGGGGCATCGGCGTCGTGACTGCGGTGACGCTGCTGCTGTTCATCGGCGCTACCGGCAAGTCGGCGCAAATCCCGCTCTACACCTGGCTCCCCGACGCCATGCAGGGCCCGACCCCGGTGAGCGCGCTGATCCACGCCGCCACCATGGTGACGGCCGGCGTCTACATGATCGCGCGCTTGAACGAGCTGTTCTCGGCCGCTCCCGCGACCCTGGGACTCGTCGCCGTCATCGGCGCGGCCACCGCGTTGTTCGCCGCCACCATCGCGGTGACCCAGAACGACATCAAGCGGGTGCTGGCCTACTCCACCATCAGCCAGCTCGGCTACATGTTCCTGGCCATGGGGGTGGCCGCCTACGCCGCCGGCATCTTTCACCTGCTGACCCACGCGTTCTTCAAGGCCTGCCTCTTTCTGGGGTCCGGAAGCATCATCCACGCCATGCAGGGAGAGCAGGACATGCGGCAGATGGGCGGTCTGAGGACGGCGATGCCGGCGACCTTCTGGACGTTCGCCATCGCCGTGCTGGCCATCGCGGGGACGCCGTTCCTGGCCGGCTTCTTCTCCAAGGACGCCATCCTGTGGCAGGCCTGGGCTACCCATAACGAGTGGTTGTGGGGCGTGGCGGTGTTCGTGGCGGGCCTCACGGCCTTCTACATGTTCCGCCAGTTCTTCATGGTGTTCTTCGGGGAATGCCGCGCCGACCACCACGTACAGGAACACCTGCACGAGTCGCCGAAGATCATGACCTACCCGCTGTGGATCCTGGCCGCGGGTTCGGTCGTCATAGGGTATATTGGGCTGCCGGCGTTCATGGGCGGCAGCCAGATCGACCACTGGCTCGATCCCGTGATCCACGCCCATCACGAGCACCACTCCGTGGCGGAGGAGATCGGCGTCATGAGCGTGTCGATCATCGCCGCCGCCGTGGGCGTGGCGCTGGCATATTTCTTCTACTACGTTCAGACGCCGTCGCGGGACGAGTCGCCCGAGGCCAAGGGATTCTCGTACCGCCTGCTCTACAACAAGTACTACGTGGACGAGGTCTACCAGTTCGTCTTCGTCGGCGGCACCCTGTTGCTGGCCCGGATCGGAGCGGCCTTCGACCGCTACATCATCGACACCATCGTGGACGGCTCGGCCAAGCTCACCACCATCATTGCCTGGTTCAACGGCCTGTTCGACAACTACATCGTCGACATGCTGGTCAACGCCGTCGCCAACGTGACCTTCGCGATAGGCAACAACTTCCGCCGGGTCCAGACCGGGAACATCAACAGCTACCTCTACGTGGTGGTGGGAGCCGTGGTCGTGGCCCTGATCGTCAAGCTGCGCTACTGGAGCTGATTCAGATCGGAGAGATTCGGATAGGAGAGATCAGAAAATGACCGAACATGTGCTGAGCTACATGGTCTTCATCCCCCTGGCCGGGATGTTGGTCGTGCTGTGCCTGCCGAGCGACCGCCACGACCTCATCCGCTGGGTGTCGGCCGCGGCCACGGTGCCGCCGCTCCTCCTGGGGATCTGGCTCTACGCCAACTTCGACACCACCACCACCTCCATGCAGTTCGTCGAGCGGGCCGCCTGGATCCCCGCGTTCAACATCGAGTACTACGTCGGCGTCGACGGCCTCAGCGTCTCCATGCTGTTGCTGACCGCGCTGCTGTCGTTTCTCTGCATCTTCGCTTCCTGGGGCATCGACAAGGGGGTCAAGGGTTACTTCGCGCTGTTCCTGCTGCTGGACACCGGCATGACCGGAGTGTTCGTGGCGCTCGATTTCGTGCTCTTCTACGTGTTCTGGGAAGTCATGCTGCTCCCCATGTACTTCCTCATCGGCATCTGGGGCGGCCCGCGCAAGGAATATGCCGCCATCAAGTTCTTCCTCTACACACTGCTCGGCAGCGTGCTCATGCTGGTGGCCATCCTGGCGTTGTATTTCTACTCCGAGCCCAACACCTTCGACATGACCAAGCTCATGGACCGGAGCAACCTCTACGGCACCGAGCCGCTGGCCATGTGGCCGTTCAACGTGTGGGGCTGGGGCTTCCAGCACGTGGTGTGGATGGCGCTGTTCATCGGCTTCGCCATCAAGATCCCGGCCTTCCCGTTCCACACCTGGCTCCCGGACGCCCACGTGGAGGCTCCCACCGCCATCTCCGTGATCCTGGCGGGGATCCTCCTCAAGATGGGCACCTACGGCATCCTGCGGATCAACTATCCGATGTTGCCGGAGGCCACGGCCGACCTGGCCTTCTGGTTCCTGGCGGCGCTGGGGGCGTGGAACATCGTCTACGGCGGACTCTGCGCCATGGCGCAGACGGACATGAAGAAGCTGGTCGCCTACTCGAGCGTCAGCCACATGGGCTACGTCATGCTGGGGATGGCGGCCTTCAACACCCAGGGCATCAACGGCGCGGTGTTGCAGATGTTCAACCACGGCTGCATCACGGCCATGCTTTTCCTGCTGGTGGGCGTGATCTACGACCGCGCCCATCACCGCGAGATCAACGGCTTCGGCGGCCTTGCCGGCATCATGCCGGTGTACGCCGGCTTCACGGCGCTGGCCTTCTTCGCCTCCATGGGGCTTCCGGGGCTTTCGGGCTTCGTCTCCGAGGTGCTGGTGCTGCTGGGGGCGTGGCCCAAGTACCATGCCCTGACCATCGTCGCGGCCCTGGGCATCGTCATCACCGCCGGCTACATGCTGTGGATGATGCAGCGGGTCTATCTCGGACCGCCCAACGAGAAGTACCGGGATCTGCCCGAGATCAACGGCCGCGAGATCTTCACGCTGTTCCCGCTGGGGGCCATCGTGGTCATCGTCGGCGTCTACCCGCGCGTGGTGCTCGACCTGCTCCAGGCCTCGCTCAACAACATCAACCAGATGGTGATCTCGCACCTGTCGTAGCGCACAATGGACCTCGGTAACCTCGCAAGCCTCAAGCTGTTCCATCCGGAGATCGTCCTGGCGGGAACCATCATCCTGCTGACGATCCTCGACCTCGTGGTGGCCAACAAGCGGCTGATGGCGTACGTGGGCCTGGCCGGATGCCTGGTCGCCCTGGGCGCCACCGCGGAGCTCTACGGCACGGAGCCCACGCTGCTGTTCCACCGCATGGTGGCGCTGGACAACTTCGCCCTGTTCTTCAAGGTGCTGACCCTGGTGGCGCTGATCGCCGCCATCTGGATGTCCATTGGCTCCGGCGAGGTCAAGCAGGTGCACCTGGGCGAGTACTACATCGTGATGCTGACCTGCGGCTTCGGCATGTTCTTCATGGCCTCGGGCAGCAACCTGCTGATGGCCTACCTCGGCCTGGAGCTGGTGAGCCTGACCTCCTACATCCTCACGGGCATGCTGCCGCACAACCGGCGCTCGGCGGAGGCGGCGCTCAAGTACCTGATCTACGGCGGGGTCGCCTCCGGCACCATGATCTACGGCATGAGCTGGGTGTTCGGCATGGCCGGCAGCCTGGACTACGCGGCCATCAACGCGGCCATGGCGCAAGGGGACGGCAACCAGACCGGGCTGTTCATCGCCTTCGTATTCATCCTCGCCGGCTTCGGCTACAAGATGGCCTTCGCGCCGTTCCACATGTGGTCGCCGGACGTCTACCAGGGCGCGCCCACGCCCTTCACCGGGTTCCTCTCGGTGGCCTCCAACGCCGCCGGGTTGGCCATCCTGATCCGCTTCTTCTATCCCGCGGTGTCCACCCTGGGGCAGGAGGGGAGCTGGACGTTCCAGGCGTTCTCGGCGGTCCAGTGGACCGACCTGCTGGTGGCCCTCAGCATCGTCACCATGACCTGGGGCAACCTTGCCGCCCTCAACCAGAACAACGTCAAGCGGCTGCTGGCCTATTCCGGCATCGCCCACGCCGGCTACATCATGATGGGGCTCGTGGTGCTGAACAACGACGGCCTCACCGCCATGCTCTTCTACGTCGTGGTCTACCTGATCATGAACCTGGGAGCCTTCCTGGTGGTCATGGTGGTGGCCAACGCCACCGGCCGCGAGGACATGGAGGCGTACCGCGGCCTCGCCCAGCGGGGCGCGGCGTTCCCGGCGGTGTGCATGGCGGTGTTCCTGTTCTCGCTCACCGGGTTGCCGCCGCTGGCGGGATTCATCGGCAAGCTGCTGATCTTCGCCGCCATCATCGAGGGCCAGTTCTACATACTGGCGGTGGTGGCGCTGATCAACACGGTCATCTCCCTCTACTACTACGTGCGGATCGTCCGCACGATGTTCCTCGACGACCCCACGCCCGAGGACGGACCGGTGGCGACCACCTTCAGCGCCGTGCCGCTGCTGGGCGTCCTGATGGTGCTCACCGTAGTGTTGGGGGTCTACTGGGGTCCGCTGCTCGACTACAGCACCGGGTCGCTGGGCTTCTTCATGCAGTAGCGGGGGTTCCCTGCCATCTAGCAGACAATTCAGCTCGTTGGGAAACAAGCTGTCGGGCTGCCGGGCACCTTCCTACCCCCTCTCCCTCCGGGGGAGGGCCGGGGTGAGGGCGGCCGGCCAAGCTCCATACAGTCAAGGGCAGGCTAGAAAAACGGCTGAAGGTTACCCGGTATCTCCACCTGCTCGCCCAACGACTCCCTCAACTCGTCGGCCAGCAGGTCGAGTCTTTCACGGGCCGGAAGCGCGCGGTCCACGATCACCCACTTGTTCCCCATCACCGTGCAGCCGCCGCTGCGCACGCGATAGCCGTAATCGCGCGACAGCTTCTCGCACCTCACCTCGATCCCGCACTGCTCCGCAAAGGTCCGAAGCTCCCGGAACAGGTTTTCCTGGGCGGTGTTCTTGGCTGAAGTCTTTCCGGCCATGACCCTATGTTACCATCCTTCGCGGTACCTGGGTACCGGAAAGTCAGCCGCCCATTTCCGCAACACGGCGCAAGAGAATGGATACAAGCGTTTGCCCAGCCTGTATTTCAACCCGCTCCAGGTCACTCGGCGGCACAATGGCCTCACCGTCTTTCTCCGCCTCGATCGCGTAGTCGCGTAGCGCCTCCTCGGCGTTGACCATGGCCTCGTCGACGGTCTTGCCCATGGCGACGATGCCCGGGATGTCGGGAACCGTAACGCCGTAGGCCCCCTTCTTGCCGTCGATCAGTGCGGGATATCGTCCCATGGCTCCGTTTCCTCTCCCGTCCGGTCACTCCGACCAGCCTGCCTTCTCCTCACACGTATATGCACTTTTCTCGGAATTGTCATGTTTCCTCCGAAAGTTGACATTTCAGGAATCGGATAGCAGAAACGAACAAAGCCTTTCCGGGCCTTGAGTCAGGGAACAATTGGAGAGAATTCATGCAATTCCTCGCCGCAGCGGTCCAGATGCTTGCCACTTCCGACAAGGAAGCCAATCTCCGGGAAGCCGAGGACTGGGTCCGCCGAGCCCACGCCGAAGGGGCACAACTCGTGGTGTTGCCGGAAGTTTTCAACTGGCGGGGGCGCGGCCGCGACACCGCGGCCAACGCCGAGCCGGTGCCCGGGCCATCGACGGATAGGATGAGCGCCTTGGCGGCCGAACTCGGGTTGTACCTGCTACCCGGGTCGATTCTCGAGTCCTCCGGTTCGGACGGCCGCGCCTACAACACCAGCGTGCTCATCAGCCCGGACACGGGGATCATCGCCAAGTACCGCAAGATTCACCTGTTCGACGTCGACATCGAAGGCGAGGACCCCATCCGTGAGTCCGAGTACCGCCGCCCCGGCGAGGCCGTCGTGGTGGCGGACACCCCTCTCTGCCCGATGGGGCTGTCCGTGTGCTACGACCTGCGCTTTCCCGAGCTCTACCGCCGCCTCACCGCCGCCGGCGCCCAGGTCATCTTCGTGCCGTCCGTGTTCACGGTCCCCACCGGCCGGGCGCACTGGGAAACCTTGGTGCGCGCCCGCGCCATCGAAAACCAGGTCTACATCGTCGCCCCGGACCAGACCGGCCGGCACCCCGCCAGCATGGACGCCTACGGCCACTCCATGATCGTCGACCCATGGGGCAAGGTCATCGCGCAGGCTGGCACCGAGCCGGGCCTGTTGCTGGCAAACATCGACCTCGGCTATCTGGAGGACGTGAGACGCCGGCTCCCGGCATTGGAACACCGCAAGACATTCTTGAGTGGAAGTTGTTGAGCCCCACGTGAAGAACCCTTTTTCCCAAGCGGCTTGGCTGGTGATTCTTCTGTCTTGCGCGGTCACGTCAGCAACGGCGGAGGAAGAGGTCGTTGACGTTGGCGGTACGATGGTCAGCATCGTGGCACCGGACAACTGGTGCACGCTGGAGCCGGGAAGAGTTACCCATCCGCGAGTGGTCGGCATGGTGCGAGAAATCATGGAACGAACCGACCAAACCTTCGTTGTCGGATACGCCGACTGTGGTGAGCTGGATCGCTGGCAGACGGCCGGGCAGCGAAACTTGGAGAACTACGGTTTCGTCGCATACCACAACGGACTTCGTAAGTTCGTGTATCCCGGTACCGACGCGGCTTTCGTCCTGGAAATGCGTAAGTCGATGGAGAACGTCGGCCAGAAGTATGTTGACGACCTCGTGGATCGCGCCCGTGAAGTGGTGGAAGATATCCAGCGCTTGGCCAAGCTGGGCAAGCTCACGTACCTGGACCTGGGCATTGTTGGAGAGGATGAGTCGTCCTTGTATGGGGCAAGATTGGTGGCAGTCCCGACGGAACTAGGTGACCGGAAGCTCTTGGCCATATCGTATGCAGCCACGCTTCTGCGCAAGAAAGTCATGAATACCTATGTCTACACCCGCTACGATGACGCTCAGGTTTTTCCGCAGCTATTAAAAGAGCACAAGAGCTGGATGGCTCGACTGCGAGCCGTGAACTGAGCATCCCGGCTCAGGAGACGGCGATCCCGCTCACGAGAGCGGGATCATGATGTGCTCCTGGTAGGGTGGACGCTCGCACAGCCGGCCGTACCACGCCTCGACGTTGGGCATCGACGGCCGGTCAATCGGCATCGAAAACCAGCGGTATGCCCAGATCCCGACCGGGATGTCGCCGATGCTGAAGGAATCGCCGGCGAGGTAGCTCTGGCCTTCCAAGTAGCGTTCGACGATCTCCCACTTGGGCACGGCTGCCGCCACCGCTTTCTCGATGGCGGCGGGGTCGCGCTCGGCCTCGGGGGTCCGGACGATACCGAAGAAGATCGGCACCATGAAGGCATTCAGGGTGGTCAACTGCCAGTCCATCCAGCGGTTGGCGTTGCCCCGCCCCTCGGGGGTGCCGGGCAGAAGCTTGCCACCCTGGTACTTCTGGACCAGGTACCGGACGATGCTGTTGGACTCCCACAGGACGAAATCGCCGTCCTCGATAGTGGGGACCACGCCGTTGGGATTCAGGCTCAGGTAGGGTTCCTCCCGGTTTCCGCCGAACTCTCCGGCAAGATCGATGCGCTCGAACGGGATTTCCAGCTCTCCGCAGCACCACAGGACCTTCTGCACGTTGGATGAAGTCCTTCTTCCCCAGATTTTCAACACGTTGCGTTACCTCCCTAAGAAATACCTCAGGAAATACCCCGGACACCCCTTGACTGCAAGAAAATCGTGCTTAAATTCGCGCTCAAATCTCATCATCTCACTCTCAAAGGGAGGTTTTTATGGCGGCAAAAGTGAAGCCTTTGCACGACAGGATCATCGTCAAGAGGCTCGACGAGGAGGAGACGACGGCCGGCGGCATCATCATCCCGGACACGGCCAAGGAAAAGCCCCAGGAGGGCATGGTGGTGGCGGTGGGCTCCGGCAGGCGCGAGGACGGCAAGGTGGTGGCCCTGGACGTCAAGGAAGGCGACAAGGTCCTGTTCGGGAAGTATTCCGGCACCGAGATCCAGTTGGACGGCGACGAGCACCTCATCATGAGGGAAGACGACATCCTCGGGATCGTCGAATAAGGAGGTACGGCGAAAATGGCTGCAAAGGACGTAAAATTCAGTGAGGAGGCGAGGGCCAAGGTCCTGAAAGGGGTCAAGATCCTCGCGGACACCGTTACCTGCACCCTGGGCCCCAAGGGCCGCAACGTGGTGCTGGAGAAATCCTGGGGCGCCCCCAACGTGACCAAGGACGGCGTGACCGTCGCCAAGGAGATCGAGCTCGAGGACAAGTTCGAGAACATGGGAGCCCAGATGGTCAAGGAAGTGGCCAGCAAGACCTCGGACGTGGCCGGTGACGGCACCACCACGGCCACGGTCCTTTCACGGGCGATCTTCAGCGAAGGCCTCAAGATCGTCGCTGCCGGTCATGACCCGATGGCGGTCAAGCGCGGCATCGAGAAGGCCGTGGAGAAGGTCGTGTCCGAGCTGCAGAAGCTGTCCAAGTCGACTCGCGACCGCTCCGAGATCTCCCAGGTCGGCAGCATTTCCGCCAACAACGACAAGACCATCGGCGACATCCTGGCCGACGCCATGGACAAGGTCGGCAAGGAAGGCGTCATCACGGTCGAGGAGGCCAAGGGCCTGGAGACCACCCTGGAGCTGGTGGAAGGCATGCGCTTCGACCGCGGCTACCTCTCCCCCTACTTCGTCACCGACCCCGAGCGCATGGAAGGGATCCTCGACGAACCCTACATCCTGATCCACGAGAAGAAGATCTCCAGCATGAAGGACCTGCTGCCGGTGCTGGAGAACATCGCCAAGAGCGGCAAGCCGCTGCTGATCATCGCCGAGGACGTGGAGGGCGAGGCCCTGGCGACCCTGGTGGTCAACAAGATCCGCGGCACCTTCAAGTGCATCGCGGTCAAGGCGCCGGGTTTCGGCGACCGCCGCAAGGCCATGCTGGAGGATCTTGCGATCCTCACCAACGGCCGGATGATCGCCGAGGAGCTCGGCATCAAGCTCGAGAACGTGACCCTGAACGATCTCGGCACGTGCAAGAAGATCATCGTCGACAAGGAAAACACCACCGTGGTGGAAGGCGCCGGCTCCAAGGCCGACATCGAGGGCCGCATCAAGCAGATCCGCGCGCAGATCGAGGAGACCACCTCGGACTACGACCGTGAGAAGCTGCAGGAGCGGCTGGCCAAGCTGGCCGGCGGTGTGGCCGTCGTGCAGGTGGGAGCCGCCACCGAGATCGAGATGAAGGAGAAGAAGGCCCGGGTCGAGGATGCATTGCACTCCACCCGCGCCGCGGTCGAGGAAGGCATCGTGGCCGGCGGCGGCGTCGCCCTGATCCGGGCGGCTGCCGCTCTGAAGGACCTCGAGGTGCCCGAGAGCGAGTCCTTCGGCGTCCGCATCGTCCAGCGCGCCGCGGAAGAGCCCGCCCGCTGGATCGCCACCAACGCCGGCGCGGATGCGTCCGTGGTGGTCGACGCCATCAAGAAGGGCAAGGGGGCCTACGGATACAACGCCGCCAAGGGCGAGTTCGAGGACCTCATCAAGGCCGGGATACTGGATCCCACCAAGGTGGTGCGCTCGGCGCTGCAGAACGCCGCGTCCGTGGCCGGCCTGCTGATTACCACCGAGGCCATGATCACCGACAAGCCGGAGAAGAAGCAGCCCGCTGCCCCGGCTATGCCGGAAGACTACTAGGTTGCGCGGAGCTCGGATCCGAGCCCGTCAACAAAAAGGGGAGGACGCTGGTCCTCCCCTTTTTTTGTCCGGTGACCGGGGGAACTATCGGTATCCGAACGTGCCGAGGGCGCTGAACATGACCCCCGTGTCCGGGTTGCGACCGAACCAGGTGCGGAAGGACGCCGCCCCCTGGTGCACCAGCATGCCGATGCCTTCCACTGTCGGGCACCCCTTGGCCTTGGCCTCCCTTAGCAGCACGGTCTCGCGGGGCCGGTAGACGATGTCGTAGACGACATGCCGCGGCTCGAGGAAGGCCGGGTCGATGGGGCATCCGTCCACGTCCGGTGTCATTCCGACAGAGGTGCAGTTGATGACTATGTCCGCGCCGCTTCCGAGCGACGCGAAGTCCGACAACAGGCCCGCGCGGATCGCCTCGCCGGCCGTGCTGCCCGTTGCGGCGTCCTGCGTCAGCCGCTCGGCCTTTGCCTGGTCCCGGCCCAGTATGGTGAGCTCCGGTAGCGTGAAGGTCTTTCCGCCACCGCCCGTCCCCGCACAACTGCCCCGGGCCAGCACGAAAGCCAGCGCCCGGGCGGCGCCGCCGGTTCCCAGGAGCGCGACCTTCTTGCCATCCAGCTCGATTCCGGCTTCTCGGAGGTTCAGCACGGCGCCCGCGGCGTCGGTGCTGGTCCCCATCAGCCGGTCTCCCTCCCAGTAGAGGGTGTTCACGCTTCCGGTGAAACGGGATTCCTCGCTCAACCCGTCCAAATGCTCGATGACCGCCTGTTTGTGCGGGATAGTCACGTTAGCGCCGAGAAACCCCATGCCGCGCAGGCCGGCCACGACGTCGCCCAGGGACTCGGGTGGGCACGGAACGGGGACGTAGCACGCGTTCACGCCTGCCGCGTCGATGGCGGCGTTGTGCATCACCGGCGACATGGAATGCTCCACGGGCCAGCCCAACACTCCCAGAAGCTTCGTGGTGCCGTCGATCATGATTCCTGCGTAGCCTCGCCATCCGGCAATCCGAATAGGGTGCGGGCGTTCCGGCTGGCGGCGTCCGCGATCTCGTCAACGTCCACGCCCCGGACCCGGGCCAGGGTCTCCGCCACGAAGCGGACCCAGGCGGGCTCGTTGCGGCGGCCCCGTTTGGGAACCGGCGCCAGGAACGGCGCGTCGGTCTCGATGAGCAGCCGGTCCAGGGGCGCCCAGCGGGCGACGTCCCGCAACGGCTCGGCGTTCTTGAAGGTGACGATGCCCGAGAACGAGAGGTAGAAGCCCAGGTCGAGGAAGGTCCGCGCGGCTGCGGCGTCGCTGGTGAAACAGTGGATCACTCCCTCCAGGCTTCCGCCGCCGTTTCGAAGCGTCTCCGCCGCCTCACGGTCCGATTCCCGGTTGTGCACGACGATGGGGAGCCGGGTTTCCTGGGCCAGTCCGACGAAGCGCTCGAACATCTCCCTCTGCACCGGACGGGGCGAGTGCTCGTAGTGGAAGTCGAGGCCGGTCTCGCCGATGGCGACGACCTTGGGGTGGGCGGCCAGGCTGCGCAATCGGTCCATGTCCTCCACGGCCACGTCCTTGGCGTCGTGCGGGTGCATGCCCACGGTGGCATAGAGGCCCTCGTGCTCGTCCGCCAGGCGTACCGCCAGGTCGTTGGTGGAGAGATCGCCCGCTCCGCCCACGACGATCAGGGTCTCGACGCCGGCCTCGCGAGCCCGTGCCAGCACCTCATCGCGGTCCTCGTCGAACTCCTCGGTCTGGATATGGCAGTGGGTGTCGATGAGGGCCCTTCGACTTCGCTCCGCTGGCGCTCCGCTACGCTCAGGGCGAACGGGGTCTTTGGTTTCCGGGGAGGGGTTCTCAGGCATCGCCGCCGTCGTCTTCCGTCTCTTCGATCCGGGGGAAGAGGATCTCCGGCGGTTGGACCCGGTGCCCTTCCGGGAAGGAGCCGCCCCACTCGGCGTTCAGCACTTCGCTGGCGGGGAGTCCCAGGAGCCTTCGCACCGCGGCGCCCGTCTCCGGCAGGAAGGGCGCCAGCAGGTCGCCGGTGAGGCGAACGCTCTCCAGCACGTGATGCAGGATCTCGCCTACCCGGGCCTTCTGGTCCGGGTCCTTGACGAGGGTGAACGGTGCCGTCTGCACGATGTACTGGTTGGTCTTGTCCACCGCCTCGATGATCGACTCCAGGGCGCGGTGGAAGCCCATCTCCTCCATGTGCCGGTCGACGTTGGCCGCCGCCGCCCGGAAGGCTTCCTTGAGGTCCCGGTCCTCGGGCCGCTCGCCGCCGCCCATGGGCTGGACCACGCCGCCGAAATACCGCTTCTGCATGGCCAGGACCCGGCTCACCAGGTTGCCGAAGTTGTTGGCCAGATCGGCGTTGACCCGGT
>JAPPHF010000195.1:10526-12209 GCA_028821115.1 Deltaproteobacteria bacterium | reverse complement strand
CTTGGCCCCTCATCCACGCGGGGGGAATCTCCGCCCTTATCTCCGCTTTTCTGCGCGCGGCAATGTTTTCGCAAACTTCGGGGGCCACGCCCAGTTCGCGCCGATCCAGAAAAGGCAGGGGCCGCCACCGGCAGCCCCTGCCTTTCTTTTGTTCAGGGCATGCTTACCGCGTGCAGCTTGACCCCGGTGTGCTTGAGGATGTCCGCCACGGTATCGAGCTTGTAGGGCTTCTCGTAGAAGATGTCGCGGATGCCGGTGTTCACCAGCACCTTGAGGCAGTGGATGCAGGGGGTATGGGTGATGTAGATGGAGGCGTCCTTGATGCTGGCGCCGTTCTTGGCGGCCTGGGCGATGGCGTTGATCTCCGCGTGAATGGTGCGAAAGCAGTTCTGCTCGATCTCGCCGTCGGGGTTCCTGGATTCATAGATGAGACAGCCCGCCTCCGTGCAGTGGGGCATGCCCGCGGGCGAGCCGTTGTAGCCCGTGGCCAGGATGCTCCGGTCCCGGACGATCACCGCGCCCACCTTCGCCCGGGTGCAGGTGGAGCGCTCCGCCACCTGCCGGGTGATGGTCATGAAGTACTGATCCCAGCTTAGCCTCTCGTCTTCCGTGCTCACCGTGGCGATCTTCCCTTCAGCCCCATCAGTTTCGAAGGGGTACTATACCATGTACCATGCAGCCTCTTGCGTTCGCAGCGCCCCCGCGCCGTCATTCCCTCGAAACCTTGCCCCCGACCCCGATCGGGGGCGGGAATCCAGGGGAGGAGGGAGGCGCAAGCAGCACGCGAGTGCTGGTACCGGCACCCAAGCCCGCCTGAGCGCTGCCGTTGCACCGGGATATCTCCAGCAGCCCCCAGCTATTGACAAGGGCCAGGTAGTTGCCGGTTCCGGCCGATGCGTAGTTGGCCGAAATGCCGCGGATTTCCCTGTCGCCGATCCGTACCGCAATGCTCTCCGGGTCGAGCCGCCGCAGGTCTTCGCCGCGGATGTTGGTGGTCAGGTTGCCGAAACCGTCGACGTAGATCACCTCGCCCGCGATGCGCCCGCCGTCGGAGGTTTCCGGTGCCGGAATGTTCAGGGTTTCGAAGGCCTCGACGTTCTCGCCCAGCTCCTCCGGCGGAACGCCCGCCGAGACGTGGGCGGCCGCGGGCGCGAAGATGTCCCGGCCGTGGAACGTGGTGCTGGTCGGCGACAGGTGGTAGTCGGGGTTCGAGAGATGGACGACACGGATCAGCCGCTGGCGGCCTGCCGCCAGGCTCAGCAGACCGTTGTCGGGGCCGATGTAGCAGGCACGGTCGGTCTCGACGAGGATGGGCCGCCGTTCGCCGCCGACGCCGGGATCCACCACCGCCGCGTGGACCGTCCCCGCCGGAAAGAAGTCCACCGCCGCCGCAAGCGCCAGCGCGCCCCCGGTGACGTCCTGGGGCGCCACGCCGTGGGTCAGGTCGACGATCGTGGCCGCGGGGTCGATGGCGCAGACGACGCCCTTCATGATACCGACGAAGGGGTCCCGGTAGCCGAAGTCGGTGGTCAGCGTGATGATTCTCGACACGAGAGCCGACCTTAGGGTCCTGTCCGGTCCATTCGCATGACAATCTGCTGGTCCTTTTCGCCGTCGGCCGCGTTGCTCTTCCTCGCGTGGTGTCCGCCCTGGGGGGGCCAAAAGGGGCCCCCCCAAAAAAAA
>JAPPHF010000195.1:0-10516 GCA_028821115.1 Deltaproteobacteria bacterium | reverse complement strand
CCGGTCTGTTGCGGGGGGGGGGCCCCCGGGGGGGCCACCTCGGGCCGCCCCCACTCGTCATCGCGCCTTGCCGACGGCAAAAAGTCCTGCGCATCTTATCATGCGAATGGACCGGACAGGACCCTAACCAAAAACCCCACGCGGTAAAGGCAGCGGGCCGCCTTGCGGAGCGGGTCGGGATGCGGCTAGCCTATGCCGACATCCACCATCTTCCAGGAGGACCGCCATGATCGAGCTGTACACCAGTGCCACCCCAAATGGACAGAAGATACACATCATGCTGGAGGAGGCGGGCCTCCCTTACCGGCTTCACTGGGTCGATCTGAGGAAGGGGGAGCAGTTCGACCCGGAGTTCCTCAAGATCAGCCCCAACAACAAGATTCCGGTCATCCTGGACCGGGACGGTCCCGGCGGGGAGCCCTTCTCCGTGTTCGAATCCGGCGCGATCCTGATCTATCTGGCCGAGAAGACCGGGAAGTTCCTGCCGGCGGAGCCCCGGGCCCGCACCCGGGTGCTGGAATGGCTGATGTTCCAGGTGGGAGGCGTGGGCCCCATGCTCGGACAGGCACACCACTTCCGCGCCTACGCCCGTGAGAAGATCCCCTACGCTATCGAGCGCTACACCAACGAGGGCGCGCGCATCTACCGGGTGCTGGACAAGCGCCTTTCCGAGCAGGAATACCTGGCCGGCGACTACTCCATCGCCGACATGGCGGTGTTCCCCTGGATACGGCTGCACGAGCGCCAGGGGCAGGACATGGCCGACCATCCCCATCTGAGCCGCTGGTTCGACGCCCTCGAGGCGCGCCCGGCGGTGGCGAAAGACATGGAAAAGACCAAGGACGTGGTCGGCACCATCACCGACGAGATGTGGGACAATCTCTGGGGAAAGAAGCAGTTCGAGCGCCGGTGAGCGGGCGGGCGCCAGCCTACGAGCTGCTTTCCGTTGCGTTGCTGTCCATGGGGTAGCCCTTCTCGGTCCAACCGGGCATCCCCTCGTACAACACCTTCATGTTGCGGTGGCCCTGCTTGTGGAGAATCTGGAAAGCCAACCTGGACAGGTGGCGGGGGCACTGTCAATAGAGGACGACGAGGCCCTCCTTCGGGACCAGGTCGGAACCCCGGTAAAAGGCGCCGAGCGGTATGGAGACGGCCCCCTTGATGTGTTCCTCGGCGTAGCTGCGCGGCTGCCTGACGTCCACGATGAGCAAAGGCTTGCGGTCGAGGACGTGCTGGACCAACTCCTCGACGTGGATGTACTGGATCTCGATGTCCTTGGACGGCTTCACCTTGGCGTATTCCGGGTACTTCCCGGGGTCGCTCCAGGCCGGCGCCGCTGCCGCCAGGAGCACGGCCGTCAGCGCGGTCGCGAGGCGAAGCATCAGCCACCTTGCCTTTCCGGGGCCTTGACGCCGCCGTAGCCGGCGCGGTCCGCCAGCGAAGCGGGGGACAGCACTCCGGTGTGACGCTGGCCCTTGATGACCCACGTGGGATAGGAGCGTACGCCCGCCGCCAGGCACTTGGAGGCAACCGGGGCGCTCCGGCCGCCCGGCGAGCATTCGACGTACGGGATGCGGTGGGCCGACGCTCCGAACAGCTCTTTCTGGCTCTCGCAGGCAGGACACCAGAACGCGCCGTACATCTTGGCGTCGATTTCCTCCAGGTGGACCGCTAGCCCCCTGATCCAGGGGTCCTCCTTGCCCGCGGCGACCCCGGGGCCGCCGGCATAGAAGACCAGGTGAAGCGCGATCACCGCCACTCCGGCCGCCAGCACGCTCGAGCCGATCCAGGGCTGCCATGCCACCCGCCGGCTGACCTGGGGAATCTGGAACAGGGTGACGACGAAGATGGCCGCGAGAAGCGCCAGCGACGTCAGGCAGTACTGACAGGCGGCCTCAAGCCGGAATATCGAGATGCCCGTGAGGTACACGCTGTAGGCCACGCCGAACAGCGATACCGCGGCCAGGAGCTTCCATCGCTTGCTGCGGCGCTTCATGAACGCCCCGCCCGCGAGCACCGCGTAGACGAGAAAACCCCAGAGCGAGGTGGGAAGGCCGAGCAGCGTCGACCAGCGGCTGTTGAGCACGATGTCGCAGTCGGCGCCGGCCTCGCAAAAGGCCGCCTTCTCGCCCATCCAGGCCGTACCGGTCAGGTACCCCGCCAGCCCCAGCCCGATCACGGCCAAGGCCAGAACCGGCCAGTTGGGGCTCGCTGACGGCGGCGGCGCCTGTTGCCGGGGCTGCCGGGATCCCCGCGCGCCCCGTTTTCTCGATGCTTTGGCCATGATTTCTCTCCGGTCCCTACGGCCTTTCGGAATTGTGAATCTAGCAGACGGACCGCTTCCAAGACAAGAAACGGGTGGCGGCTAGGCCCTCCCCGCCAGCAGGCTCCGGGCGTTCTCGCGCAGGCGCTTCAGTGCCTGCGGGTCATTGCTGTCGTAGTAGCCGCGGATCTCGCCGTCGTGGTCCACCAGCACGAAGCGGGCGCTGTGGAACACGACCGGATCGGCGGTCCCGCCGTCCACCGGCGCGGCGCTCAGGCGGAAACCGTCCTGCACGATGCGCCGGATCTGCTGCAGCTCGCCCGTGAGGAACAGCCAGCGTTCGGGGTCGGCCCCGTAACGGTCCGCATATTGCGAGAGCAGCGCCGGGGTGTCCGTCAGCGGATCCACGGTGATGGAGACCGAGCGAACCTCTCCGTCGGCCTTCAGGTCGGACTGCAGCGCGGCCATCGCACGGCTTTGAAGCGGACAGGTGTCCTGGCACTTGGTGTAGATGAAGTCCGCGATCCAGACTTGGCCTCGGAGGTCGCGGGCGGACACCGCCTTGCCGCTTCGCTCGACCAGGGAGAAGTCCGGCGCCGGCCCGTAGCGCGCCAGTCGCTCCAGGGCGGGCTGGCGCGGAGGCACCGAGGCGGGCGTCCGGAGCTGGTGGATGACCAGCGCGACGAGGACGGCGAACAGCACGCTCCCCACCGTCACCTGCAGCGCGAAGTGCCGTTGCGTCATGTTCCGCTCCCCGCGCCGGCCCGGTTGCCGGATGTCCCGGCGCGCGCGGCGCCGGCCGGCCTATCCGGGCGGAATCTTCTGCAGCAGCCTGTCATTCTCATAAAGCTCATAACCTTTGATCAACAGCTCGTAGCCCCGGCCGGGATGATCGCTCAGGTCCAGCAGCTCCAGGTCCAGGATCACCACCGTGGCGGTCGCTGGTTTGATCTCGAAACCGAGGCGGATGGGCCCCACCGCGTTCTTGATCTTGTCCGGGGCGCCGGTCTTCCGGAGAATCCCGCGAATGTCCGTCACCTGGAGGTCCACCGCCGCGAAGCGCCCCGGCGGCAGCGCGCCCCGGTACACGGTGGCCGCCGCCGACCCGTCCTTGTACCGGGTCAGGTCCATCCGGTCGAGCTGTGGCGCCAGCTCCAGCCACCCGGGATCGGTGGATCTCATTCGCGCGTTGGGTGCCAGCCGGAGCCTGCCGAATCTCAGTTCGACGCTCCGGAAGTCGTCGATGGCGTCACGGTGGTCCTTGACCCGGACCTCCAGCGTGCCCGCCGCTTGCGCCACGACCTGCCCCGCGGCGTCGGGGAACCTCTCGCTCGGGTAGAACTGGTAGGTCACGTGGAACTCGCGGGTCTCCCGGGGGACGTCCCAGCCCACGCGGAACACCAGCGGCAGCTCCTTTTCCTGGCCGGGCTTCAGGGTCTCCCGGAGGAAGCAGAAACACTGGATGATGCTGAGGTGCTCTTCGGCGGCCTCCTTCGGCGTGTCCACGTGGCGCGCCTTGCCCGTGACCGCGCGTTCCGAGAGGTTGCGGGCGCGATAGGCGGCGTGCAGGGTTTCTCCAGGGGGCGCCAGCACCATCTCCTGGAGCGGCTCGAATGCCCAGGGCAGCCCTTCCTTGACCTCGGCGTGGAAGAACACCTTCACCGCCTCGGCCCAGTTCTCGAAGATCGCCCAACGGTCGTTTTCCCTGAGAAGCTCCAGCGATTCTTCGCCCGTAATGGTGGGCAGCCGCCCGGTCCGGCCCATTTCGTTCAGGGACGCGAGGATGCCCCGGCGCTTCTCCGGCGTGAGCCGGTTCAGCACCTCGGGATCGAAGCCCGAGAAGAGCTCCTGCAGCTCGGCCGAGTTGGCGTCGGGAAGGCTCACGGGGAAACGGACCGAGGCGCTGTCGCCGCGGACCTCGGCGGACACCGGGCCGACCTCAATGCGGTCGGCCAGCCGCCGTGTCAGCTCGGCGGCGGTGCCGGTGAAGGAAGGGTTCTCCTTGAGGTACGCCGCCTCGCTCTTGACTTCGCGGTCCCGCCGCGAAACGTACCGGTAGGCGTCCGCATAGTCCTGCGCATAGACGGCCTTGAGGTAGCGCGAAACGAGATCGCGGAGCGGCGCCGTGTTCTCCTCGGCGCGAGCCCCGGAAACCCCGGCGCAGAGCGCGCAGACGATGGCGGCCGCCGTCGTCCAACCCGCACGCCCGCGGAGCCCCTTCCTGACTCTCGATAGTTTCATGGTCGGCCCGTAGCGCGGATAACCTTCATTAAAGCACGATCAAACCCCGAACGCAGGTGCGACCCTCCCTTGAGAGCCTAGCGGCTTCCCCGGAGCCACCGGCGGCCGCCCACGGCGAAGAACACGAGCGCGAAGGTCAGCACGATCATGGCTCCGGAGGAGAGGTCGAGAAAATAGCTGGCGTACATTCCGGCCGCCGCGCACAGGGCGCCGATGATCGGGGTGATGATCAGCAGGGTCTGAAACCGTTGCGTCAGGTAACGGCCGATGACGGGCGGGATGACCACGGCCGCGGACACCAGGGTGACGCCTAGGATGCGGGTGGAAGCCACGATGGTGACGGCCAGCAACAGGACGAAGACCAGCTCGGTGCGGCTGGTGGAGATGCCGTACACCGGCGCCACCTCCGGGTCGAAGGTGGAGAACAGGAGCTCGCGGCGGATGACGATCATGGCGACGGCGACGGCGGCCGCGGTGCCCGCGATGACCCATAGGTCCGTGGGCGTGATGCCGAGCAGGTTGCCGAACAGCGCGGCCTCGAAGTCAAGGGTGAACTTCCGGTAGGTAGAGACCACCGCCACGCCCAGGGCGAAGCTCGTCGTCGTCACCACTCCGATGGCGGCGTCGGCGCCCACCAGTCGGCGGTGGCTGATCAAGTGGATCAGCACCGCGTTCACCAGCGCCCAGACGCCGGCGCCGATGAAGAAGTTGAGACCGATGATGGAGCTCAGCACCGCGCCTCCGAAGAGCGCGTGGGCGAGTCCGTGGCCGATATAGCTCATGCGCCGGAGCACCACGTAGACTCCGACGTAGCCGCAGATCGCGCCGACGATGACCGCGGCGATCATGCCGTTGCGGAAGAATTCGTAGTTGAAGGGCTCGAGGAAACCCGTCACGGCAGGCATCATCCGCCGTTGGGAGAGTGCGGGCGTTCGCCCACCATGATCATATCGCCGTGCTGGAACACCACCATCTCCCCCTTGTATGTCTCGCCCAGCACCTCGGTAGTGAAGATCTCCTGGGGCTCGCCTTCGGCGATGACGTGCCGGTTGAGGCACACCACCCACGGAAGGTGCGCGGCCACCCAGTTGAGGTCGTGGCTGGTGATGAGGATGGCGACGCCCGAGTGGTTGATCTCGTGGAGGAAATGCACCACTTCGTCGCGGGAGCGGATGTCGAGGCCGGAGGTGGGCTCGTCCAGCAGGATCAGCTCCGGCTCCCCCAGGAGGGCCCGGGCGATGAACGCGGCCTGCTGCTGCCCGCCGGACAACTCCCGGATCTGGCGGTCTCCCAGTTCCAGCAGGTTGAGCCTGTCCATGATCTCGTGGGCGCGGTCGCGGTCTTCCGGAGCGGTGCGCCGGAACCACTGGTGGTGCCGGGAGAGGCCCAGCAGCACCACTTCCTCCACGGTGATGGGGAAGTTCAGGTCGATCTGCTCCAGTTGCGGCACGTAGCCGACGGGTCCGAGAGAGGAGCCGCCGGCCGGCGATCCGTGCACCGTGATCCGGCCTTCCCGGGGCTGGATGTGCCCCAGGATGGTGCGGAGCAGCGTGGTCTTGCCGCCGCCGTTGGGCCCCACCACGGCGAGGAACTGCGCCGGCCAGAGCTTCAGGTTCACGCCGGCGATGCCCAGGGTCTGCCGGTAGCCGCTGGACACGCCGGTCAGCTCCACGATGGGCCGCCCCTGCTCGCTCCACTCGCGCCCGCCGGCATGGCGGTGCCCGTGCAGCCTGCCGTACACATGGTGGACCCTGTCGGTGTGCGTTTCGTGGGGCACTGTGCGGGGTTTCCTAGATCCTGTACAGCCGCTTGGGGTTCTCCGACAGGATCCTGCGCTTGGAGTCGGCCGACACGTCCTCGCGCGCGAAGAACTCCGGGAGGTCCGAAAAGAACTCCGCCCGCACCCGCTCGTGGGGATAGTCCGACGGCCACACCAGCTTCTCGTCGCCGAGGAGCTGGATGAAGAACGGCAGGGTCCGCTCCTCTATCTCGAAGGAGAAGTACACGTTGGGGTCCATGAGGTACTCGCTGGGCTTGCGCTTGAGGTCGCCCGCGCCCTTGCGCTCGAACTGCTCGTCGAGCACGTCCATCAGGTACGGCACCCAGCCGCAGCCCGCCTCCAGGTAGGCCACCCGCAGGTTCGGGTAACGGTCGAAGACCCCCTGGGAGATCATGCTGGTGGCATGGCTCATGAGCGGGATCACGTGCTTGAGGGCGCGGACCTCCCGGTAGGTGCGCAGCGGGTCGGCGAAGTTGTGCGCCCCCACGAAGCCGCCGTGCACCGCGATCATGGTGTCGAGCTCGGCGGCGGTGGCGTAGATGGGGTCGAACTCCGGGTTGCCGTAGGCCATGAGCGGCGACGAGATGGACGGCAGGATGGCGCCGACGAAGCCCAACTCGCCCACGCAGCGGCGCAGCTCGGTGACGCAGGCGCCGACGTCGTGCACCGGCAGCAACGCGACTCCCAGCAGGCGCTCGCTCTGCCGCATGAACTTGTCGTGCAGCCAGTCGTTGTAGGCCCGCGCCAAGTCCACCGACCACTCCACCCGGCGCACCATGCCCACGGCCGCGGCGTTGCTCGGGTAGAGCACCGTGGCGCTGATGCCGGCCTCGTCCAGGAAGCTCAGCCACATGGCCGCGTCCGGCACGTCCTGCTTGTGCGGGTCCACCACCCCGAACGCCCAGGCGTCCTGCGGAAATAGCGAGTACTCGCGATTGCCGGGCATGCGCCGGAACCGCTCCGGCAGGTACTCGGCCATCTCCTTGTCCGGCTCCACCACATGCCCGTCACCGTCGATAATGGGGTAGTCCACGTTGATCATCGGTTGCCTTCCTTTCCGGTTCGATCATAGCATGATCGCCGTTCGTCCTGAGCCCTTCGACAAGCTCAGGACAGGCTTCGCGCAGCCAAGTCGAAGGACGCCAACTACCGGTAGCGCGCGTGGTGCCCCGCCACCGGCGCCGGGTCCACCGCGTCGAGCGCGTCGGCGGAGCCGCCCAGGGCCGTGACGATGGTGCGGATGTTCTCGAGCATCATGCCGGTGTACGAGTGGACCGGGTCGCCGGTCTCTCCGGGCAGGTCGTCGTCCCTCAGGCTGTCGATGAACCGCGTCTCCGCTTCCCGCGCGATCTGCGCCAGCACGGGGCTGGGGAACACCTCGGAGCCGAATACCGCCGGCACCTTCTCGCGGGTCAACTGGTCGATGAGCCGCGCCACTTCCCGCGGGCTCGGCTCCGCGAAGCTGGAGGGCTGAACCGCGCCGATGACGGTGAAGCCGTAGCGCTTGGCGAAGTAGGGCCACGAGTCGTGGTAGGTGAGGAGCCGGCGGTTGGCGGGCGGCACGGTGGCCACGGCGGCGGCGATGGCCTTGTCCAGCGCTCCAAGCTGCTTCAGGTAAAGCTCCGCGTTGGCGTGGTACGCCGCCCGGCCTCCGGGGTCCGCCGCTGTCAGCGCGTCACGCACCAGGCGGGCGTAGTTCATGACGAGCACCGGGTCGGGCCACAGGTGCGGGTTGGGATGTCCCTGGTCTTTGGGATAGCTGAAGTCGAAGACGTAGTCCGCTTCGCCCAGGGTGCGGTCGGCGAGCAGCAGGACCGGCGTGTCCGGCCGCTTGTTGGCCTCGGCCAGCTTCAGCGTCGGGATCTCCAGGTAGAGGCCGTTCATGATGATGAGGTCGGCCCGAGCCATGGTCCTGGCATCCGACGGAACCGGCCGGAAAGTATGGGAATTCACCCCTTCCGGCACGATCCCGGTCACCCGCGCCCGGTCACCCGCCACGTTCTCCACGATACTCGTGATCGGCGCCACGGTGGTAACCACCCGCGGGGAGGCCGCGGCAAGCTGGATGGGGAGCACCAGCAGCATGCCGAGCAGCAGGAGGGCTGTGAGAGGGACCCGACGAAGCGTTCTGTAATCGTGCCTCAAGTAATGCATCCTATACCTCCGCTGTCCGCGCCGGCTCCGCCGCGCCGACGAGCTGTGTCACGACCAGGTTGGCGTAGAGGCCGTTGGCCCGGAGCAGGTCGTCGTGGGTGCCCTGCTCGGCGATGGCGCCGGAGTCCAGCACCACGATCCGGTCGGCGTCGCGGATGGTGGAGAGCCGGTGGGCGATGACCAGGGTGGTGCGGCCCTGCACCAGCCGCGCCACCGCCTCGTGGATCAGCTCCTCGTTGATTGCGTCGAGGTGCGAGGTGGCCTCGTCGAGGATGAGCACGGGCGCGTCCTTGAGCAGCGCACGGGCGATGGCGATGCGTTGCCGCTGGCCGCCGGAGAGCTGCACGCCGCGTTCGCCGATGATCGTGTCGTAGCCCGTGGGCAGGCGGCTGATGAACCGGTGGATGTGGGCCAGGCCGGCGGCCTCCTCCACCTGTTCCTGGGTGGCGTCGGGACGGCCCAGGCGGATGTTGTCGCGCAGCGTGGTGTTGAACAGGTAGGTGTCCTGGGACACCAGCGAGACCTGCTCGCGGAGGTGGTCCAGGGCGAAGTCCCGGAGGTCCCGGTCCGCCAGCGTGACCGCGCCGGCCGCGGGGTCCCAGAAGCGCAGCATCAGGTGGGCGCAGGTGGTCTTGCCGGCGCCCGAGGGGCCCACCAGCGCCACGGTCTGCCCCGGCTCCACGTCCAGGCACACGTCCCGCAGCGCGAGGCCGCTGCCGGTATCGTAGCCGAAGCTCACGTGGTCGAAGCGGATTCCCGGCGGCGCGCCGCCGTTGGCCGCAAGCGCCTGCATACCGGCCTCGTCCCGCGCCCGCCCGCCGGCGCCTTCCCGCTGTGACGCGCCGTCCCGATCCCGCGGCGACACGCTGCTCTGATCCCGGGGCGCCACGCCGTCCTGGTCCCGCGGCGACACTCCGGTCCGATCCAGCGCCGGCACGCCAGGTCCGTCCCGCACCGGCACGGGCTCATCCTTGACTTCGAACACGCGGCGGCCGGACTCCAACGTCTCCATCAGTTCCTTGACGGTGCGGGCGACGTCGGTCACCGGCCCGAACGCCAGCAGCGCCAGCACGGTGGCCAGCGGCAGCAGCGCCCGGTCCATCTCGGCCAGGCCCACGAGCCACACGCCGGTGGCCAGCACCGCCAGCGCGCCGATGCCGGTCACCGCCTCGTTGAGGCTGGCCTGGAGCGCCTGGTCCTTGTGGAACGCGAGCTGCGCCCTGGCGAGTCGCAGGCTGTTGGCCAGGACCGAGGCGATCTGGTGCTTCTCGTGGCCGAAGGACGCCACCTCGCGCATGCCCTGGATGCTGTCCACCAGGTGCGCGTTGAGATGTCCCAGCTCCCGGCGCACGGCCCCGCCCAGGCGGTCCGAACGCTTCTGCGCCATGAACGGCGACGCCGCCAGCAGCACCGGGAAGGGGACCAGGGCCAGCATCAGCGGCCAGCCGACGAAGCCCAGCACCGTCAGTATCCCGACGGGGACCACCACGGCGATGAACGCCGGCGTGATGGTGTGGGCGAAGAACAGCTCCACCGTCTCCACGTCGGCGCCGGCGATGCTCACCAGGTCGCCGGAGCGGCGCCGGGTGAGATAGGCCGGCGCCAGCGGGTCCAGGGTGTCGTAGATGTCGATGCGCATCTCCGCCAGGAGCTGGTAGGCGAGGTCGTGGGGCAGCCAGCAGTCGGCCCAGGCAAGCACCGAGGCGAGCGCCACCATCGACCCTAGCAGGATCAGGTTGAAGGTAATGTCCCCGCCGCGGATCAACTGGCCCACCAGGAGTGCGCTGGCCGCGCCGACTCCCACCACCGACGCCTGGAACAGCACCCCGGCCGAGAACGACACCACGAGCTTGCGGAGGAACGGCCGCACCAGCATGCCCAGCCGTCTCAGGACCGTGAGAGGCGGCAGCGGCGCCGCCGCGCGCACGGTTCCCACCACCGGCGCCTCCGCGGCTTGCCCCGACTCGGCCTCGGCGGCCGCGGCCGGGGGGGGGCGCCCGGCCCCCCCCCCGGCCGGGCCCCCCCCGCCCCGGGGGGGGCACCCCCCCCCGGGCGGGGGGCCCCCCGCCCCCCACCCG
>JAPPHF010000128.1 GCA_028821115.1 Deltaproteobacteria bacterium | reverse complement strand
AGGGCGGGTACCACGCGAGGAAGAGCAACGCAGCCGACGGCGAAAAAGACCCGCATAAAGACCCGCATATTATGCTGCGAATTAACCAGACACCACACTAGACACCCCGCGCGCTGAGGACACATGCAGGAAAAGGCCATTCCCAGAAGAGCGTCCACCATCGTCCTGGTACGGCCGGCGGCGGACGGCGCCTTCGAGATCTTCATGACGCGCCGGCCCCAGGAGATGCGTTTCCTGGGAGGGTTCTACGTCTTCCCCGGCGGCAGCGTGAAGCGGACCGACGCCGCTCCCGGCATGCTGGAGCTATGCCGCGGCCTCTCGCTCGAGGATGCCCGCGGGCGTCTGGGAGACGAGCTGGGCGCCGAGGACGCCTTCGGACACTGGGTGGCCGCCGTCCGGGAACTCTACGAGGAGGTCGGCGTGTTGTTGTGCGTGGACGCGGACGGCGCGCCCGTCATGGCCGAGGAGACCCGCGAACGGGTGGTGGCCAAACGCGCGTCCGTGTTGAACGGTGCGGTGACCTTTCCCGAGCTGCTGGCCTCCGAGGGGCTCTACTGCGACCTCGCGAGCCCCGTCTACTTCTATCACCGGGTGACGCCCGAGCGCTACGCGATGCGGTTCGACACCCGGTTCTTCCTTGCCCCGCTGCCGCGGGGGCAGGTGCCGCTGAGCGTATCGGAGGAGGTCACCGAGAGCGTTTGGATTACTCCCGAGGAGGGACTGAGGCGGTCTGAGCGGGGACGGATGGCCATCATCCCGCCGACCCTGAACACCCTGAGCACCCTGGCCGAGCTCGGGACATGGGAGGCCCTGTGCCGCAACTTCGCATTGCCCGCCGCCCGGTAGGTTTCGAACCCGGTTGCGTGTCCGGCCTGGCGGAAACCGGCGGGAAGGAGCAGTCGACAACATGAAAACGGTGGACGTGATCGCCCAGATCCTGAAGCGCGAGGGAGTCCCGTATCTGAGCGCCTTCCCGACCTCGACCTTGATCGAAGCGGCCGCCGAGGCCGGCATCCGTCCGATCATCTGCCGCCAGGAGCGGGTGGGGGTGGGCATCGCCGACGGTTACAGCCGGGTCAACAACGGCAAGCCGCCCGGGGTCTTCGCGATGCAGTTCGGCCCGGGCGCCGAGAACGCCTATGCGGGTGTCGCCACGGCCTATTCCGACGCCGTGCCGATGCTGCTCCTGCCCCTGGGGCATACACGGGAACGGGACGGCGTGTTCCCGCAGTTCAGCTCGTTGAGGAACTACGCACCGGTCACCAAGTTCGTGGAGCAGATCACCACTGCGGACCGGGTCATCGACACCATGCGGCGCGCGTTCGCGCGGCTCAAGATGGGCCGTCCGGGTCCGGTGATGGTGGAGATCCCGGCCGACGTCGCCGGGGAACAGCTCGACCCTTCCGTGGTCGAAGCCTACCGGCCGGTGAAGGCCGCCGTGTCCGAGGCGGATCCGGTGGATGTCATGGCGGCGGCCAAAGTCTTGCTCGAGGCCCGGGATCCGGTGATCCACGCGGGTCAGGGCGTTCTCTACGCGGAGGCGGGGCCCCAGTTGCTGGAGCTGGCGGAGCTCGCGTCTGTCCCCGTCGTCACCACCATGGGAGGCAAGAGCGCGTTTCCCGAGGCCCACCCGCTGGCGCTGGGAAGCGCCTCGGGAGTCATGAACCGCCCGGTGTACCACTTCCTCAACAAGGCGGACCTGGTGTTCGCGGTGGGCACGAGCCTGACCCGTCACCCCATGACCACGCCCATTCCGAGGGACAAGACGTTCGTGCAGGTGATCGACGATCCCATCGACATCGGCAAGAACTATGACGTCGACTATCCCGTCATCGGCGATGCCAGACTCGTGCTGGGGCAGTTCGTTGAGGCGGTAAAGGAGTTGCTGAACGGAGCGTCCAGGAACGATCGCTCCCCGGCGGCCGAGATCGCGGAGGTCCGCGCGGCGTGGCTCCGGGAGTGGGACGCGAAGCTTACCTCCGACGAGGTGCCGATCAACCCCTACCGGGTCATTTCCGAGTTCATCGACGCGGTGGACCCGGCGGAAGCCATCGTCACCCACGATTCCGGCAGTCCTCGGGATCAGATCATGCCGTTCTACCGGTCGGCGGGGCCCAGGTCCTACCTTGGATGGGGCAAGTCCCACGGGCTGGGCACCGGCCTGGGGTTGAACCTGGGGGCGAAGCTGGCGGCGCCCGAGAAGTTCGTCGTGAACTTCATGGGCGACGCCGCCTTCGGCATGACCGGACTGGATTTCGAAACCGCGGTGCGCTCGAACATCCCGATACTGACCGTCGTGCTCAACAACTCCACCATGGCGGTGGAGACCCGCCACATGGCAGCGTCCCACGAGCGTTACGGCACCAGGGACCTGGGCGGCAACTACGCCGACATGGCCCGGGCCATGGGCGGTTGGGCCGAGCGGGTGGAGGATCCCGCTCAGGTGGGCGCGGCCATCCTGCGCGCCCGGCGCGCCACCGAGGAGGGCCGGGCCGCGCTGCTGGAGTTCATCACCGGCCCGGAGATCGAGTATTCTCACAAGGGCGCGTTTTCGTAGGAACGCGAAGAGGATTCCATGCGAAGATCCATCGGCTTGATCGCGCTAGGCGCGTTTATCCTGTTCTCGCTCTTCGGCGAGGCTATCTATCTCTACACCGACTTCCTGTGGTTCCGGGAGATCGGCTATTCTGGAGTGTTCACCAAGACGCTTTGGATCAAGGTGCTGCTGGGCGTGATCTCGGGGGTGCTGTTCTTTGCGCTCTTCTACGTGAACATCAAGCTCGCCGCCCGGCTCCGCGAAGGCGTGGTTCCGCTCCAGAGCCGGAATCCGGAGGTGCCGGGTCCCGAGGAGCTCGATCCGCTGATCAGGCGGTTGCTGCTGCCGGTAGCCCTGGTGCTGGGATTCCTGGCCGCGCCCCAGGCCGCCATGCACTGGGAATCGGCGCTGCTGTTCTTCAACGGCGTGCCCTTCGGCATACAGGATCCGCTTCACGCCAAGGACATCGGCTTCTACATCTTCCGGCTGCCGGCGATGGAGGCGCTCTACCGCTGGTTCCTGGTGGCGCTGGGGCTGATCCTGGTGGCGACGGCCTTTGTCTACCTGTTGTACGGCGGCATCCAGTACTCGGAAGAGGGGCTGTCGGTGCACAGCGCCGCAAAGGTTCACCTGTCCGTGCTGCTGGCGTTGCTGCTGGTGGTGCAGTGCGGCGGCTACCTGCTCGACGCCTACAAGCTGCTCTACTCGCACAACGGAGTGGTCTTCGGCGCCGGTTACACCGACATACACGCCAGGCTACCGGCCCTGCGAGTGCTGGCGGTGGTGGCCGCGGCAGCGGCCGTGCTCACCCTGGTGCAGATGCGCTGGGCCGGGCTGAAGTACCTGCTCATCGGGCTGGGATCCCTGGCCGTGGTCCACGCCGTCGGGATGTACGCCTACCCATCGTTCCTGCAGCAGTTCCACGTGGTGCCCAACGAGCTGGTGGCGGAAACGCCGTACATCCAGCGCAACATCCGGTCGACGCGGCACGCCTACGGCCTCGACCGGGCGGACGCCCAGGAGTTTCCCGTCAACGAGGTGCTGACCGCCGACGACCTGCAGGAGAACGACGCCACGGTGAAGAACATCCGGCTGTGGAACTACCAGCCGCTGTTGTCGACCTATGCTCAGCTCCAGCAGATCCGCACCTACTACGAGTTCGTCGACGTGGACAACGATCGCTACCACATCGACGGGAGCTACCGCCAGGTGATGCTCTCGGCCCGCGAGCTGTCTCACGAACAGCTCCCGAGCCGTATCTGGATCAACGAGCACCTGGTTTACACCCACGGCTACGGGGTGGTGTACAGCCCGGTGAACCAGATCAGCAAGGAGGGTCTCCCCGAGTTCTTCGTCAAGGACATCCCGCCGGTGTCCGACGGCTTCATCAAGGTGACCCGTCCCGAGATCTACTTCGGCGAGGTGGCCAACGACTACGTGTTCGTCAAGACGTTGGCCCAGGAGCTGGACTACCCGGCCGGGGACCAGAACATCTACACGACCTACGAGGGCGAGGGCGGGGTGCCGCTGCGATCGTTCTGGCGCAAGCTCCTGTACTCGGCCCGTTTCGCGACGCTCAGGATCTCGCTGTCCAACGACATCACGCCCGAAAGCCGGATTCTCTACTACCGGAAGATCCAGGACCGGGTCCGCAAGTTGGCGCCGTTCCTGGAGTTCGACGAGGATCCCTACCTGGTGGTGACCCCGGAAGGACGGCTCTTCTGGATCGTCGACGGCTACACGATGTCGGAACGGTACCCGTACTCCGAGCCCACGGAGGGCGTCGGCAACTACATGCGCAACTCCGTGAAGACGGTGGTGGACGCCTACAACGGCACCGTGGACTTCTACATCGCCGATGGCGACGATCCGGTGGTGAGGGCGTACGCCAGCGGGTTTCCGGGACTGTTCAAGCCGATGGAGGCGATGCCGGAGGCGTTGCGCACCCACGTCCGCTATCCGCAGGACTTTTTCAAGGTGCAGGCGCGGATGTACGCCACCTACCACATGCGGGATCCGCAGGTCTTCTACAACAAGGAAGACCTCCTGAGCATTCCCATCAGGAACGTGGACGAGCAAGAGCTGGAGATGGAGCCCTACTACACCATCATGCGGCTCCCGGGGGAGGAGAAGGAAGAGTTCGTGCTGCTCCTGCCGTTCACGCCGAACAACCGCGACAACATGAGGGCGTGGCTCGCGGCCCGGAGCGACGGCACGCACTACGGCAAGCTGCTGGCGCTCAACTTTCCCAAGGCAAAGCTCATCTACGGGCCCAAGCAGGTCGACGCCCGTATCGACCAGGACGCGTACATCTCGCAGCAGTTGAGCCTGTGGGGCCAGCGCGGCTCGCAGGTGATCCGCGGCAGCCTGCTGGCCATTCCCATCCAGGACTCGCTACTGTACGTGCAGTCCCTCTACCTGGCGGCGGAGCAGGGGTCGCTGCCCGAGCTCAAGCGGGTGGTCACCGTGTTCGGCAACCGCATCGCCATGCGGGAGAACCTGGACGACGCCTTGCGCGAGCTGTTCGGGGACTCGGCGCAGGCTCCGACGGCGGCGTTGCAGACGGCGGCGGTCGAAGAACCCGAGGGGGATCTGGCGGGTCAGGCCCTGCGGCACTACCGCCGTTCCATGGAAAGCCTCAAGGCCGGCGACTGGGCCGGCTTCGGCGACGCGCTGCATCAGCTCGAGCGGTCCCTCCAGGCCATGGCCACCGACGCCCCGGCCACCCAGGCCGCGCCCGCTCCGGCTCCCTGATCCGGGGGCGGCTGAAGAGTCTGTGGAAGGAGCGGGGGCGTATGAGAAGCATGACCGGTTTTGGTCAGGCCATCCTGCAGGACAAGCAGGTCAAGGTCTCCGTACAGATCCGGAGCGTCAACCACCGGCACGCCGACATTCACCTGCGCGTTCCCAAGCTCTATCTGAGCCTCGAGGACGAGTTGCGCGAACAGACGCGGATGAGGGTCCACCGCGGCCGCACGGATGTTTTCGTGGACCGCACGCCGCTCAAGGGGCGCGGCTACCGTCTGGAGGTGGACGACACCCTCATGGAGCAGTACTGTGACGCCCTGCAACGCATCAAGAAGCGCTTCCGCCTCGAGGGCGAAATCGACCTGGGGTTGGTGCCGCGCCTGCCGGACCTGTTCCAGTTCAAGGAACCGGATCACGTGGAAGGGAGCGAGAAGAACCTGGTGCTTCGAGCCCTGGAGGCCGCATTGAAGAACCTCACCCGCTCCCGCGACCGTGAGGGCCGCAACCTGAAGCGCAACATGGTGGCGGAGGGCCGTCTGCTCGCGCGCGCGGCCCGAAATCTAGGGCGTCGCGCCGAGGTCATCGACCAACGCCTTCAGGAACAGGGCGCCACGGTCGGGGCGGGCGAAGCCGGCGGCGGGAACTTCAAGGGCAGCATCAACGAGGAGGTCGTGCGGCTCGCCAGCCACGTGGAGATGCTTTCCGGGCTGATGCGCGAACGCGAGCCGGTGGGGAAAAAGATCGACTTCCTGCTCCAGGAGGTGCAGCGTGAGCTCACCACCATCGGCGCCAAGGCGCCGCAGCTAGAGGTGGTCCGCCTGGTGCTGGGGGGCAAGGAAAGCGTCGAGAAGATCCGCGAGCAGGTCCAGAACGTGGAATGACGGTCTCGATTCGCAAGTTTACGAAACGCGGCCCCGGCATCATCTTCATCGTGTCGGCGCCGTCCGGAGCGGGCAAGACGACACTGACCCGGAGGGTCCTGAGGGACTATCCGGAGATGCACCTTTCGGTGTCGTTCACGACGCGGACGCCGCGTAGCGGCGAAACCCCCGACAAGGACTACCATTTCGTCTCGGAGAAGCGCTTCAGGCGGATGCTCGACGCGGGCGGCTTTGCCGAGTGGGCCGAGGTTCACGGGAACCTGTACGGCACCCCGCGGCGAGTCCTCGAGCGTCAGCTTCGACGCGGCACCGACGTGCTGCTGGACATCGACGTCCAGGGGGCGCGTCAGATCAAGCAGCATTTCGCCAGCGCCGCGGCCATCTTCGTGTTGCCGCCGTCCCTCGACGAGTTGCGCCGTCGCTTGGCGGGCAGGGGCACGGATGCGCGGAAGACCATCGAGCAACGCTGGCGTCACGCGCGACATGAAATTCAGGAGATTCAGGGGTATGATTACTTCATCGTCAACCGTGACGTGAAGGACGCGGTGAAGCGGCTGGCCGCCATCATCGCGGCTGAAAGGCTCAAGGTTTGCAGGTACACACGGAAACCGGGGTAAAACCCAGGCGCCGCTCCAAGGCTACCCCCAACAGCGCCATCAACGAACTGGTCGACAAGGTGCTGCTGTACCAGCCGGGCGCCGACGTCGATCGCCTGCGCGAGGCCTACCGGTTCACGGCGGAGGTGCACGACGGCCAGAAGCGTCTGTCCGGAGAGCCGTACGTGGTCCACCCCGTAGCCGTGGCCGGGGTGCTTGCGGACCTCAAGCTGGACCTCCCCAGCGTCATCGGCGGATTGCTGCACGATACCGTGGAGGACACCGTGGCCACGCTGCCGGAGATCAGGAAGGTCTTCGGCGAAGAGATCGCGATCCTGGTGGACGGGGTCACCAAGCTGAGCCGCGTGGACTTCACCAGCCACGAGGAGAAGCAGGCGGAGAACTTCCGCAAGATGATCATGGCCATGGCCAAGGACATTCGAGTGGTCCTGATCAAACTTGCGGATCGCACACACAACATGCGCACCCTGCAGTACCTGGCTCCGGAGAAACAGCGGCGCATCGCCCAGGAGACCCTGGACATCTACGCTCCCATCGCCCACCGGCTGGGGATCTACTGGGTCAAGAGCGAGTTGGAGGACCTGGCCCTCAAGCACCTTCGTCCGGAGATCTACGGGCAACTCAAGCAGGACGTGGCGCAGAAGAAGAAACACCGGGAGAAGTACATCAACGATGTGATCTCGCGTTTGAGCAAGGCGCTCGCGGAAGAGGGCATCGACGCGGAGGTCACCGGCCGGCCCAAGCATTTCTACAGCATCTTCAAGAAGATGGAGGACCAGAGCCTGGACTTCGAACAGGTCTACGACGTCGTGGCCTTCCGCATCGTGGTGGACACGGTGCGGGAGTGCTACGAGACCATGGGCATCGTCCATTCCAAGTGGCGGCCGGTGCCGGGCCGGTTCAAGGACTACATCGCGCTGGCCAAGCCCAACATGTACCAGTCGCTCCATACCACCGTCCTCGGGCCCAACGCGCGGCGCATCGAGATCCAGATCCGCACCCACGACATGCACCGGGTGGCGGAGGAGGGGATCGCTTCCCATTGGCGGTACAAGGAGGGCAAGGCGCTTCAGGTGACGGACATCCAGCGGTTCACGTGGCTGACCCAGCTCCTCGAATGGCAGCAGAATCTGTCGAACCCCCAGGAGTTTCTCCACAGCCTCAAGGAGGACTTGTTCCCGGGCGAAGTCTACGTGTTCACGCCCAACGGCGACCTGCAGGTCTTCCCCAAGGGGGCGACCGTGGTCGATTTCGCCTACCGCATCCATTCCGACATCGGGCAGCACTGCTCCGGCGCGCGCGTGAACGGCAGGCTGGCGCCCTTCAAGTACATCCTCAGGAGCGGCGACACGGTGGAGATCATCACCACGGAAGAGCAGACGCCGAGCCGGGACTGGTTGAAGGTGGCCAAGACGCCCCGCGCCAAGTCCCGGATCCGGGCCTGGATCACCTCGCAGCAACGCGATCGGAGCGTGGCCCTGGGACGCGAGATCCTCGAGGGGGACTTCGCCCGTCACAAGCTGGACTACCAGCACCTGCAGCAAGAGGGCCGGGTCGACACGCTGGGCAAGGAGCTCGGGGTCAAGAACGAGGAAGGGCTTCTGGCGAGCGTGGGCTACGGCAAGCTGATGCCGCGCCAGGTGCTGGCCAAGCTCCTTCCTGCGGAACAGCTCAAAGGCGACAAGAAGCAACTCGAGGGTGGGCTCGAACGGCTCTTCCGGCTGGTGGGCTCACGGGACCGCGGGGTGCGCGTCAAGGGCATCGAGGACGTGCTGGTGCGGTTCGCGCGCTGTTGCCATCCGCTACCCGGCGAGGAGATCGCCGGGATCATCACCCGTGGGCGGGGGGTGACCGTGCACGTGGCGAGCTGTCCCACGGGACTCGAAGCCGATCCCGAACGAAGGGTAGAGGTGAGCTGGTCGGAGGATGCGCAGATGCCGCGCGCGGTCAAGATCGAGGTGAGCTGCGCCGACAAGCCCGGCCTCCTGGCCGCCATCAGCTCGGCCATATCCGACTCGGGGGTGAATATCGCCCGCGCGCACATTCGCACGTTCGACGACAAGGCCGTCAACACGTTCGAGATCATGATCGGAAGCTCCGATCAACTCCGGCAGGTGCTGCAGGACATCTCCAACGTGAAAGGCGTGTATCAGGCGAATCGAGTCCAGGGGTAGGCGGCGGTATCCGTTTCCGGCAGCGGCCGGATGTGGACTTCAGGCGACCTTTTCGACCTTGCCGGAGCGCAGGCACCGGGTACATACCCGGATGCGTTGAACGTCGCCGTTCAAGCGGGCGCGAACCTTCTGAAGATTCGGCAGCCAGCGGCGACGGGTCTTGTTGTTGGCGTGGCTGACGTTGTTACCGACCGAGGGTCCCTTGCCGCAGATGAAGCATATTCTGGCCATGGCTGCTATTCCGAATCCTTTCAATCAGTTCGGTCAACGATGATATCATAGGGATCGGTGTTTGCGAAGCCCTGACTTCGAACGAACAGGACAATTGTGCATTCCGGTCCATTATGCTAACTAGGGTGGCATTCTTCGGCAAGGGGGGATGATGGCCCTGGATCTGAAAGTCAGCGTCAAGAGACAGATCGACAAGTTGCAAAAGGAACTGGCTGCGGCCACGGCACGGGTTGCCACGTTGCGGGACGAGATCAAGCGGCACGAGGTCATTTACGATATGCTTGACGGCGGCAGGCCGAAGGCCGGTAGGCGCGGCCAGGGGGCCGGAGGCCCGAAAGCGGCGACGCAGAGACGGGGGCCGCGCGGGGCCATGATCGATTGGAACGCGGTCTTCGATACCTTGCCCGGCGAGTTCACGCTGGATACCATCGGCGCCAACAAGACCGCAGGCGAGAAGCCCCGAGCGTACCTCAGGCAAGTGGTGGTACGGTGGTCGAAGGAAGGCCGGATCAAGCGCACCGGCCGGGGTATGTACCAGAAGACCTGATGCGGCTCGGCGGAATGCAGCCTTTCAACGGTAGAAGCATTACGACAACAAAACCAGTGAGCGGAGGTAACAATGGAATTCAATGACTGCCGCGAGTGGATCGACAAGGCGGATGCGATGGGAGAGCTCAAGACCCTGAAGGGCTGCGACTGGGATCTCGAGATCGGCGCCATTACCGAGATGGTGATGCGCAAGGAAGACGGCCCGGCGGTGCTGTTCGACGAGATCAAGGACCACCCCAAGGGCTACCGTGTCCTGTCCAACTCGCTGAGCTCGCGGAAACGTATCGGTTTGACGCTGAACCTGCCGCCCGGCGACAGCAAGATGGAGTTCGTCAATACGTGGCGTGAGCACTACAAGAAGATCAAGCCCATTCCCGCCAAGGTGCTGAAGGACGGGCCCGTTTTCGAGAACGTCTTCGAGGAGGGCAACATCGATCTGCTCAAGTTCCCCACGCCTCGTTGGCATGAACGCGACGGCGGCCGCTACATCGGCACCGGCAGCATCGACATAACGGCGGACCGGGACGAAGGCTGGACCAACTGGGGCACCTATCGGGTCATGGTCCACGACTCCGACACCGTCGGCTTCTACATCTCCCCGGGCAAGCACGGCCGCATCCACCGCGACAAGTACCAGCAGACCGGCGAGTCCTTCAAGATGGCCATGTCCTTCGGTCATGATCCGCTGGTGTTCCTCGGCGGCAGCATCGAGGTGCCCTACGGGGTGCCCGAGTACGACTTCCTGGGCGGCGTCCGCGGCGAGCCCCTGGAGGTGGTCAAGGCTCCGTACTCGGGGTTGATGGTTCCGGCCAACGCCGAGATCGTGGTGGAGGGCGACGTCGTCTTCGGCGAAGACCGCGTCGAGGGCCCGTTCGGCGAGTGGACGGGCTACTACGCCAGCGCCGAGCGCAACGAGCCCATCGTAAAGATCAAGCGCATGTACCACCGGAACGATCCCATCATCCTCGGCTCGCCTCCGGGAAGGCCTCCCGCCGAGCTGGGCTGGTACCGTTCGTACCTGCGTTCCGCGCTCATCTGGGACGAGATGGAGAAGGCCGGTGTTCCGGACGTCAAGGGCGTGTGGCTGATGGTGGCCGGCGGCAGCCGCCTGGTCATGGTGGTGTCGATCAAGCAGCGCTATCCCGGACACGCGCGCCAGGCCGCCGTGGTGGCGTCCCAGTGCCATGCGGGCGCTTACCTCGGCCGTTACGTCATCGTCGTGGACGACGACATCGATCCCTCCAACACCGACGACGTGATCTGGGCCATGGCGACTCGTTCGGACCCGGATGCCGACATCGACATCATCCGGCGCGCCTGGAGCGGACCCCTGGATCCGATCGTGCATCCCACGAAGAAGGGCTTCAACTCCCGCGCCATCATCGACGCGTGCCGCCCGTACGAGTGGATGAGCGAGTTCCCGCCGGTGGCGGAGTCGAGCCCGGAAGTGCTCGACGCCACGGCGAAGAAGTGGGGCAAGGTTCTGTTCAGCAGCAACGGCGCCGGCTGATCGCCTCGACCCTGATCGCTACCGCTTTCTCCGAGACGGCGGGTCCACCACGATGGTGATGGGCCCGCCGTCTCTGCGTATACGGAAGATACGCCGGCCGGTTGCCGGGCGGGAGGCGAGGGCCGCTTCCAGCTCGCGCGTGTTGCGGATCCGCCTGCCGTCGATGCGGACGATGACGTCGCCGCGCCGGAACCCGTGCGCGGAGGCGGCGCTGGCGCCTTCTACATGGGCCACCAGAACGCCCTGGCGCAGTTCCGTGGCAAACAGCTTGGCGAGTTCGGCGGTGAGGTCCTGCATGTGCATGCCCATCATGCGGGTGACGCCTTGCCCGCGCCGAAGCGCCGGATCGTTGAGACGGACGGTTTGTTCCAGGACCTGGGGTGCGGCGTAGATGGGCGCGCCGGTACGGAGCGCCACGGCGATGGCGTCGCTCGGACGCGAATCGATGGCGATCCTCCGCCGGCCGGCCTTGAGCGTGATGACCGCGAAATAGGTCGACTCGCGCAGTTCCGTGATCGTGATCCGTTCCGGCGTCGCGCGCAGACCCTTCAGGAGATTCCCGATCAGGTCGTGTGTATCGGGCCGGGACGAGCGTTGTCCCTGCAGAGCGCGCGCAATCGACGAGGCCTCGGCATCACCGATCCAGATCGGCAGCAACCGTCCGCCGCCCGCCAGGATCACCACGGGGGTCCGGTTCAAGGGATCGACCGCGACCTGCCGCACCTCCATGAGGACGGCGTCCTCTGGGACGGCGACAGCCTGTAACGGCAGCAGAAGGAGCGCGAGCACCAGCTTGAGCGCGGCCGGGACGCCGCGTCGTGCCGGCCGGACCGGGAACGCCGGATGCGAATCTCCCATGGCGGCGACCTTATCCAGCGTGGGTTCGGGGTGTCAACCGGGTCGATGGGCGTCGTTGACCGGCGCGAACGCCACGGGTTAGTGTCCTGTCCGGTTAATTCGCATGATAAGATGCGGAGGATTTTTCGTTGTCG
>JAPPHF010000134.1 GCA_028821115.1 Deltaproteobacteria bacterium | reverse complement strand
AGGGCCGCGAACGCGGCCGGGGACTTGAGGTCGTGCTCCGCGTTGGGCTTGATCAGACGTCCCGCGCCGGCGAGCGGAACGCCGTGGCGGATGCAGGTGAGGACGTCCTGCAGCCGGCGCCGCGAGGCGTGGTGATAGAGCACCTCGGCGGCGGCCACCGTGGGGATGCCGTAGCGTTGCGCCCGATCCCGCAGGCGCCGCTCCTGCAGCGCCTCCTCCGCGCGGCGGTGGCGGGTCACCAGCGCGTAGAGCCGGTCGCCGAAAGCGTCCCGGAGGTCCCGGGCGGCGAAGGCGGGTTCCGGCTCCCGCACCAGCAGGCTCTCCTCTCCGCCCCACAGGGCCACGAGCCCGCCGGCGTGGGCGCAGACCTCGCGCCATTCGACGACGCTATTCCCCTTGGGAGAGCGGAGGCGTCCGGCGGAGATGAGCCGGCAGAGATGGGCGTAGCCGGTGCCGTCGGCGGCCAGCAGCAGGATGGAGGAGCCGTCGGCAACGGTCATCCGTGCGCCGACGACCAGGTACAGGCCCAGTTCCCGGGCTTTCACGTGGGCGCGCACGGCGCCGTAGACTCCGTCCCGGTCAGTCAGGGCAAGCGACTCGATCCCGAGTTCCGCCGCCCGCTCCAGCAGCTCTTCGGGATGGCTCGCCCCCTCCAGGAACGAGTAGTGGCTCTTGCAGTAGAGGGGCGCGTAGGGCACGGATGCCCGGGACTGCGCGGCCATGGTCCTTACTCCACCTTCCCGTGCAGGAACCAGCCGTGCCGCCGGGAGTCATAGTAGACCCACAGCCAGGGGCCCTCGCCGTCGCGGACGAAGTGGTACTCCCGGTACACCCCGGCGCCGGAGCCCCACCATCCCCCGGAGATGATGTAGGGACCGGCGCTCTCCCGGGTGAGGAAGTCGTCGCCGGTTCGGGCGTCGCCAACCAAGGGCTCGGTATCGGGTGCGAGCCCCTCTCCACCCCTGGATTCCCGCTTTCGCGGAAGTGACGGAGAAGACGGAAGTGACGGAGGAAGCGGGAATGACGACGCGGGCGTTGTTGCCGTTCCCGTAGCCAGGCGGAGTCTTGTTGCGGTCTGGTGCGGGAGCCGGACGGGCTTCGGGAAGAAACGCCGCACCAGCGGCCGCAGGCGGATCCGGCGCGGTCTCGGCGGCGGCACGGCTTCCATGGGCTCCCAGGTGAAGCGCGCTTCGGGAAGGTGACCGGCGCGCGGGCGCGCCCGCAGGAGCGCGCCGTCGCCGAAGCGGGCCCGTAGCCGCGCTAGGGCGCGGTTGGCGGCGTCGTGGTCGCGCGTGGAGCCGCCGCGGAAAAGCTCCCCCTGCCGGACGTCGGGCGAGGTTCCCAGGAGTTCCATGCCGATTTCCGTCACCCCGGCCGTCAGCGCCGTAGCCTCCAGGCGGAGCCGCAGGAGTTCCAGGATCTGCGTCCGGTCCAGGGTGGGCCGGGCCGGCCGCAGGGTCTCGGCCCTCTCCGACCTGTCGTCCAGGCGGAGGCGGAGGAGGAGAACGGTCAACACCTCGTGGCGCTGCTCCAGCGCGCCGAGCAACGGCTCCAGCAAGTCTTCCATGAGGACCGCCAGCCGCCGACGGTCGCTCTCCGGGTAGTCGAGGAAGACCCTCGCGGCGGTGGGCTCCGACGGCGTCTCCGGGTGGAGCGGGCTCCAGAGGTCGCCCGCGGCCAGCCGGTGGAGCCGGTGAGCTTCCCGGCCCAGCCGCGAGCGCACCTGGGCCGCGGGCAGGTCCAGGAAGCCCGCCAAGGTGTGGATGCCGAGCCGGGCCAGCAGATCGCGGACCTTGGGAGCGAAGTCGAGGCGGTCCAGCCGGACGCCGCGGACATGTTGGTGCTCTTCCTCGGGCGTGTGGAAGACCGTGGTCCGGTCGCAGGTCTTGGCCGCTGCATAGCTGCCGAAACGGGAGAACCCCACGGCCACGGTGTTGTGGAGGCCGGCGACGGCGAGGTCGCCGTGGATGAGCCCAGCCCATTCCTCCAGGCGGGGGTGGAGCAGGGAAAGGCCCGCGGCACCGAGCCAGAACACCCCGGGCTCATCCCGGGAGGGTTCGACCTCGGCGGCAAAGCGCCGCAGCCGCGGCACCAGGCCGCCCACGGCCTTGTCGATGGCCGAAGGGGAAATAACGTCCGCCCGGAGATGGCGCGAAAGCGCGAGCCCCGCGCCGTAGCGCATGCCCGAAAGGATGCCCGTGGCGCGCGCCCGTTGGTTCACCCAGAGGATGGTCCCCTGGGCCTTGTCCCGGTCCACCACCGCGGCGGGATGGTCCTTCCAGTCCGGATGGTCCCGGAGCAGCAGTTGCAGGGGAAAGGCGGCAAGGTCAACACAAGCCATCCGTTCCACGGCACGACTCCCTGTGGCTCCATCCCGGAGCTCCCCGCTTGTCCTTGACCATGCGGATTTCCCAGTCGAAGCGGCTGAAGGCGGTCCTGGTGATGCGGCCCTCGCCGTGTAGCGACACCAGCGGCCCCAGCGAGGGCGCGCCCTTTTTCTTGCGGGTGAGGCAGAGGAGCGCCGTGTGGTGCTTTCGGGCCAGCGCCGCAAGGCGGCTCTGCACCGCCATGTGCATCCGCGCTTCGGCCTTCAGGTCCAGCACCACCAGGCCGAAGGCCCCGGAGCGCAGCAGTTGGTCGGCGGCGCGGGACGCGGCGAGGGCGTCGGGAACGCGGATCACCGGCAAGGCGTCGAGGTCGATGCCCCACTCGACCAGGTCCGGCGGGAAGAAGATCGAGTTGCCGAAGCAGACCCACGCCGCGGGCTCTCCCCGCTGCTGGGCCTGGAGGATCAGAGAGGCGGCGGCCGTGAGGGCAGGGGCCGCGCCCGAGTCCGAGACCTCCGCAAGGCGTCCCGCGAGCAAGGAAAGGTTCCAGGCCCTCGGCGCCTCGTGGGCAGGCCGGCGCCGCGGGGCGACGGGGGCGGCCACCGGAACCGGCATCCGGTCAAGGTTCTTTTCAGCGTAAACGTCCATGAGAGCATCTTCACCCTTCGAGATAACGCCTCACCTCCACCACCTTGCCCAGGACGGTGCATTCCTCCGCTCTCGGAACGATTGGCGCGAAAGCCGGGTTCTCCGGATGCAGCTCGATCCGGTTTCGGCGCAGCCGGAGCCTCTTGATGGTGGCCTCGTCGCCCACCAAGGCGACGACGATGTCCCCCGAGGCCGCTTCCGACTGCTGCCTCACGACGACGATGTCGCCCGGAAGGATGCCCGCCCCGGTCATGCTCTCCCCCTGGACCCGGAGCCCGAACAGCTCCTCCGAGCCCCGCGACTGCACCGGGAGATAGCCCTCGCACTCCTCGATGGCCGCCCGCAGCCCGCCCGCCTGCACCTGCCCCAGCAGCGGCACGAACAGCGTCCCGGGCTCCCCTGGTAGGCGATAGCCCCGTGATTTCCCATGCGTCTTGACCAGCCGCCCCTCTGCCACCAGCCGCTCCAGGTGCTGCCGGGCCGTCTGCACCGCCTTGAACCGGAACGCCTCCTGCACCTCCCGCACCGTCGGCGGAAGCTCCTCCAGGATCCGCCTGCGCACGAACCGGTAAACCTTTTCCCGGGTCTCTCCCGGTGGAGTGAAGGGTGTCATGAAGACGCGTATACCAGACTTTTGTCTGTTATACAAGGGAAATCAACTCGAATCAGCTGTCTTGCCAAAGCGCGGTTTGGGTGTAGAATTCGGGATTATGCCCAAGGCTACTCAGTCCGTTCTCGCTGAGGCTTTGCGCCTCGACGTTGGGGCGCGCGCCGAACTGGCCGCAGAACTTCTGAAGAGCCTAGACGGTCCCGCGGACCCGGATGCTGAAGCCGCCTGGGCTGCGGAAATCGGGCGGCGGGTGGAGGCCATCGAGGCGGGAACCGTCGAGCTTGAACCTTGGGAGGACGTGAAACGCCGGATCGAGGACGAAATCCTCAGCCGGTGAAGATTCTTGCGGTTACGAGCCCTTCAGCCCTCTTGTGCCTGTCTCTCACCCTCGCGTTTCGCGGCCTTTCTCTCCCTTTTCCAGAAGACACGTTTCGTCCAGCGAAGATGATTCCACCACTCGGGCGGACTGGTCAGAATTCCTTTCTTGACAGTTGCCATACCCTTGTACCTCGCGGGTCATTCCGCAGCGGACCAGTCGGAGGGATCGGCCGCCGGCCGGAATGGGTCGTGGTAAGCCAGCACCGAACCGCGCATCGCCCCGATGATCGACGGGTGGTCATCGGGAGGCTGCACGGGGGAGAGCACCGCCACCGGCCGCCCCCACCTGGTGATAGTCACCTGCTTGCCATCCGTGTTCATCTGTCTGATGACACGGAGGCATCTCGCCTTGAACTCCGCCGCTCCGATCATGGTTGTCATCAGGGGCTTCTCCTGAGAAATATATGTACATTTTCAAATGTTCGTTATCAATATTGAATAGCCGTCGAATCGGCACCCGCTGCGGCCCGATTCGCGCCCCGCCGCCTGATCTGCTAAAAATTTCAATCTCGCTCCGGAACCCGCGAACAGTACCCGCCGGGAGGATGCAGCTTGATCGAGGTCGAGGGTCTCACCCGAAAGTATGGTGATCTGGTGGCGGTGGACGACGTCTCCTTTTCCATCGGGAAGGGGGAGGTGGTCGGCCTGCTGGGACACAACGGCGCCGGCAAGACCACCATCATGCGGATGCTTACCGGCTACATCGAGCCCACCGAGGGATCGGTGGTCATAGACGGCATGCCGCTCTCGGAGGCGCGCTTGGGCATCCAGCGCAAGCTGGGCTACCTGTCCGAGAACGCGCCGCTCTATCCCGACATGTCGGTGGTGCGCTACCTCGAGTACGTGGCCGACCTGCGGGGGGTTCCGCGCGCCGGCCGGCCGGCCGTGCTCAGGCGGGCGCTGGAGCGGACATGGCTGCTGGACCGGGCGCTGGACCCTGTCGGGACGCTCTCCAAGGGCTACAAGCAGCGGCTGGGAGTGGCCCAGGCCATCGTGCACGAGCCGGAGATCCTGATCCTCGACGAGCCCACCAACGGCCTGGACCCCACGCAGATCTTTCAGATGCGGTCGCTGGTGAGAGGCTTGAGCGAAAACGCCACCATCATCGTGTCCACGCACATCCTGCAGGAAGTGGAGGCGGTGTGCGAGCGGGTGATCATCATGGTGCAGGGACGCATCGCGGTGGATGCCCGGATGAGCGAGTTGCAGCAGTCCCACAGGTTGGTGGTGGGGCTCGGTAATCCGTCGGACGACGCGCCCGAACGGCTCCGCGAGATCCCGGGAGTGGCGGAGGTGCTCCCGGCGGAAGGGCCGCGCGGGGAGAGCTACGGCCTGGAGCTCGACGCTCCCATGGATGAGGTGGCGCCCAGCGTCGCCAGGGAGGCCGTGGAGCGCGGCTGGGATCTCTATCGCATGAGCGAGGAGGCGCGCACCCTCGAGAGCGTGTTCCGCGAGGTGGGGGAGGGGGGCGGCCATGACGGGTAGCATCTGGAGCATCGCGAAGAAGGAGTTCTCCACCTACTTCTCGTCGCCGGTGGCGTTCATCTTCCTGGGGACGTTCTCGGCCGTCTGCCTGTTCATCTTCTTCTGGGTCGAGCAGTTCTTCGCGCGCAACATCGTCGACGTGAGGCCGTTGTTCGAGTGGATGCCGATCCTGCTCATCTTTCTGAGCGCGGCCCTGACCATGAAGATGTGGAGCGAAGAGCGGCGCATGGAAACCCTCGAGTTTCTCTTCACCATGCCGGTCAAGACGCTCCATCTCGTGCTCGGCAAGTTCCTGGCGTGTCTGGGCCTGGTGGCGGTGGCGCTGCTGCTGACGCTGGGAGTCCCGGTGACGGTCTCCTTCATGGGCGGTCTCGACTGGGGCCCGGTCCTGGGGGCGTACACGGCGTCGCTGCTGCTGGCGGCGGCCTACTGTTCCATCGGCCTCTACATCAGTTCGCGGAACGAGAGCCAGATCGCGAGCCTCATCCTCGCCACCGTCATCGGCTTCGTGTTCTACCTGCTGGGGTCCCTGACGTTCGGCTTCCTGGTGGGCGTCCAGTGGGCCGAATACCTGGGGCTGGCGGCCACCGGCGTCCGCTTCGAGTCCATTACCCGGGGCGTCCTGGACCTACGGGACATCTACTACTACATTAGCGTCGTCGGCGTCTTTCTCGCCTTGAACGTCTACTCCCTCGAACGCCTGCGCTGGTCCCGGGAGGGGCAGAAGAAGCGCCACCGCGCGTGGCGGGCCGTGACCGCGCTGGTGGTGCTCAATTTCGTCCTGGCCAACTTCTGGCTCCACCGCGGACTCGACGTGCGCGCGGACCTCACCGAGGGAAGGGACTACACCATTTCCCGGGCGACCCGGGACCTCGTCGCCCAGTTGCAGGAGCCGCTGCTCATCCGGGGCTACTTCAGCGCCCGCACCCACCCGGTGCTGGCGCCGCTGGTGCCCCGGATCCGTGACACCATTCGCGAGATCGAGTCCATCAGCGGCGGCCGGGTGCGCGCTGAGTTCGTGGATCCCCGGGAGGAGCCCGATCTCGAGGAGGAAGCCAACCAGCGCTACGGCATCCGGCCGATCCCGTTCCGGACGGAAGACCGCTACCAGACCTCGCTGGTCAACTCGTACTTCGACCTGCTGCTCCAGTACGGCGACAAGCACGAGGTGCTGCGGTTCACGGACCTGATCGAGGTCAAGCGCGGCCGCACGGGAACCGACATCCGCCTGCGGAACCTCGAGTACGACCTCGCCCGGGGCATCAAGAAGGTGCTGTACGGGTTTCAGGACATCGGCGCGCTGTTCGCCGGCATCGATCAACCCGTGGAGTTCCGCGGGTACATCTCGCCGGAAGAGAAGCTGCCGAAGTCCATCGCACCCTTCAGGCGGCAGTTGGTGACCTCGCTGGGGGAGCTCCGCAAGGAGTCGGAGGGAAAGTTCCGGTACGAGATCGTCGATCCCGAGGCCAAGGACGCGGCGGTGGCCAAGCAGCTCGCCGACCAGTACGGGTTCCGTCCCATGGCGGCGGGCCCCTTCGATCCGAAACGGTTCTATTTCTACATGGTCATGAAGAACAACGGCAGTACGGTGCAGGTGCCCTTGCCCGGGAAGCTGAACCAGGAGTCCGCCAGGCGGAGCGTGGAGTCGGCGTTGCGCCGGTTCGCCCCGGGGTTCATCAAGACCGTCGGTTTCCACACCCCGCCGCCGGAGCCGCGGCAGCAGGGAGCGCGTTTCCAGCCGCCGCCCCGGCTGTTCCGGTTCGTGCTGCAGAAGCTGAGGGAGAACTATCGCATCGCGGAGGTGGACCTCAAGTCCGGACTGGTGCCGGAAAACGTGGACCTGCTGTTGCTCGCGGCCCCGAAGGAGCTGACCCCGAAGCAGCGCTTCGCCGTGGATCAGTTTCTCATGAAGGGCGGTTCGGTGGCCTTGCTGACGTCGCCCTATACCGTGTCGCGCACCCCCACGGGCCTGGCCGCCGCCCGGTATACGTCCGGTCTGGAGCCGTTGCTGGAGCACTACGGGTTCACGGTGCGGAAGACGCTGGTGCTCGATCCCCGGAACGAGCCTTTCCCGGTGTTCGTGAACCGGAAGGCCGGCGCCTTCACCGTACGCGAGCTGCAGCTCGTGCCCTACCCCTACTTCGTCGACATCAGGGGCGAGGGCCTCAATCAGGACAATCCCATGACCGCCAGGCTGCCCCAGTTGACCCTGAGCTGGGCTTCGCCGCTGACGCTTCCGGACGACGAAGCCGGAGGCACCCGCGCCACTCCGCTGCTCACGAGCTCCGAGGTGTCGTGGCTGTCGAGTTCCCTCAAGGTTCATCCCGACTTCAAGGTCCACCCCAAGCTGGGGTTCGAGAAAGAGGGCCAAGCCAAGGGGCACGTGCTGGGAGCGGTGGTGGAGGGGACCTTCCGTTCCTACTACGCGGGCAAGGATTCGCCGTTGCTGGCCAAGGACGGCGGCGACGAGAAACCGGCACCGCCGCAGGGCGGCGAGGCGGCGGAGAAGACGGGAGAGGATGAGGAGCCGGTGGTGGCCGGCATGATCGAGAAGTCGCCGGAGTCGGCCCGGATCATTCTCGTCGGCTCCAACGAAGCGTTCACCGACCAGACGCTCCAGTTGTCCCGTGCCGCCAACAACGACCGGTTCGTCAACTCGCTGCAGTTCCTGGAGAACGTGGTGGACTGGGCCCTGGAGGACCGCGCGCTGCTGTCCATTCGAAGCCGCGCCCACTTCGCCCGGACGCTGGTGCCCATGACGCGCGAGCAGAAGGCTTTCTGGGAGTACCTGAACTACGGCATCGTCCTGGTGGGCCTGGCGCTGATCTACGGCGCCCACCGTTATCATCTGCGTCGCCTGCGGGACCGCTACCACACGATGCTGGCGGCGTGACGACTCCGAACGGAAGGGTTTCCGCGTGAGCCGATCGGTCAAACTCTTGTTGCTGTTGTTGGTGCTGCAGGCGGGTCTGGTGGCCTGGGTTAACTTCCAGGGAGATGAACCGGGCGCTGTCGAGGCGGACGAGCCGTTGCTGGCCCTGGACCTGGAGAGCGCCGACGCCGTGACCATCGAGCAAAAGGGGGACGCGCCGTTGCGTCTGGCGCGCAAGGACGCCGGCTGGGTCCTTTCCGGGAAGGGCGACTTTCCGGTGGCGTCGGCGAAGTTCGAGGAGTTCACCGAAAAGCTGCTCAGGGCCAGACGGTCCTGGCCGGTGGGAAGGACCCTGGTGGCGGCCAGGCGGTTGAGGGTGACCGAGGAGGACTTCGAGCGGCGGGTGCGGTTCCTCAAGGGGACGGAAGTCCTGGGCGACGTCTTCCTCGGCTCGTCGCCGGGATTCCGCAAGGTGCACGCGCGTCTCGACGGCGACGAGCACACCCATGCCATCGGGTTCAACGCCTTCGACGCTCCGCCGGACGCGAGTTGGTGGTACGACACGGAGGTCCTGCAGACGGCGGTGGAGGACATCGCCCGCATCGACTTGGGGGTCTACGCGTTGAAGGCCGGGGAAGGCGGGTTTCAGGTCGAAGGGCTGCGGGAGAACGAGGAAACCGACGCCGGGCCGGTGAAGGAACTCGTGGAGCGCGTGGCCGGGGTCGATTTCAGGGAGGTGCTCTCGAAGGACGGCAAGGCGCGGTTCGACGCCGGACGGCCCATCCTCGACTACATCATCGAGACGAAGGCGGGATCCGCCATCACGCACACGGTCGTGTCCCCGGAAGAGGGCGACCACTATATCCTCAAGAGCTCCGCGCAACCCCACTACTTCGAAGTGGGGAAGGAGCGGTTCGACAAGCTGCGCGACACCAGCCGGGTGCAACTGGTCAAGGGCGTCGTATCCGGTTGACACCGCGTCCGGTCCTCGGATACTTTCGACCGATTGGGCCACCGGGTCACAGCTAGTGTGGTGTCAATCAATCAGACACCACACCAAAGGGAGGAGATACCATGAGCGCACGTCCCATGCCGACGCAGGAAACGGAAACCTCGGTCGCCAAGCGGTTCATCGCGGCCATCCGACAGCTCCATACCGACGAGCCTGACGTCGACAGGCGGTGGGAGAAGATGGGGTCCCTTCTCAGCGAGCTGCTGGCGGATCCCAGCGTCAAGGCGCAGTCCGAGAAGTGGCCCGATTGCGATCAGGGCGGGCTGACCCCGCCCGAGGGCGCCCAAAGGGCCCAGAACCTCCTCCTCTACGAGGACCCGGACCACGGATTCGTCATCAACGGGCTCGTCAAGGCGCCGGGAACCCGCACCAGCATTCACGACCACGCCCACAACTGGACGCTGTACGGGGTTCTGGACGGTCGCGAGACCATCGAGCGCTACGAGCGGCTTGACGACGGCTCCAAGCCGGACTACGCGGAAGTCCGGAAGACCGAGAACGCCGAAGTGGGACCGGGCAAGATCGATCTCGTGCGCCCGTGGCAGATCCACGCCGAGCAGAGCGGCGAGGATCGCACCGTCGCCATCATCGTGCGCGCGGAAAAGCCGGGCACCTTCCTCCAGGGCCGCTATGAACCGGAGACCCGCAAGTACTGGCAGGGCTACGGGCCGACGCAGATACCCTTCGAGTTCGAATAGTTTTTCCGGGGCGGCAGTCCGTCTCCTGTTCCAAAGGCTGTTCTTCGCACTCATGGCGTCTATGGCCAGTGACCCATGCAGGGCCTCTTTTTCGCAAGGTACACGGCAAAGTTGACAAACAGGTTCACGCCGGGTACCCTAAGCCGATGCTTTTAAAGGAGTTCTGCGTGACACGCTGCTTCGTCGTCCTCGCGAGTCTTCTTTTTCTCCTTTTCAGCGGTCCGTCGTACACCCCGTCAGCGTTGGCGCGCGGTGCCGTTTCGGCGGCAAAGGACCCGTTCGCCATCCCCAAAGGGCTCGAGCCCGCCGTCGAATTCTGGAAGGCGATCTTTCTCGACTACGACTCCGACGAGCTCGTGTTCTTCGACCCCAAGGACATGTCGAAGATACACCGGGTGGTGAAGGTCAAGGATGGCTCGCGGGCGCGTGCACGGCGGGTGGTCCGTTCCGTGCGCGCGCAGCTCGTGCGGCGCGGCATCCCGTCGCACCGGATCAAGGTACAGCGGGGTATCAGCGAGCGTTTCACGGCCGGGGTGCGGCGGTCCGGGCGTTACATGGAACACATGCGCAAGATCTTTGCCGCCCGCCAACTCCCCTTGGAGCTTGTCTACCTGCCGCTGGTGGAATCCTCTTTCAGGAACGACGCGCGCTCGTTCCGGGGCGCCGTGGGCATGTGGCAGTTCATGCCCCGAACCGGACGTCGATACATGCGCGTGACGCGGCTCGTGGACGAGCGGAGGGATCCCCTGGAGGCGACCCGGGCGGCCGCCCGTCTGCTGCAGGAAAACTACCGGGAGCTCAAAACCTGGCCGTTGGCGGTCACGGCCTACAACCACGGGCGCGCCGGCATGAAGAGGGCGGTGCGCAGAGTGGGCACCCGGGACATCGTCACCATCATCCGGCGTTATCGCAGTCGTACTTTCAAGTTCGCGTCCAAGAACTTCTACGCGGAGTTCCTGGCGGCGGTGCATGTCATGCGCGAGGTCGAGCGGCACCTGCCCCACGTCCGCTTCGATCAACTGGTGCACTTCGATGAGATCAGCCTCCATCGGCGGGTTGCGGTGTCCGCGCTGCTTCGTCACAGCCGCGTCTCCCGAGCCCAGCTGCTCACCTGGAATCCCGCCCTGAGCCGTCGCGCGTCGTGGTTGCCCAAGGGATATCGGCTCAAGGCCCCCAAGAAGGAGAGCCATCGGTTCCGCACCGCCTTGTCCAACATGGGTCCGACGCCGACGTTCCCCTACCACGTGGTCAGCCGCGGCGATACGCTCTCCGAGCTTGCCAAGATCTACGGCACCTCGACGCACGCCATACAATCCGTCAACGGCTTGAGAAGCGCCCATCGATTGCTCGTAGGCCAGCGGCTCGAGATCCCGGGCAGGTCGTCAGTCAAGGCGGGCGTGGCGCCGCCGGTCAGGCGGCAGCCGGCCGGGGTGGTGGAGCGTCCGCGTCAGGGGAACGACTCGTACCATGTGGTCAGTCGAGGCGACACGCTTTGGGACATTGCCCAGATCTACGGTACATCGGTGCACGTCATTCAATCCGTGAACGGTCTGGCGAGCGTCCGAAGCCTGCAGGTAGGCCAGCGGCTCGAGATCCCCGACAAGTCGTTCGCGAGTCAGGTCAAGAAGCGGGTGGTGAAGAAGCGGCGGCTCTATCATCTCGTGCGGCGGGGCGAGACACTTTCCGCCATCGCCGACCGCTACGGCGTGTCGCCGGCCGCCATTCAGCGCGCCAACGCCATCCGCAACAGGCACCGGATCCGCGCCGGCCAGCGCCTACGAATCCCCGGGACGCGATCCTGAACAGGACCCTAGGGCATATGCGGCCGATGCGATATAATGGCGGCAGCATATGTACCAGAGCCTTCTCCAGGCCACGGCGGGATTCTACCTTCTGGCGACGGGCGCCTTTATCCTGTACCTGTTCTCCCCGCGGGAATCCTTCTCCCGCGCGGGGCAGGGCCTGCTGCTGGCCGGTTTCATAGGCCACGCGGCCAAGTTTACGCTTCTCTTCCATGAGGCCGGCTTCCCCGCGCTGGCCCAGACCCATGCCACGCTGTCCTTCTATGGCTGGCTGATGGTGGGCGTGTACCTGACGGTGCAGCTCAGGTACCGGCTTCCCATCCTGGGCGGCTTTGTCGCGCCGCTGGCCTTCCTGATGTCGCTGCGCTCCATCGCCCTGGGGGATCCCGGGCTGGAGACGCCGCCGGCTTTGCTGACTTACTGGCTGCCGCTGCACGTGACCCTGGCGTTGCTGGGCAACGCGGTCTTCGCCTTGGCGTTCGCGGTGAGCGTCGTTTACCTGCTGGTCCGGCGCCAGCTCAAGAACAAGCGCAAGACCGCCCTGAGCCCCGCCGTG
>JAPPHF010000036.1 GCA_028821115.1 Deltaproteobacteria bacterium | reverse complement strand
CATCGCGCCTTGCCGACGACGAAAAATCCTCCGCATATTATCATGCGAATTAACCATACAGGACACTATGCCTTGGTCTTCCGCGCCCGGTAGCCGGCCACCCAGTCCTCGATGTGCTGCTGTGGCGCGCGGCTCAGGGCCAGGGCGCCGGCGGGCACGTCCTTGGTGATGGTGGAGCCGGCGCCGATGTAGGCGTCATTGCCCACCACCACGGGCGCCACGAGCTGGGTGTCGCTGCCTACCTGGACGCGGTCGCCGATGGTGGTGCGGCTCTTGGTGAAGCCGTCGTAGTTGCAGGTGATGGTGCCGGCGCCGATGTTGGAGTCGCGGCCGAGCTCGGTATCGCCGATGTAGCTCAGGTGGCTGGCCTTGGTGGACTCGCCCACCGACGAGTTCTTCACTTCCACGAAGTTGCCGATGTGGACATTGCGCCTGAGCACGGTGCCGGGGCGCAGGTGCGCGAAGGGGCCGACACTGACGCCGTCCTCGATATCGCAGTCGTCCATCACCACCGAGAAACGCAGGTGGACGTCGTCGGCCAGACGCACGTTGGTGAGGTAGGCGCTGCCGTCCACCCGGCAGCGGGCTCCCACCACCGTGCGGCCCAGCAGGTGGCTGTTGGGGCCGATGACGGTGTCCTCTCCGATGGTGGCGTCGGCATCGATGTAGGTGCTTTCAGGATCCTTGAGGGTCACGCCCCGTTCCATCCACTTGCGGTTGATCTCTCTTTGCAATGCCTTTTCCATCCAGGCGAGCTCCTCTCTGTTGTTCACGCCCCGGAATTCGCGCGGGTCGTCAAGGGTCACGCTGCCGACCCGGGCCTCCCTTTCGGCCGCGAAGCGGGCGATGTCCGGCAGATAGTACTCGCCCTGGTGGTTGTGGTTGTCGAGGGCCGCCAGGGCCGCGCGAAGAAAATCCGACGACGCCAGGTAGAAACCGACGTTGATCTCCCGGACGGCCTTCTCGGCCTCGGTGGCGTCCCGTTCCTCCACGATTCTGATGATGTCACCGTCCGGGCGCCGCAGGATGCGGCCATAGCCCGAGGGGTCTTCCAGCGTTGCCACGGCCAGGGTGAGGTCGTTGGCTCGCGACCGGTGGGCGGCCAGCATCCCGGACAGGCTGAGGCATGAAAGCAGCGGCACGTCGCCGTTGAGGATAAGGACATCGCCGGCGAAATCGCCGAGGGCAGCGGCGGCGCATTGGGCGGCGTGGCCGGTGCCCAGTTGCTCTTCCTGCAGCACCCAGCCGGCCTCGTCCATCTCGGGAAACGCCTCCCGGATCCCCTCGACGCCGTGGCCCACGACCGCCAGGACGCGGTCCGGCTCCAGCCCGTGGCAGGCTCCCAGCACGTGGGACAGGAGCGGCTTGCCGCCCAGAAGATGCATCACCTTCGGGGTGGCTGATCGCATCCGCTTCCCCTGGCCGGCAGCCAGGATGATGACGCCAAGCCCCCGCATACGCAGGACAAACTATAACCCAAGGCAGGGTCTCCCGCCAGAGAGTTCGGGGTGGCGGCGAAACTGGCCCGTACATTGACAAGCACGTGATTTTCCAATAACTCTTACCGTACTTCGCTAAAGGTGGTCGAGTTCGTATGGAAGAACATTCCGGCTGGTATTATTTCATGGAGATCGTGACCAAGCCCGACAACATCCCCATCGTGGGCATGCTGATTCTCGTCCTGTTCTTTTCCTGGGTCGGCCTGAAGCAGGCCCTCAGGAACGACAAGCTGATCGACGAGGGCCGGGAGGACGAGATCCCTGACAAGATGTGGAAGTAGAAGCCGGGTCCGGTGGCCGGCGGTGCTGATCGCCGTCGCCGTCCTGGGTATTGGCGGAGAGGCACGCTCCGCGCTGGTGGACGAAGAGCTGTGGCGGGACGGCCGCAAGGACTTGGCCGCGGGCAAGTTCGCGGATGCCGGGGAGAAGTTCGACAAGCTGCTCAAGCAATACCCGGACGAGCCGCAACTGCTGCAGGTGGCGGGTCTGGCGGCTCTCCGGCTGAGAGACACGGAGACGGCCCTGATCCTCGTGAGGAAGGCCGTGGCGCTGGCTCCGAATGACACTGAGGCGCTGACGCTCCTGGGCTGGCTCGATCTTGAAGTGGCGGGCGATGTCGAAGCCGCGGTCGCGTCGTACCGCAAGGTGGCGGCGCTCAAGCCCGAGGTTCCGGAGGTTCACAACAACCTGGGAGTGGCGCTCAAGCGCAAGGGAGACCTGGAGGGGGCGGTCGGGAGCTTCTCGCGCGCGCTGGAGCTCGACGCGGGCTTCACCCAGGCCGCCAGCAACCGCGGCTGGATCTATTTGGAGCAGGGCAACTGGCGGGCCGCCCAGGCGGACTTCGAAAAGACCCTGGCCTTGCGGCCCGAGGACGAGGGCGCGCTCTACGGTTTGGCCCGGGTGCGCAAGGAGTTGCGCGACTACTCCGGTGCCCAGGAAGCGCTGGCGCGGCTGAGCCGCCAGTCCGGTAATTTCGTCTACTGGCTCGAATGGGCCACGGTCGGTGTGGTTCGTTACTATTGGGTGTTCCTGTTGCTGGCTTTGGGTTTGTTCTTCCACTTCCGGTACAAGGCAAGAAGAAGGGTGAAAGTCGATGGCTGAAGCTGCAAAACGCAAGGGCACGGCCCTCCTGGCCGTGATGAACGAGAACTGCACCAGTTGCGCCGGATCACCCCTGTGCGAGGTCCACTGCCCGGTGGACGACTGCATCAACCTCCTCTACGAGGAGATGCCCGGGGGGGGCCTCAAGCCCTACCGGGTGTGGGTGGACAACGAGAAGTGCATCGGCTGCCAGATGTGCTACAGCGACGACCTCACCAAGATCCACGAGCACAAGACCACCGGCGTGGTCTACTTCGAGTACGGCAACCGCATGTACGACGCCGACAAGAAGCTCCTGGAGAAGGAGCAGGAGCCCAAGAAGAGCGAGCTCCAGCTCATCGGCACCGACTCCGAGGACCGCCTCGACAAGAAGATCTGCCCCTGGGACGCCATCAGCATGGTGGAATACGAGGATGCCCTCGAACTCTCCAAGCTCTACTACGACCCCGAGCTCATCTCCACCGAAGGCGGCGTCTACTCCATCGACGACAAGGGCAAGGAAGAGCTGGAAGACCGGCAGATGGAGGGGTTCTAGCGGGGGATTTTCTGACCAGATGAGACAGCTTGAAGTTACGGAAGCCCCTGATGCACTTCTTTCTCTGGTGCCACAGGATGTATCCCTAACCACCACTTCAGTATCTCAATCGAGGCATCCACATCGTCAGGAATTGTAAGGGTATTCAAGCGGTTGGTGCCGGAGTGCGCTAGCACATTTCGCACATATAGCGGCAAAGGACACTCGCGATCCGCCTCGCCTTCTCGTCGGTACGTCCGGTATGTAGCAGTTCCATCATATTTCTCCGCAAGAGACCGCATTCTTTCTTCCATCTGTTTCTGGTTGCGTTTATCAGGTAGTTTGAGCCTCTGTTCAAGCATGCCGTATAGATAAAGAAACTCACCGATTCCACTGACATAGACGCTAGTACCCTCAGCGATGCGCGTCAGCATCTCCGTGAGAAACATGCAGTCTTTGTCATTGGATATCTCATAGGCCAGCGACAGAAGACGGCGGCTCATCTCACAAAATTTGACCTTTGACGGGTTATTGTCCCATATCTCCAGTAGTCTTGCTCTGACTTCCCTGTCTTGAAGCATCGGGTGCGGCAACAAAGCCGTTACCAAATGAGGGTTGCCAGCCTTGCGATTGACGGGCTTTTTTCGTGCACGTCTCCGAGTCGGTCGGTTCATTTGTTTGCTTTGGGTTTTCGTGGGCTCTGCGTTTAGTGCTGCTTCAACGATGTCCGTGTGGTGATACCGGTATCGCGCACGCGGATGCGATCAAGATGCCAACGCCCTAGCAACGGCTCGCGGATTCTTCGCTGCGACGCGCAGCAGCGCACGTGCCGGCCCGTCCGGTCGTCGCCGTCCTTGCTCCCAGTTCTGAAGCGTGGCCACGCTGACGCCGATCATGAGGGCGAACTCTTGCTGGGACTTGTTTAGCTGGGCCCGAATCGCACGAACATCTTCCGGATCGAAATCGGTCACGCGGCTGGGCTTGAGTTCCCCTCGGCGAATGGCGCCAGCCTCCTTAACGCTGGCCACCAGCCGGTCGAAGTCCTTTTGTTTCACTTGAATTCCTCCTTGACCAACCGTCGCAGGATCGCTGTCTGTTCGTGGGTCAGGTCATCCCGAGCTGCCTTGCGATAAATGGTCAGCATGTAAAATGTTTCCGATCTAGCTTCCCAATAGTAGATGACTCGAAGTCCGCCGCGTTTACCCATACCGGGTCGGCGCCAGCGCATCTTGCGCAAACCTCCAGAGCCCTGAATGACGGCGCCTTGCGCTGGTCGAAATAGTAAGGCCAATTGTAGTTGCCTGTATTCGTCCAACGACAACTCATGTTCGATGTCTTCCGTGAAGAGATAAGTCTCGATGAAGCGCACCATTTCAGGGTACGCCAGTGGCGTAGGTGTTGCAAGTGGGCGCGCGGGATCCTTGGTGAAGGAATGCCCGGGATGGAAAAGTGGGTCTTGAGGCGCCGAAACGGGGTGCCGAGAACGCCCCAGGTCAAGCTCAGTGGAGTCCAGTGCCCAGGGCAGAGTTCAATCGACGGCGAGGTTCAGATCACCTTGTTGAGCGGGTACTCGACAATCCCCACCGCACCGTTGCGCGTGAGCTCGGGGATGAGCTCGCGCACCACGTCCTCGGAGATGATGCTCTCGATGGAGAACCATTTCTTGCCTTTCAGGGCGGGGGTGTCGTAGAGGGTCGCGACGGTCGGCGCGGTGACGCTCGGGATCAGCTCGATAATCTTCTCCAGATCATCTTCCATCACGTTCATCTTGATGCCGACTTTGTGCTCGGCCGCCAGGGCGCCCTGAAGCAGCATGCTGATCTGCTCGATCTTGGCGCGTTTCCAGGGGTCCTTCCAGGCGTCCTTGTTGGCGATCAGCTGCGGCGCGGACTCCAGCAGGTCGCAGACGATGCGCAGGCCGTGGGCGCGGATGGTGCCGCCGGTCTCGGTCACCTCGACGATGGCGTCGGCCAGGCCTTCGGCGGCCTTGGCCTCGGTGGCGCCCCACGAGAACTCCACGTCCACGGGCGTGTCGTGCGACTCGAAGAGCCGCCGGGTGAAGTTGACCATCTCGGTGGCCACCTTCTTGCCCTTGAGGTCCTCGATCTTCTGCACGGGCGAGTCGTGGGGCACGGCCAGCACCCAGCGGGTGGGGCGGAAGCTCGTCTTGGCGTAGATCAGCTCGGTGATGTACTCGACCTCGGAGTCGTTCTCCTGGATCCAGTCCCTGCCGGTGATGCCGGCGTCCAGCGTGCCGTCCTCGACGTAGCGGGACATCTCCTGCGCGCGCACGACGCTGCAGTTCAGGGTCTTGTCGTCGATGGAAGGGAAGTAGCTCCGGTCCATGCCGGTGATCTTCCATCCCGACTTGCGGAACAGTTCGATGGTGGACTTCTCGAGGCTTCCCTTGGGGAGCCCCAGCTTGAGTTGATTCACTTGTTGTAGACCTCCTCGGGATCGAAGACCTTCTCGGCGCAGATCTCCCAGTCGTCACCGGCGTCGTGGCGGAAGAAACAGGTGCGGTAGCCCAAGTGGCAGGCGCCGCCGCCCTGCTGGTCGATCTTGAGGATCAGGGTGTCGTTGTCGCAGTCCACCAGGATGTCGTGGACCACCTGGAAGTGGCCGGATTCCTCGCCCTTGAGCCAAAGCTTGTCCCGGGAACGGCTGTAGTAATGGGCCTTGCCGGTCTCGCGCGTGAGGTTGAAGGCCTGTTCATTCATGTAGGCGAGCATGAGCACGTCCAGGGTCTCGTGGTCCTGCACCACCACCGGGACGATCCCTCCGCCCTTGGCAAAATCGATGCTCTCCATTCGGGTCTCTACCCCTTTCTCGGATCTGTGTTCGGGAATGCGCCGGTCACCAGGCGCCCGCGATGGCGGGAGTGGTCTGAGTGGTTCGCACTATGCAAAAAAGGAAATAAAACATACAAAGGTTGGGTGCGCAAATGGGCGCCTGACGGCCCTGGTTTAGGGGCATCGAAGGCGGCGACATGAGTGAATTCCTGGTTGTCTACATCACGGCGTCGGGGGTGAACGCGCGGGATCTGGCGAGCGCGCTCGTGCACGAGAACTTGGCCGCCTGCGTCAACCGCATCCCCGGAATCGAGTCCACCTACACCTGGGAGGGCCGGGTGGAGCACGACACCGAGGACCTGCTCATCGTCAAGACCCGCGCCGACCTCTTCGACCGCCTCAAGGAGAGGGTACGGGCGCTCCACGCCTACGACGTCCCCGAGATCATCGCCATGCCCATCGTCGACGGCAGCGATAGCTACCTGGAGTGGATGACGCAGGTCCTCTCCAGGAAGTGACCTCGCCGTCAAGCGCGCGGCGCCGGGGAACCTTGCGCTCCCGGCCGCCATTGTCTAAGTGTCCTTGTATCCGTGAGCAGACCACCAACCAGGGAGTACCGACCATGAGAGACCTCCAGGAGTTCATCGCGGCCGAGGAGAAGCGCCGCCCGGGCGACCTGATCCGGGTGACGGATCCCATCGACCCCAACAAGTGCGAGACCACCGCTTTTCTCAAGCACCTCGACGACCGCGGGCTGGAGAAGATGGTGCTGTTCGAGAACGTGACGACGCTGGAGGGGAAGCCGTCGCCGTTTCCGCTGTTCTACAACCCGTGGGTGAGCCGGCAGTTCTGCGCCGACGGCATCGGCATGGGCGACCTCACGTCCAACATGGAGCTGAGCCTCGAGGTCTCGCGGCTGGAGAAGGAAAAAGGGGACACCGAGGTGATCGCCCCCGATACGGCCCCTTGCCAGGAGGTCGTTGTGAAGGACTCCGCGGTGGACCTGGCGAAGTTCCCCATCCCCATGCACCACGACCTCGACGTGGGCCCCTACTGGACCATGGCCTGCGTCATGAAGGGAGAGTCGGCGCCGTTCTACGACATCACCTTCACCAAGAACCTGTACTACGACGGCCGCACCATGAGCTTCTCGGCCCACAAGCACCACCACCTGGAAGCCATCGTCAGCGAGAACGAGGCCAAGGACCAGCGCGCGCCGGTGATCATCGTCATGGGACACCACCCGGCGTTCTATTTTTCGTCCTGCTGCATGACCCCCTACGGCAACGATGACTACCAGAGCGCCGCGGCCTTCATGCGCGAGCCGTTGCGACTGACGCCGTCGGCTACTTGGGGAGAGGACTTCCTCGTGCCCGCGGACGCCGAGATCATCATCGAGGGCGAGGTTCCGCCCAACGTACGGCGCTCCCAGAACCCTTTTGGCGAGGTCCTGCGCTACTACCAGGTGACCATGGACGTGCCCATCGTCGAGGTCACCGCCATCACCCACCGCAAGAATGCGATCCTCCAGGATATCTGGGCGGGCCAGAAGGACCACTGGAACCTGGGCGGCATCACCAAGGAAGGCAGCGTCTACAACTCCATCAAGCGCAACATCCAGGGCATCAAGGCCATCCACCTGCCTCACTCGGGCTGCGCCCGGGTGATCTGCTACATCTCCATCAAGAAGGAGTTCCCCAACGAGCCCAAGAAGGCGGCCATGCAGGCCTTCGCCGACATGCCCAACCTCAAGCTGTGCGTGGTGGTGGACGACGACGTCGACGTGTTCAACGAGCGCGAGGTGATGTGGGCCGTGGGCACCCGCACCCACTGGGACAAGGACCTGGACGTGATCCGGGAGGTCCAGAACTTCCGCGGCTGGCTCGGCGATAGCGTTGCCGTGGTGGACGCCACCCGCCCCCTGGAAGGCGAGTTTCCCATCAAGAACGAGGTGCCGATAGAGGCCATGAAGCGGGTGGACGTGAGCAAGTACGTCTGACGCGGTGATGTCACACCCAACGTCATTCCCGCGAAAGCGGGAATCCAGTTGGGTGGGGCGGGGCAAGGAGCACCAAGGAATGGCCAAGCTGAAATTCTACTACAAGAACACCTGAACCACCTGTCGCAAGGCAAGAAGTTTCTTGCAATCACAAGGGGCGGAGCTGGAGGAGAGGGAGTACGGCAAGCAGCCGTTGACCGAACAAGAGTTGGACTCCATCATCGGCAGCGGGCCGGTGACGGATTTCCTCAACACCCGGACGCCGCTCTACCGCGAGCGGAAGATGAAGGACAACCCTCCCACCAAGGAGGAGGCCATCCGGTTGATGCTCGGGGACCAGAACCTCCTGCGGCGCCCCGTCACCATCAAGGGCAAGCGCAAGGTAGCCGGCTTCGACGAGGCCGCCCTCAAGGCCCTCCTCTGACCGCATGGCCGAGATCAGCTTCGACGACTTCCTGAAGGTCGACGTGCGCGTCGGCACCATCACCCGGGTGGAGCCCTTCCCCGAGGCGCGCAAGCCCGCCTACAAGCTGTACGTGGATTTCGGTCCCGAGATTGGCGAGCGCAAGAGTTCCGCCCAGGTTACCCACCACTACACCGCGGAAGAGTTGGTGGGGCGGCAGGTGGCTGCCGTGGTCAACTTCCCGCCCAAGCAGATCGGACCGTTCCGGTCCGAGATCCTCGTGCTCGGCTTCCCCGACGCCGACGGCGAAGTGGTGATGATCGAGCCCAACCGCCCGGTGCCCAACGGCGGCAGGCTGTTCTGAAAAAAGCCGCCTGCTCCGGATACGGCGCAGGCGGCTTTCGTGCGGGATGACCCGACGCTTCAGGCGCGCCGTTTCCTTAGGACGCCGTCTTCTCGTCCGTCTCCACCGCCTGGTAGATCTCGCTGCCGGACTTCTTGAACTCCTCGGCCTTCTCCTGCATGCCCTCGGTGAGCGCCTGCTCGGCGGCGATGCCCTTGCCGGCGGCGTAGTCGCGGACGTCCTGGGTGATCTTCATGGAGCAGAAGTGGGGCCCGCACATGGAGCAGAAGTGGGCGACCTTTGCGCCCTGGGCGGGCAGGGTCTCGTCGTGGAACTCCTGGGCGGTCTCGGGGTCCAGGCTCAGGTTGAACTGGTCCTCCCAGCGGAACTCGAAGCGGGCGTCGCTGAGGGCGTCGTCGCGGACCTGGGCGCCCGGGTGTCCCTTGGCCAGGTCGGCGGCGTGGGCGGCGACCTTGTAGGTGATGACGCCGTCCTTGACGTCCTTTTTGTTGGGCAGCCCCAGGTGCTCCTTGGGGGTCACGTAGCAAAGCATGGCGGTGCCGTACCAGCCGATCATGGCGGCGCCGATGGCGCTGGTGATGTGGTCGTAGCCGGGCGCGATGTCGGTGGTCAGGGGCCCCAGGGTGTAGAACGGCGCCTCGTGGCACAGCTCGAGCTGCTTCGTCATGTTTTCCTGGATCAGGTGCATGGGCACGTGGCCCGGCCCTTCGATCATCACCTGGACGTCGTGTTCCCAGGCGATCGTCGTTAGTTCGCCCAAGGTGGCCAGCTCGCCCATCTGGGCCTCGTCGTTGGCATCGGCGATGCTGCCGGGACGCAGGCCGTCACCCAGGGAGAAGGCCACGTCATACGCCTTCATGATCTCGCAGATCTCCGCGAAGCGGGTGTAGAGGAAGCTTTCCTGGTGGTGCGCCAGACACCACTTGGCCAGGATGGAGCCGCCGCGGGAGACGATGCCGGTGCGGCGCTTGGCGGTAAGCGGCACGTAGCGCAGCAGCACGCCGGCGTGGATGGTGAAGTAGTCGACCCCCTGCTCGGCCTGCTCGACGAGCGTGTCGCGATAGATCTCCCAGGTCAGCTCCTCGGCCTTGCCGTTGACCTTCTCCAGTGCCTGGTAGATGGGCACGGTGCCGATGGGCACCGGCGAGTTGCGCAGGATCCACTCGCGGGTCTCGTGGATGTTGGCGCCGGTGGACAGGTCCATGACCGTGTCCGCGCCCCAGCGGGTGGCCCAGATCATCTTCTCCACCTCTTCCTCGATGGAGGAGGTGACCGCCGAGTTGCCGATGTTGGCGTTGATCTTCACCAGGAAGTTCCGCCCGATGATCATGGGCTCGGTCTCGGGGTGGTTGACGTTGCAGGGTATGATGGCCCGTCCCCGGGCCACCTCGTCACGCACGAACTCGGGGGTGACGAATGAAGGGATCGACGCTCCGAAATGGTTGCCGGCGTGGTGCCCGGCGCCCTCGCCGTTGAGCGCCGCCTCGCGTCCGATGTTCTCGCGGACGGCGATGTATTCCATCTCCGGGGTGATGATGCCCTGGCGTGCGTAGTGCATTTGGCTCACGTTGCCGCCGGGTTTGGCCCGTTGCACGGGCCTGCGCGCCATCTCGGGGAAGCGCTGCGCGACGTCGTCCTTGCCGTTGGGCCGGTAGTGGGACTCGGTCTCCACCGTGTCGCCCCGGGCGGCGATCCAGTCCCCACGCAAGGGCTTGAGTCCTTGCCGCACGTCGATGCTTGCCGAAGGATCGGTGTAAGGGCCGGAGGTGTCGTAAACCCGCAGGCGTCGGCGTTCGGCGCTGCCGTTGGCGCCATTGCCGCCGTGCCCGTTGGCGCCCGTGGCGCCATGGCTGATCTCGCGCATGGCGACCTTGATCCCGTGGGATGCCGCCCCGGAGACGTAGACCTTGCTGGAAGCAGGGAATGGATCCGTGGTGATGGCGGTATTCTGGTTGACCTCTCCGTTCTTCTTGGACATGACTTGCCTCCCTTCCGGGGCTCGCCGCGTTCTTGTCTCGTTGCGCCAGAGGCTCGATACGATGGAATACGGTGCCGTGAACTTCAACTCCTATCCCAATTGGACGCGTTGCGTCAAGGAAACGCAAGTGGAACGGAAGGCGATGACGCTTGTCCGAAAGGACCTATTCCGAGTCGTACTGGACCAGCGAGAACAGCTCCTGGTCGAGCTTTTCGCGCGGCTTGAGGAAGGCGAGCTCGATGATGCAGGCGTGCTCCAGTACCGTGCCGCCGAGCTGCTCCACCAACACCGCCGCGGCGGCGGCGGTACCCCCGGTGGCGACGAGGTCGTCGACGAGGAGCACCCGCGCGCCGGCTACGAGGCCATCGCTGTGAACCTCCAGCGTGTCCGTGCCGTATTCCAGCTCGTAGGTTGCCTGCAGCGTGTCGTAGGGGAGTTTCCCGGGTTTCCGGACCACGCACAGGCCCTTGCCCAACCGGTAGGCCAGGGCCGCGCCTATGATGAACCCGCGGGACTCGACACCCACCACGGTGTCCAGCGAGGCGGCTTCGTAGCGCTCGGCCAACAGGTCGATGGTCTTGCGGAACAGCGGCCCGTTGCCCACGAGCGGCGTGATGTCCTTGAACACGATGCCGGGCTTGGGGAAGTCGGGGATGTCGCGAATGGCGGCCCGGATGTCGTCGATGGTGCTCATGATGCGGGTTGGGCTAACACAGTCAGGGTAAATAGGAAAGTGGGTTTCGGGCGACGTTGTTTCTGCGGATCTCGAAGTGAAGATGCGGGCTGGTGACCCGGCCCGTGTCGCCGACTTCGGCAATGACCTGCCTGCGGGTCACCCTTTGTCCCGGCCGTACGAGGTTCCGGCGATTGTGCGCATAGACCGACGCGAAGCCGCCGCGATGGCGCACGATGATGAGGTTGCCGTAGCCGCGAAGGTGATCGCTGTAGATGACCTGTCCCGCCGCCGTCGCCCGGATCGGGGTGCCCGACGGCGCGGCGATGTCGATTCCGTCGTTCAGGCTGTCGTGTCGTGAGTCGAATCTGGCGGTGATTTTTCCCCTGACCGGCCAGACGAAACCCTGCTTCGACCGCCTTGCCGGCGGTGGTCGCCCGACCCGGCTCTGGGCCACCCCGGTTTTGCGCGCGGCGGCCGGGGCTCTGGACTTCTTCCCGGCGGTGACCCCCTTGCGAGGAGCGGCCCTCGTGCCTCGAGGTGTTTTCGCCGCGGCCGCGGTGCTCCGGGCCGGCGTCTTTCGGGGCGCAACGACGGAAGGGGTCTTTCGAGTTCGGACGGCGGAACGCGCAACGGGTTCCTTGATGGGGGTGATGATCTGGACCGGCAGCGTGCGAGTTGCGCCGGGAATGAACAGCCGGCGCCCGATCCGGATATCCCGCGCATCCGCGATGCGGTTGATACGCGCCAGGGTTGTGTAGTCTACGCCGTACGCCTTGCCGATGCGATAGAGGTTCTCGCCCTTCTTGACCGCGTGGTAGACGCCGGCCCTCGCCGCGGCTTTGCCCGGCGCCTTCGTGGGCGCACGGCTGGTAACGTCGCGGCTGTGGTGATAACTGCAACCGGCTACGGCAAGGAAGGCGAGAAGGTTGAGCAGCCCGAGAGCGCGAAAGGCTAGTGTCGTGGGGGGGGGGGGGGGGGGGGGGGGGGGGGGGGGGGGGGAGGGGTGGTTGTGGGGGGGGTGGGGGGGGGGGGGGGGGGGGGGGGGGGGGGGGGGGGGGGGGGGGG
>JAPPHF010000081.1 GCA_028821115.1 Deltaproteobacteria bacterium | reverse complement strand
AAGGGGACATCTCTGCTTTGTCAAAAGGGGACATTTTGGCTTTGGTTTGACAGAAAAATGCCGGGTGGCCGCCTCCCTGGGCCGCCGGAGCCCCCTGTTCTACGGATACTCCACCCGCCAATCCGGCAATCGCGGATGCGGCCGGCGAAACGCGTGAATGATATCGCTGTGGGTCAGATCGTCATACCGGAACGAGGGCAGGTCCGAGCTGATCCGCGAATGATACCGCATGAGGACCAGGTAGCGTTTCACCAGCTCCGGGAGCAGGAAGTTCTGCCGCACGTGCTCCCGCCCCTGCCGGCCCAGGGCCGCCGCCGCCTCGCCGTCCTCCAGAACCGCCGCCATGTGCGAGGCAATGGCGTCGACATCCAGCGGATCCACCAGATACCCGGTCACGCCGTCGATCACTTGCCGCTTGATGCCCCCCACGCGGGAACCGATGACCGGCGCGCCCTGCCACAGGGCTTCGGTCACCACCAACCCGAACCCTTCCCGGGTGGACACGTGCACGAAGCCTCGGGCGATGCGCATCAAGGCCCCCACCACCCGGTCGTTGTCCTCGACGTTGACCCAGAACCGCACATCCGGGTGATCGTCGGCCTGGAGCCTCAGCTCGTTCAACACCTCGTCGCCCTCGGGGTCGTCGGAGGCGGTGTTGCCGATGAACAGGAGGTAGGGCTTCGGATCCCAGCGCCGCGCTTCGGCCATGCGCTGGAAGGCCTTCAGAATCGTCCCCTGGTTCTTGTGACGGTCGTAACGGGAAATGGCCGCGAATATGGGTCGTTCGGGATCCACGTCATGGGCCTTGAACAGCGGTTGCAGGATGTCGAGCGCTTCGGCCCGAGTATAGTGCCTGTTCTTCTCCGCCAGCGGATCGATGCACGGCATGATCTCGTACACCGGAATCTTGAGCCCCGGGCCCACGAACTCCCGCATGGTGAAGACCGCGCCGTCGCAATGGTTGACGTACGGCAACAGGAAGCGCCACACGGTCTTGTCGGGGACCGACGTGTCGATGTGACAGCGCCAGATCACATTCCCGAGGATCGGCGCGTTCATGATCATGGCGGCGGGCTGCGGATCGTGGATGACCGTGAGGTCCGATGCGATGAAGGTATTGCAGGCGTTCTCGTCGATGGTGTCGAGGTAGGCGCCGAAGATTTCCTCGAGGGAAATGGGCGAGCCCGCTCCCTGAAGCAGGTTGTGGAACTTCTTGGTGACCTGGAAGAACTCGCGGTTGCCGCGAATGGTGCACCAGCGGGCATCGACTCCCAGCAAGCGGGCGAAGGGAACCGCGCTGCGCAGCATTTCGGCCACCCCGCCGCCCATGGCGGTGGAATTGACGTTCACCCAGCCGTGGCCCGCCAACGGCTCCGCCAGCCGCCTGAGCTCGTCCATGCCCGGCCGGCCGATGACCGCCTCGTAGTCCGCGAGGCCGAAGGCTCCCTCCGGCCGAACCTCCTCCAGGCCGGCAACGGCCTCATCCCTGCCGTTCCCGTTGAGGGCCTCGGGCGGGGGCGGGGGGAACTCAAGAGCGTCCGTCGTATCGTTCAAGAAGGTCAAGGCAGCCCTCCCATGCTGTGAAATTGTGCAGAAATTTTTCCGATCCTAAAATGAGTTACACCAAAATGTCAACCACGTCTCCAGATCCCAGACAAGGCCGCTTGCCAGCGGCAAGGCGTTGGCGTATCCTCTGACCTCATCACCCGCGTCACCGGCCCAGCATGCAAGCCAGGAAACCCCATTTTCTGCGAAATACGATGATCACCGGGATCCTGATCCTGATCCCCCTGTTCGTCACCTATATCCTCATCTCGTTCCTGTTCAACCTGTTGAGCGACGCGGGCACGCCGATCATCCGCGGTTTCCTGTCCTTTCTCGACCTCGACGAGATCGGCTGGCTGATGCCGCTGGTGCCGTTCATCAACCTGCTCATCGTCCTGTCGCTGATATTTTTTATCGGGCTGATCGGTACAAATATAGTCGGCCGGCGCATCCTGGCGACGGTCAACCAACTGGTGATGCGTCTGCCGCTGGTCCGCACCGTCTACGGCGCCGTCAAGCAGGTAGTGGAGACGCTCCAGGGCCCCCAGGGAAGCTTCCAACGCGTGGTGCTGCTGGAATACCCCAAGAAGGGAGTATGGATGATGGGGCTGGTGGCGACCCGCAGAATCGACACCTTCAACCTCTCCCCTTCAGAGACGTTGCTGTCCGTGTTCGTACCCACGACCCCGAACCCCACCTCCGGCTTTCTCGTCCTGATACCGGAGGAAGAGGTCATCGAAACCGACTACAGCGTCGAGGAAGCCTTCAAGTTCATCGTCTCGTCCGGCATCGTCGGCCGGCAGTTCGCCGCCCCGGCGGCGCTCGAACGGACGCTGCAGACCGCCGTGAAAACGACCTCGTAGGGGCGGGTTTCGAACCCGCCCGTGACCGCATGGCGCAATCGGCGCGTGGGTTTCGAACCCGCCCCCACGCGCCAGTCATCCGGAAACCCGGGATACCGGCCGGTTCAGGCCGAGAGTTCGGCCGGCGGGTCATCCGCCGGCGGCGGGGTTTCCGGGCTGCCGCCGGGGTTGGCGAACCGGTCGTTCAAGGCCTGGACGTAGCCGTTGGCCTCGGTGATCACCTGGGAGAGCTGCTGGCGCGTGCTCTGGTTCCAGCCGGCGGGGCGGGCCGTGAACACCGTCCGGAAGGGCCGCGTGTTCTTGCGAAACCCCCCCGTGAGGGCGGCCACCACGTCGTTGTCACGGGCGCCCCCCAGTTCCGCCGCGAGCCGCTTCAGGACCCGGTTGCCGGCGAGGCGCCGGAAGGTGTGATGGATATAGCCCGCCGCCCCGGCCGCAACCGCCAAGGCGACATACGCCCACCCCGATTCCGTCCACAGGGCGGACCAGAACGGATGCGAGAAACGCCACCCGTTCCATTCTCCGGTCCACAGGGTCCACACCAGCACGACGGCGCAAATCACCCCGAAAGCGCTTCCGTCCAGCAGGCGGACCCGGCGCCGCCATTCCGTGATCATTTCCTGGAGCCGGGGGACCAGCCGCAGTTCGATGTCGCGGGCGCTGTGCTCGAGGACCCCCATGACGCGGTAGGCGCGGTCCACCTCGACCTGCCGGAGACGGCCGTGGATCTCGGCGAGGTCAACGTCCCGCTTCTGCTCGAAGCGCGCGCGCACGGCCTCGTCCTCGATGGCGATGGCTGCACCGGGGCTGTAGATGCAATAGAACCGTCCCGCGGTGAGCCCCTTCTGCGCCAGGGCCCGCTGCCAGGAACCCACGATGTCTTCCGGGTTGTTCTCCCGGGCGGTGTTGTCCATCTGGTTCAACACGTAAAGGAACTTGCTCGAGTCGGTCCGGTGAATCGTCTCCGCCACCAGGTGCTGGAGGGTGTCCTGCATGGTTCCGGGCTCCGGATGCCTGGCGTCGAAGAACACCAGCACCAGGTCCGACAGGTCGATGATGCGGTCGGTGACGCGCAACGTCGCCGTCCGTTGTTGGTCGGCGTCGAAGCCGGGCGAGTCGATGAAGATCTTGCCCCGCAGAGCCTCGCTGGAGCAGGTCTTGAGCTGGAGGTAGGCATCGATGCGGCTTCCTTCGCCGGCGCTGATCTCCTCGATGGCGCGGCTCATCTTGTAGAACGGGAAACGCGGGTCGGCGTCCAGCGCCACCCCCGGCAACACGCGGACGTCCTGCTCCTTGCCGAAGCACAGGACGCTGAAGCGGTCGTCCACCGCCTGGTTGCCGGTGGGCTGCACCTCCTGGCCCAGGAAATCGTTGATGAAAGTCGACTTGCCCGACGAATAGGTCCCCAAGACCGCCACCAGCGGCCACCACGGGATGCGCGTGGCGTGGGACTCGTCGGCGGCCAGGAACCCCAGCCGACGCGAGATCTCGTCGAGCTTGCGGAAGCTCTGGACCGCGCTCAGAAGAATCGGGTTCTCCGTGCGCAGGTGGCTCTCCAGGCTCTCCAGCCTCGCTTCCAGTTCAGCGGGTACCGCCATGGCTTCCCCTTCCGGCCCGCTCACGCGGGGGACGCGTCCGCGCCGCCGGCCGTCTCGCCGGCGTCCGCCAGTCGCCGCAACGCGCGCGTGACATAGACGCGGGTCATGCGCTTCCGATACCAGTAATCCATGTCCGCGTTGTCCAGCGGATGGGACACGCGCATGGCCAGCTCCGCGGCCTCGTCGATGGCGGTCGCGTCCACCGGCCTGCCGCACAGGGCCCCGGGAGCATCGACCACCACCTTGGGCGCCGACGCCACCGCGGTGAGAACGATCTTGGCCCCCTCGCAGGTACCTGACGCATCGGTCCGCAAGGCCGCCGCCACCCCCAGCACCGGGAAGTCGAAGGACCCCCGGCGGCGCAGCTTGAGGTAGACGTTGCGCCACCCGAAGGATTCCTCCGGTACCCACACCCCCTGCAGCAGCTCCTCGGGCCGTTTCGCGAGGTAGTCGATGCCGTCGTCGCGGTACAGGGTGTCCAACGGAACCTCCCGGCTGCCCTGGGCGCTCACAAGCACCGCCTCGGCGCCCAGGCTGCTAAGCACCGGCGCGGTGTCGGACGAGCAGATGGCGAGGCAGACTCGGCTCTTGGGCGCCACCAGGCAGATATCGCCGTCCTTCTTGAGACAGAAGCCCACGGCCTGCCGCCAGAAGAACGACTGGTCGTAGTAGTTGCAGCGGGTATCCACGAACAGGTTGCCGCCGATGGTGCCGGCGTTCCGGAGCTGCAGCGTCGACACCAGGCCCGCCGCGTCGGCCAGCGCCGGAAAGGCCCGGCGCACGGTTTCATGGCCGGCGACGGCGCTCAGGGTCTCGCCCGCGCCGATCCACAAACCGCGCCCCTCCACGCGGCGGATGCCCCGGTGCTCTTCGATACGGCTCAGCGAAACCAGATAGCGGGGCGTGAACTGTCCACGCTTCATCTTCGGGTAGACGTCGGTGCCTCCGGCCACGGCCATGGCCTCGTCGCCCAGCTCCTGAAGCGCGCCGGACGCCTCCGCCAGCGTGCGAGGCCGGACGTACGTGAAATCGGGAAGTCGCAGCATCAATCCGCCTCGTGACCTTCTAGCTCTTCTGCGGCACCTCCACGCCCTGGCCGGGAGCCCAGCGAATCGGCGTGGGAAATTCGAAGGACGGCACCGTAGGGTCCTTCAGCCGTTGATCCAGCGCGCGCAGAATCTTGTCCGGGGTCACGGGGATCTCGTGTATGCGCACCCCCACGGCATCGTACACCGCGTTGGACACGGCCGGAATCACCGGCAGCAGCGGGCCCTGGCCCGCCTCCTTGGCGCCGAACGGACCCTCGGGGTCGTCGGTCTCCACCAGGATGGTCTCGATGGGCGGCGTCTCCAGCGTCGTCGGACTCTTGTATTCCAGGATCGACGGAATCTTGTGCACGCCGGATTTCCGGAATATCTGCTCCTCCATCAGCACCTCGCCGAGGGCCATGTAGACGCTTCCCTCCACCTGCCCCTGGACCCACAGCGGGTTGAAGGCGCGGCCGCAGTCGTGGGCGATCCACACCTTGTCGATGCGGATCTCGCCGGTGTCGCTGTCGCAATGGAGCTCCACCACCGCGGCGGAGTAGCTATAGGCGGGCGTGGGTCCGACCCCGGCGCCCTTGTAGTCTCCCGGATGACGGGGCGGCCGGTAGCTGCCCGTGGCCCCCAGCGTGCCGAAGCGGGTCTCCGCCCGCTCGACGCACTCGGCGAAAGCGAGGCCGCGGTCCGGCAGGCTGCGGCTGCGGACCCGTCCGTCCTCCATCTCCAGGTCGTCGGCGGGCACCTCCAGGACCTCCGAAGCCACCTCGAACAGGCGCTCCCTGAGGTTGCCGCAGGCCTGGATGGCGGCATTGCCGGTCATCACCGTGACCCGACTCGAATAGCTTCCGAGGTCCACCGGCGTGAGGTCGGTGTCGGCGGTCACCACCCGCACGTCTTCCGGCCGGAGCCCCAGCTCCTCGGCCACCGCGAAGGCCAGGATCGAATCGGAGCCCTGGCCGATCTCCGTGGAGCCGCAGAAGACGGTGACGCCGCCGCCCCGGTCCGCGCGGAGCTGGACCCCCGAGTGGGGCATGTCGTTCCAGTAGATGGGGAGGCCGGCGCCGCTGATGTAGGAGCTGGCGGCGAAGCCCACGCCGTGTCCCGGCGGCAGCAGGCGATGCTTCTCCTTCCAGCCGGAGCTCGCCGCGACCTTCTCGATGCACTCCCGCAGCCCGATGGTGCTGACCCGAAGGCCGTTCACCGTGACCGTGTTGGGCTCCACCACCTGCTTGAGCCGCAGCTCCACCGGGTCGAGGCCGAGCTTGTCCGCGATCTCGTCGAGCTGCACCTCCATGGCAAACCGGGGCTGCGGGGTGCCGTGGCCGCGCTTGGGGCCGCACGGTGGCTTGTTGGTGAACACCCGCACGCCCTCGAACTTGTACGCCGGCAGATCATAGGTCACCGTCTGCAACGCTCCGGTGTAGTAGACCGTGGCCAGGCCGTAGCTGCTGTAGCCGCCGCCGTCGAGGAAGGAACGGAACCACATGCCCGTGAGCGTGCCGTCGCGCTTGACCCCGGTGCGCATCCACATCTTCACCGGGTGGCGTCCCCGATGCACGTAGAAGGACTCCTCGCGGTTGAGCGTGATCTTTACCGGGCGGCCCGTAATCATCGCCAGCTTGGCCACCGCGATCTCGTGGGAAAACGGGTCGCTCTTGCCGCCGAAGCCGCCTCCCACCGGCGTGGCGATGACCCGGATGTGTCCCATGGGAAGGTCCAGGACCCTGGACAGGGCCCGGTGCACGTAGTGGGGCGTCTGGGTCGAGGACCACAGCGTCAGCTTGCCGTCGGGGGTGTAGGTCGCCAGCGCGCAATACTGCTCCATGGGCAGGTGGGTATTGCCCTGGAAGAAGTATGTGCCCTCGAAGATCTCATCCGCCGCCTCGAAACCGGCGTCCACTTCGCCGAACTCAAAGGAGACCGCCTTCTGGATGTTGGCGCGCCGGTTCCAGGCATGGATGCGATGGTCCTCGGCTTCCAGGGCGCCCTCGATGGAAAGGATGGGGGCGAGCACCTGGTAATCGACGTCGATGAGGCGCAACGCCTCCTCCGCCACGTCTTCGCTGACGGCCGCCACCGCCGCCACCGGGTCGCCGACGTATCGGACCTTGTCCACCGCCAGCGCCTCCTCGTCCTGGGTGGAGGGCATGATGCCGAACTTCGTCGGCACGTCCTCGCCGGTGATGACGGCGTGCACGCCCGGAAGCTCCAGCGCCCGCCGGACCGAGACGCCGTGGATCAGCGCGTGAGGATGCGGGCTCCGCAGCAGCCGGGAAAACAGCATGCGCGGCATGACGATGTCGTCCGCGTAGCGGGTGTCGCCCGCGCACTTGGCCGGACCGTCGATGCGAGGCAACGGCTTGCCGATAACCGAGAACCCGTTTTTCTTCCCATCTCTACTCATGGGGCTCATTCGTTTGCGCAACGGCCTGCTCCACCGCTTCGATGATCTTGGTGTAGCCGGTGCAGCGGCACAAGTTGCCCGACAACGCCTCCTCGATGTCGGCGCGCGCCGGGTCGGGCTGCTTGTCCAGCAGCGCCTTTGCCGCCAGCAGGATGCCGGGAATGCAGTAGCCGCACTGGGCCGCGCTCAGGTCCGAGAACGCCCGCTGCAAGGGATGCGGCCGGCCCCCTTGCGCCAGGCCCTCCACGGTGGTGATCTCCGGCCCCTCGGCCTCCACCGCCAGCATCAGGCACGAATAGACCGGCTGACCGTCCACCAGCACCGTGCAGGTGCCACATTCCCCCAGCTCGCAGCCGTGCTTGGTGCCGGTGAGCCCCATTTCCTCCCTCAGCACCTCCAGGAGGCTGTGGGTCACGCGGCAGGCCACCTCGTGGGATTCGCCGTTGACGAGCAGGCGCAGCAAGCGCTTGCCGGCGATGGTTTCGCTACTGAGATTCTCGCTGCTCAACTCCGAAAGAACCTCCTGGCCTTCAACTCGAAACGCGGCAAGGTCCCCGGCGCCACAACCTCCACCACCGGGCGGATGTGCAGGTTGTCCCGGATGGACTCGGTCACGCCCTCCCCGAGCCCCGCCGGCGCCCGGGCCGCGCCCGGCTCCACCGTGATTTTCAACTCGGCCATGCCGTCGGTCTGCAACACGTCCACGCGGAACTCCTCCACTTCGGGGAACCGCCGGACGATGCCTTCCACCGCGCTCGGGAACACGTTCACTCCCCGTACCACCACCATGTCATCCACGCGTCCGAGGACACCACCATTAAGCACCAGCGAATCACGTCCGCACGCGCAGGAGCCGCGGCGAGGCTCCACCAGGTCGCCCGTGCGGTAACGGATGATGGGGCTTCCCACCCGGCCCAGGTTCGTCAAAACCAGCTCGCCCCGTTCCCCGTCCGGCAACGGTTCGCCGCTCTCCGGATCCACCACCTCGGCGATGAACTCGTCCTCGTTGACGTGGACCGCGCCCGAGGGCCCCTCGCAGGCGAAACCGAAGGCGCCTATCTCGGTGGCTCCCGTGTGGTCGAAGCAGCGAGCGCCCCAGGCCTCCTCGATGCGCTGCTTCGTCGAGGCGATGCTCGCCCCGGGCTCGCCAGCATGCACGGTGACCCGGACCGTTGAATCCCGGGCCAGATCCATCCTGGCCCGTTGCGCCTCCGCCGCCATGTGCAAGGCATAGGTCGGAGTGCACACCAACACGGTGGCGCCGTAGTCCACGAGGCTCTTGAGCCGCTGCTGCGTCGTCTGCCCGCCGCCGGAGATAGCCAGCGCGCCGACCTTGCGGGCGCCTTCCCACCCGCTCCAGAACCCCACGAACGGTCCGAAGGAAAACGGGAAGAAGATCCGGTCTTCCGGGCCCACCCCGGCGGCCTCGAGGACGGTCCGCCAGCACTCGCCCCACCAGTCCCACGATGCCTCGGTATCGAGCCAGTACATGGGCCGTCCCGTGGTGCCGGAGGTCTGGTGCACCCGCACGTACCGCTCCAGCGGATACGTCAGGTCGCTACCGAACGGCGGAGTCCGGAGCTGGTCGTCCACCAGCTCCTGCTTGGTGGTAAACGGCAGCCCGGACAACGGTTCCGGCCCTCCCAGCGGCGAAGCGACGCGCCCTTCGAGCTTGCGTCGATAGAACCCGTTGGTCCGGAGCACCTCATCCAGCATGCTGTTGAGCCTGTCCAGCCGGACGCGTTCCATGGTCTCCCGTCAACTTTGACATGGAATGTCAAGGCGGCTCAAGCTTTGATCTGCTGCGAAGTGAGGCGAAGGGTCGACCGCTCCCCGCGGGAAGCCGGCCCCGCCTCTTCGCGCCGCTGGAACGCACGGCACGGACCGCGGCGGGGGTTGCGCGGCAAGGCATGGGCCGATGCTCCTCCGGTATCCCGAAGTTGAATTTGCCGCTGAGGTGGTGCATCCTTTCACGGTTCGCGATGCCCGTATTCTCCTTGAGGCGCCGTCCTTGCCGGAAGCATGCAGCACACGTGGGGGAAAACACCCGATCGACCTGGCGGAACATTTGATTGCCGTCGTCATTCCCTGCCGGGACGAGGAGGTCGCCATTGCGGGGGTGGTCCGTGACTTCAGGGCGGCTCTCCCGACGGCGCGCATCCATGTCTACGACAATGTGTCCACGGACCGTACCGCGGAGGCGGCCGCCGTGGCCGGCGCCCTGGTCGGCTCCGAGCCGGAGCGAGGCAAGGGCAACGTGGTGCGCCGGATGTTCGGCGACATCGACGCCGACATCTTCGTCTTGGTGGACGGTGACGGCACCTATCCCGCGGACCGCGCGCCGGAGATGATCGCCAGGCTGATCGACGGCCGGCTGGACATGGTCAGCGGCGCGCGGGTGACGGACCGGAAGGCCGCCTACCGGCCGGGTCATCGCTTCGGCAATCGCGTGATCACCTTCATGGTGGGGCTCATCTTCGGCCGGAAATTCTCCGATATCCTGTCGGGCTATCGGGTTCTGTCGCGCCGTTTTGTCAAGTCGTTCCCCGCGCTCTCCGAGGGTTTCGAGATCGAAACCGAGATCGCCGTCCATGCCCTCGAGATGCGGCTCCCGTGCGCCGAGGTGGAGGTTCCGTATTTCGAACGACCGCATGGATCGCGCAGCAAGCTCAAAACGATTCGCGACGGGATCTCCATCGTCAAGACGATTTTCGCGCTGATCAAGGGGGAACGGCCGCTGGAGGTTTTCTTCGTGGTGTTCGTGCTGTTCGAGCTGGCCGCCGTGGGCCTTGCCTGGCCGCTCCTTGCGGAGTACCTGGAAACCGGACTGGTGCCGCGCATCCCGACCGCCGTGCTTTCTACGGGCCTCGCGCTGCTGGGCTTCCTGAGCCTCGCCTGCAGCCTGATCCTCGACACGGTGACCCTCGGTCGCCGGGAGATCAAACGCCTCCACTATCTCGGCCTCCCGGGCCTGCCGGTTCGCCAGGGCGGGCGGCAAGACGGCCGCCGTCAGGCGGACCAGAAAGACACCGAACGAAACGCACGCGGACCCGGCGATGACGACTGACGCTCTCGGTCGTCAGACAAACCCCGATTCCGAAGCCTGGGCCACACACGGCCTCTTCCGGCTGGTGACCCATGCGGTGCCGGCAGTGCTGGTGTTCGTGGTCCTGTTGTCGTTTGGTGTCTGGCGTGAGGGCGGCACCGCGGCCTTGCTGATCGACACCGACGATTTCATGCGCACGGTCCAGGTCCTTGATTGGCTTGACGGTCAAGGCTGGAACGATATGGTGCAGCGACGGCTCAATCCGCCGGACGGCGTCGCCATGCACTGGTCGCGTCTTGCCGACATGCCGCTGGCCGCGGTCATCGCGCTTTGCGAGCCGTGGTTCGGGCGCCCAACCGCCGTCCACCTGGCGGCCGTGCTCGTTCCTTCCCTTGTGGGCGGCCTCTTCGCCGCGCTGTTCCTCTGGGGCGCCGCCGCGCTGATTCCCGACCGGCACGCCCCGTTGGTGGTGTCAATGCTTCCCGCCCTCGTCATCCCCTTGCTGCTAATGCTGCCGGGAAGGGTCGATCATCACGGCCTTCAATTGGCGCTCACCGCTCTCGCCATCGGATTTCTGCTTCGGTCCCTGACCTCCGAACGGCCGTGGACAGCGGTGGGCCTGGGCGTCGCGGCCGGCGTGTCCCTGGCCGTGGGCCTCGAAACCCTGCCGTTTCTCGGCACGGCTACCGTCATCCTGAGTCTGGCCTGGGTGTTGCGTGGGAAGCCGGCCGCCATGGCGTTGGTCTGTTTCGGCGCGACGCTGGCGGCCACCACGCTGGTTCTGCTCTTTCTCACCCCGCCGTGGGCAGGGCTGACGGCAATCGTCTGCGATCGCCTGTCCCTTGTCCACGTGGCCTGTGCCGCGCTCGTCCTGCTGGCCGGGGCCACTGCGCTTGCGCTCGGGCGTCTACGGCCCGGGGCGGGACGGCTGGCGCGGCTGGTTGCGGTCGGGGGCGCCGGCTTCGCCGGTCTCGCTCTGGTGGCCGCCGCCTTTCCCCAGTGCGCGGGCAGCCCCTACGCGGCCTTCCCCGAGGAGATACGTTACTGGCTCGATCATGTAGCCGAAGCGCGGTCCCTGGTTGTTCTTCTCCACGGGGGACTGGACACCGTTGCCTGGGCCATCACCCTGCCGATTGCGGCGCTCGTGGCGGTGGGCTGGCAATGGATAGGCGCCGCCGACCGAGCGGACACGCGTTGGCCCGCCCTCGCGCTGCTGGTGCTGTCGGGCCTAGCGTTGACTGCGTGGCAGATCCGTGGGGTGCCGTATGCGAACCTGACCGCTGCCCTGGCCCTCGTTCCGCTTGCCGCGGCGATCAACGAACGGGCCGACGGCCTGGAGCGGAGGTGGACGCGAATCGGTCTGCGGGTCAGTATCCCGGTGCTGTGCATATTCGCCGTCGTCGTGCCGTCGTGGCTGGATCGGAGTACGGTCCGCCAACCGGAGGCAGAGAACGCCGGTTGCGATGTCCGGTTCGTAGTTGCGGAACTCACCGATCCCGCGGGCCTGGGCGCCGAGGTCCGTACTCTTGCCGCACCCATCGACAAGGGGCCGGCGATCCTGTTTCTGACGCGACACAAGGTTCTCGCCGCGCCTTATCACCGAAACGTCAAGGGGCTCTCCGACAACCGCCGCATCTTCGGTGGCACCGAGGAGGAAGCGCTCGCGACCATAAGGGCGCGCGACGTCGGCGCGCTCCTTTTCTGCCGGAAGTACATGCACGTCGCACCCTACGGAAACCGTCCGGCCTTCCTCGGTGAACGGCTTGCCGCGGACGATCCGCCCTGGTGGCTCGTACCCGCCGTGCAAAAGGACGGCATGGGTCTATATCGGGTCCACCCCCACGTTCGGAGGCCGATCCCGGAGATGCGAGTGCCTATGGAACCGCGGTTGCCTGCTGCTCAGTGAATCGGGTAGATGCTGGGTTTGCGCACCGGCGAGTAATTGTTCGGTGAAGCTTTCAATTACCCACATCATTGATTTGCAAGGTGGCGCCAAGGGCGATGTCGTT
>JAPPHF010000075.1 GCA_028821115.1 Deltaproteobacteria bacterium | reverse complement strand
GCGACAAGGACGGCAAGGGCGGCATCTACAACTTCGTCACCAAGCGCGGCAAGTGCGCGGGACGGAAATCCAAGATCTCGTGGACGCAGGTGGAGACCGGCTCCGCCATCACCTGGAAGTACCCCAGTTGCATTCTGCAGGGGGACGACTCGGTGGGCGAGTTCTATTCCGTGGCGGTGACCAACAACCACCAGCAGGCGGACACCGGCACCAAGATGATCCACATGGGCAAGAACACCCGCAGCACCATCGTTTCCAAGGGCATCTCGGCGGGCCATGGCCAGAACAGCTACCGCGGCCTGGTGAAGGTGCTCAAGGGGGCCGCCAACGCCCGCAACTACTCCCAGTGCGATTCGCTGTTGATGGGCAGCGAGTGCGGCGCCCACACCTTTCCATACCTGGAGGTGAAGAACAATTCGGCCCATATCGAGCACGAAGCCTCCACCTCCAAGATCGGCGAGGATCAGATCTTCTACTGCAGGCAGCGCGGCATCAAGGAAGAGGACGCCGTAGCGATGATCGTCAACGGCTTCTGCCGCGAAGTATTCCGTGAGCTGCCCATGGAGTTCGCCGTGGAGGCCCAGAAGCTCCTCGGGGTCAGTCTGGAAGGAAGCGTCGGTTGAGCGGCGGAGCGGCAAGGATGCTTGAAGTTCGAAATCTGCATGCGCGCGTGGAGGGCAAGGAGATCCTCCGCGGCATCGACCTCACGGTGGCGGCCGGCGAGGTCCACGCGATCATGGGGCCCAACGGCTCGGGCAAGAGCACCCTGGCTCAGGTACTGGCGGGCCGCGACACCTATGAGGTGACCGCCGGCGAGGTCCGCTACCAGGGACAGGACCTGCTGGACATGGCGCCGGAGTTGCGGGCAGTGGAAGGGGTATTCCTCGGCTTTCAGTATCCGGTGGAGATTCCCGGGCTCAACAGCCTGTACTTCCTGAGGGCTGCGGTCAACGCCGGCCGCGCCCACCGCGGCGAGGAAGAGCTGGACGCGATGGATTTCATGGCCCTGGCCAAGGAGAGGATGCAGGCAGTGGAGATGGGCGAGGACCTGTTGCGGCGTCCGGTGAACGCCGGGTTCTCCGGCGGCGAGAAGAAGCGCGCCGAGATCTTCCAGATGACCATGCTGGAGCCCACCCTGGCGATCCTGGACGAGACCGACTCCGGCCTGGATATCGACGCCCTCAAGGTCGTGGCCCAGGGCATCAACCTCTTCCGCGGCCCGGAGCGCGCCATCATTCTCGTCACCCACTACCAGCGGCTGCTCAACTACGTGGTGCCCGATGTGGTCCACGTCATCCACAACGGACGCCTGGTGAAGTCCGGCGGCAAGGAGCTCGCCCGGGAGTTGGAGGACACCGGCTATTCCTGGGTGGAGGAGTCGGCCGGGGAGGAGCCGGCCGCCGCGGCGGACCGGAGCCAGGGAGCATGAGCCAGGCGGCGTCGGAGCACCAGGGCTACCTCGAGGACTTCGAGAAGCTCAACGCGCGGGTGTCGGGCAACGGCGGCGGCTGGGCCGGCGAGTTGCGCCGGCGCGCCATGGAACGTTTCCGCCACTTGGGCTTTCCTTCGACCCGGCACGAGGAATGGAAGTATACGAGCCTGGAGCCGCTTCGAAAGGCTTGCCTGCGCACGCCGGATGTCTCGGGCGGAGCCGTGGCCTGGCGCTGCGATCGCTTCGATTCGGAAGGATGGGACCGCCACGCTCTGACGTTCCCGTGGGACGGCGCCAACGCCAGCCCGGACGGCGACGGCGACGACCTCTTCATCGGGCGGCTGGCCACGGCCATGGAAGGCCGGCCCCCCTGGGTGGAAGCGCATCTCGGGCGCCACGCCGACTACGACGACCACGCGCTCCGTGCGCTCAACACCGCTTTTCTGGAAGACGGCGGTGCCGTTTGGCTGGGTCCGGGTCGGGTGCTGGAGCGCCCCGTCCACATGGCTTTTGCCGCGGTTCCGGAGCATGCGTCCGGAGGCATCGTCCATCCCCGGACCCTCGTGGTGGCGGGTGCCGGCAGCCGGCTCACCCTGGTGGAGACCTATTCGGGAAGCGGGGAGGGGGTTTATTGCACCAACGCCGTCACCGAGATCGTCCTGGAGGACGATGCCGAGCTGGACCACTACCGCCTGGTGCGGGAAGGCGGCGGCGCGTTCCATTTGGGCACCGTCCAGGTGCACCAGGCGCGCAACAGCCGCTACCGCTCGCTTTCCGTCACCTCGGGCGGGAGCATGACGAGGGTGGAGATCAATGCGCTGCTGGACGGAGAAGGAGCCGACTGCCTGCTCCAGGGCCTCTACGTGGCGGGCGGTACGCAGCACGTGGACAACCGCACCGCCATCGAGCACGCCAGGCCCCACGCCACCAGCCGCGAACTCTACAAGGGGGTGTTGAGCGGGCGGTCGCGGGCCGTGTTCAACGGCAAGATCGTGGTGCGCAAGGAGGCGCAGAAGACCGACGCGCAACAGTCGAACAAGAACCTGATGCTTTCCCGCGACGCGGAGATCGACAGCAAGCCGCAGTTGGAGATCCTGGCCGACGACGTCCGTTGCTCCCACGGCACCACCATCGGACAACTTGAAGAGGACGAGCTCTTTTACTTGCGCTCGCGGGGACTCAATGAGGGGCTCGCCAAGGAGTTGCTGGTCCACGGTTTCGCCGGCGAGGTTCTCGACGGCATCGCCATCGAGCCGTTGCGTGAGGGCGTGGAAAACGGAGTCCTTTCCGAGCTGGGGATCTGACGGCAACGTATGGGGCTGCGAAGGGGATTGCCCGTTGTAGGGGCGGGTTTCAAACTGCCCGTGCCCGGTCAGGCACAATGAACGTGAAACAGCTCAAGACGACAGAGCAGAAGAGACCGGAGGGCTGCCTCGACGTGACGCGGGTGCGGGAGGATTTCCCCGTTCTGTGCCAGACCGTTCATGGCAAGCCGCTGGTCTACCTCGACAACGCGGCCACGGCCCAGAAGCCGCGGGCGGTGATCCGCCGTGTGGCCGAATACTACGAGACCGAGAACTCCAACATTCATCGCGGCGTCCACTGGCTCAGCGAAACCGCCACGCGGGCCTACGAGGGGACGAGGACGGCGGTCCGACAGTTCCTCAACGCCGCGGAGGAGCGGGAAATCGTCTTCGTCCGGGGCACCACCGAGGCCATCAATCTGGTGGCCCGCTGCTACGGCGGCGCCCGTCTCCAGGCGGGCGACGAGGTCGTGATCTCGGCCATGGAGCATCACTCCAACATCGTCCCCTGGCAGCTCATCTGCCAGGAGAAGGGAGCGGTCCTGCGGGTGATTCCGGTGGACGACCACGGCGACATCGTGATGGATGAATACCACCGGTTGCTGGGTCCCCGGACTCGAATGGTGGCGCTGCCGCATGTTTCCAACGCCCTGGGCACGGTGAACCCCATCAAGCAAATGATCGCGGACGCCCATGGAGCCGGCGTGCCGGTACTGGTGGACGGCGCCCAGGGGGTGCCCCATACCAGGGTGGACGTGCAGGATCTCGACTGTGACTTCTACGCCTTCTCCAGCCACAAGCTCTACGGACCCACGGGTGTGGGCGTGCTCTATGGAAAGGCCTCCCTGCTGGAGGAGATGCCGCCCTATCAGGGTGGCGGAGACATGATCCTCTCGGTCAGCTTCGAGGAGACCGAGTACAACGTGCTTCCCTACAAGTTCGAGGCCGGCACCCCCAACATCGCCGGCGTGATCGGCCTGGGGGCGGCGGTGGAGTACATCAACGCTCTCGGGATCGAGGCGGTGGCGAGCCACGAGGACCGGGTGGTGGCCTATGCCGCGGAGCGGCTCGCGAGCGTTCCCGGCGTGCGTCTGGTGGGGACGCCCGGGCGCCGGGCTTCACTGGTGTCGTTCGTTCTCGGCGACGTCCACGCTCACGACATCGGCACCATTCTCGATCAGGAAGGGATCGCCGTGAGGACCGGACATCACTGCGCCATGCCGGTCATGGAGCGGTTCGGCGTGCCGGCTACGGTGCGCGCGTCGTTCGCGTGCTACAACGTCGAGGCCGAGGTCGATGCCTTGGCCGACGGTCTGGAAAAGGCCTGGAGGCTGTTCCGAGGTGTCTGACCTGAGGGACCTCTACCAGGAGCTGATCCTGGATCACAACCGCCGGCCGCGCAACTTCGGCCCGCTGGCGGAAGCCAATCGAAGCGCCAAAGGGATCAATCCCCTGTGCGGCGACAAGGTCACGGTCCATCTGCAGGTGGAAGACGGCCAGGTGAAGGACATCCGCTTCGAGGGTACGGGCTGCGCCATCTCCATCGCCTCCGCGTCGGTGATGACCGAAAGCCTGAAGCGGCAAACGCGTGAGGATGCCGTGAGTCTTTTCGAGCGCTTCCACCGGATGGTTGCGCCCGCGGACGGCGTGGAGTCCGATCCCCCGGACATGGGCAAGCTGGCGGCATTCGCGGGCGTCCGGGACTATCCGGCGCGCGTCAAGTGCGCTACGCTGGCGTGGCATGCGTTGCGCGCGGCCCTGGACGGCAAGGAAAAGGCGGTCAGCACCGAGTAGCGGAGCGGGAGAGAGTTCGTGGAAACCGTTGCGGACCAGAAAGATATCGAGAAGCGGGTCATCGAGGCCCTGCAGACAGTTTACGATCCCGAGGTCCCGGTCAACATCTACGAAATGGGTTTGATCTACGGCGTGGAGTTGGATCCCCTCGGGAACGCCTCCATCTCCATGACCCTCACCGCACCGAACTGCCCCGCCGCCCAATCGCTTCCCATGGAGGTGGAGGAGAAGGTCAGGGCGGTGGACGGCGTCAACGACGTGCACCTCGAGATCGTCTGGGAGCCGCCCTGGGATCCCAGCCTCATGTCGGACGCGGCCAAGCTGCAGCTTGGCATGCTGTGATTCTGCCTAGTGTCCTCACCACATGGATGAAGTCAACGAACAGGTGGCGGCGCGCCGCGACAAGGTGGCGCAACTCAAGTCGGACGGCCTTCCCGCGTATCGCAACGACTTCCGTCCCAGCCATACGGCCCGGGACATCCGTGACCGCCACGGGAATCTCGCCCAACCGGAACTGGAAGCGTTGCCGGAAGAGTTCGCGCTGGGGGGCCGGATCCGGGCGCTCCGGCCGCACGGCAAGGCCGCGTTCTTCGAGGTCGAGGACGGGACGGGAAGGCTGCAGGTCTACGCCCGCAGGGACGGCCTGGGGGACGAGGCCTACGAACGGGTCCGGTCCCTCGACGTGGGCGACATCGTGGGGGTGTGCGGGCGCCTCTTCCGGACCCGCACCGACGAGCTCACCATCCAGGCCAGGGAGGTAACCCTCCTGACCAAGTGCATACGGCCCCTGCCGGAGAAGTGGCACGGCCTGAAGGACGTGGAGACGCGCTACCGGCAGCGTTACGTGGACCTGATGGTCAATCCCGAGGTCCGCGAGGTTTTCCGCAACCGCTCGCGGGTCATCGGGCTTGTGCGCGACTTTCTGGAGCAACGAGGATTCCTCGAGGTCGAGACGCCGATGATGCAGCCCATGGCGGGCGGCGCCGCGGCCAAGCCTTTCGTGACCCATCACAACGCCCTGGACCTCGACCTCTATCTTCGGGTGGCGCCGGAGCTGTTTCTCAAGCGGCTGCTGGTGGGCGGTTTCGACCGCGTGTTCGAGCTGAACCGGAATTTCCGCAACGAGGGCATTTCCACGCGCCATAACCCCGAGTTCACCATGCTCGAGTTCTATCAGGCCTACGCCGACTACGAGGATATGATGGAGCTCACCGAGGAGCTCTTCGTGACGCTGGCGGAGGAGATACACGGGAGCCTCCGCATTCCCTGCGGCGAGCACGAGGTCAACCTGGAGAGGCCGTGGCAGCGGCTTTCCCTGACCCAGGGCGTGGTCCGGCACGCCGGCGCGGAGGAGTCGGAGCTGGCAACCCCGGAAGACCTGCGGAAGGTTGCCGGCAAGCTCGGCCTCGATCTCGATCCCAGGCTGGGCCAAGGCAAGCTGCTGGTGGAGATCTTCGAGCACCTGGTGGAACCGCGGTTGATCCAGCCCACCTTCGTCACCGGTTATCCCCTGGAAGTTTCGCCTCTGGCGCGCCGGAACGACTCCAACCCCGCCCTGGTAGACCGTTTCGAGCTTTTCATCGGCGGCAGGGAGCTGGCCAACGCCTTCTCCGAGCTGAACGATCCTGACGATCAGCGGCGACGGTTCGAGGAACAGGCCGCCGCCCGGCGGGCCGGGGACGACACCGCCTGCGAGGTGGACGAGGACTACGTGCGCGCGCTCGAGTACGCCATGCCTCCGGCCGCCGGAGAGGGCATCGGCATTGATCGGCTGATCATGCTGTTGACCGACTCGCCTTCGATCCGTGACGTGATCCTTTTCCCGCTTCTGCGCACCTGACGATGCGGTACGAGTTGTTCGTAGGGCTGCGCTATCTCCGGGCCCGACGCAGCGAGCGGTTCATCTCCCTGCTCACGCTCATCTCCATCCTCGGGGTGATGATCGCGGTGGTCACCCTGAACGTTGCGATCGCGGTGATGACCGGGTTCGAGGAGGTGTTCCGGGACCGCCTCCTCGGCCTGCACTCCCACATCGAGCTGGTCAGGCCGGCGTCCTACCTGAGGGGCTACGACGAGCTGGCGGCGCGACTGGAGAAGCGCGATGACGTGAAGACGGCCTCACCGGCCCTTGCCGGACAGATCATCCTGACGGCGGGAAGTCGTGTCACCGGGGTGTTGGTGCGCGGCATCGACCCGGGCCGGTCCCACGTGGACCTCCAGTCATACCTGCAGCAGGGCCGCCTGAACGCTCTCGAGGAGCGCACGCCGGTGGTCGTGGACGGGCGCCCGCTGCAGCTCCCCGGAATCATCATCGGCGATCGGCTGGCGACCAAGCTGCGGGTAAAACTAGGCGACGCGCTGCAGGCGGTTTCGCCCATCGGGAGCCCCACCGCGGTGGGGATCGTCCCGCGAATCAGGCGGTTCGCGGTGGTCGGCATCTTCGATTCAGGCATGCGCGAGTACGACAGCGGCCTGGTCTTCCTGGGCCTCGCGGATGCGCAGCAGTTCTTCGGAATCGGTAAGGTCGCTACCAGCATCGAGATCACCGTCGACGAGGTAGGGGACGCTCGGGACATCGCCGAGGAGATTCAGCGCGCGGTGGGCGAGAGGTATCTGGTGGAGGACTGGACGCGCCTGTGGCCCAACCTCTTCGCCGCCCTGCGGCTGGAGAAGACCGTGTATTTCCTGGTGCTGCTGCTGATGGTGATGATCGCGGCGTTCAACATCGTCTCGACGCTGATCATGGTGGTGATGGAAAAACGCAAGGACATCGCGGTGCTGCGCTCCATGGGCGCCTCCCGTGGCAGCATACGGCTGATCTTTCTCTTGAAGGGATGGGTCATCGGCGCCGTCGGTACGCTGTGCGGGGTGATCATCGGGTACGTGCTGGCGCTGGCGCTCCAACGCTATCAGTTCATCGAGCTGCCGGAAGGCGTCTTTCCGGTCTCCACCGTGCCGGTGAGCATCTCTCCCTTGTACTTCGGGCTGGTGGCACTGGCCTCCCTGGCGATCTGCTGTCTCGCCAGCATCTACCCCGCGCGGCAGGCGGCCAAGCTGCACCCGGTGGACGTCATTCGATACGAGTAGCGGAACGTGGCGGCGTTGATCGAAGTAACGGGATTGGCGAAGTCCTTCAGCGGAGGTGGCAAGCAGGTGGACGTGCTGGCGGACCTCGACCTGTCATTGAGCCAGGGCGAACGGCTCGCCATCGTCGGCGAGTCCGGCGTCGGCAAGAGCACGCTGCTCTACATCATCGGCACTCTCGAGCGCCCCGACCGAGGTACACTGCACTATGAGGGACGCGACGTAACCGCCTGGAGCGATGACGAGGTCTCGGGGTTGCGCAACCGTACCATCGGCTTTGTCTTCCAGTTCCATCACCTGCTGCCCGACTTCAGTGCCCTCGAGAATGTCATGATGCCGGGCCTCATCGCGCGCTGGGACCGTACCAGGGCGCGTGCGTCCGCGCTCGAGTTGTTGGAGACCGTCGGTCTCGGACATCGCCTGACGCACCGCCCGGGCGAGCTCTCCGGCGGCGAACAGCAACGGGTGGCGATCGCTCGCTCGCTGATTCTGGGGCCGCGGGTCATGCTTGCCGACGAACCCACGGGCAATCTCGATCCCGCTACCGCGGGAGAGATCGAGGACCTGCTGTGCGGACTCAACGAGAAACGCGGGCTGGGCCTGATCGTCACGACTCACAACCGCCACCTGGCCGCCCGGATGAACCGGCAGCTCGAGCTTCGCGGCGGCCGGCTGCATCCCTTTACGCCGTGACCAAGGGAGCTTTCCGAAGCGACCAAGGGAGCGTTCCGAGACGGCGCCTCCGTCTCGAATACATGCCTTCCGGCGGCGTTCCATGCTTTACAACGGCGCGGGAACTTGTTAGCAGATCACAGGTAAATTCAAGCCGTTTTCGTGTACGGGCTCGTGTGGATCACCACCAGTAAAACTGTCGCGGCATTCATCGCCGTCGTGTTCTGGGTGGCGGCGTTGAACGGTTTCATCGCTGCCGCTTCCCTCGTCAACGAGGTTCGTGTCCAGGGCAACCTCAGGGTCGAAGAGGACGCCATCCGGCTGAGCATCCAGGCGCAGCAAGGGCAGTCCTTCGACCAGGATGTGGTGGATCGCGACGTCAAGGCCATCTACCGCATGGGCTTTTTCGACGACGTGAGCGCGGATTTGTCCGCCGACGGAATCCTGACCTATACGGTCAAGGAACGGCCTTACGTCAAGCAGGTGGACATAGTGGGCAATGACAAGGTCTCGACGGACGATATCGAGGCCGCCCTCGGTATCCGGCCGCGCACGGCCCTCGACGCGAGCCGCCTCCAGGAAGGTCTGCAGCGGGTGCTGAGGGTCTACAGCGAGGCGGGACACGTCAACACGCGCGTCGACTATGTGCTGACGCCGGAGGAGAACAACCAGACCGTCGTTACCCTGACGATCATCGAAGGCAAGACGCTACGGATCCAGAAGATCACCTTCGAGGGCAACCGGGAGTTTTCCGACGACGAGCTCAAGGACGTCATGAACACGAAGGAGGAGTGGTTCCTCCCGTTCAGCACCCGGGGTATCCTGGACCCCGACGTCCTTACCAACGACACCGCGCTGCTGTCCTCCCTCTACTACGATCACGGATTCGTGGATCACAAGATCGACGAGCCCATCATCCTGACCCGGGGCGAGGGGCTGGAGGTCGTCATCCGGGTACAGGAGGGCGAACGTTACCGGGTCGGCGCCGTGAAGCTCGGGGGAGATCTGGACGGAGATCCCGAAAGACTGCTGGGAAACGTCAGCCTGACCTCAGGACAGATTTTCCGCAGGAGCCGGCTCCTCAACGACGTGACGGCGCTGCAACAACGGTACGCCGACCGCGGCTACGCGTTCGCCGAAGTTTCTCCGGCGACCAGGTTCGATCCCCAGGGACGCCTGGTGAACGTGACCTACATGATCAAGCGCGGGCCGACGGTCTTTTTCGACGAGGTGAAGATCGCGGGCAACGTCAAGACGAGGGACAAGGTGATTCGCCGCGAGCTGGAGGTGGCTGAGAAGGCGCGGTTCTCCTCGGCCAGGATACGAGAGAGCCGGAACGCCCTGTTGCGGACGGGTTTCTTCAAGGACGTCACCGTGTCCACCGAAAAGTCCGGGGAGAAGGACCAGGTGGACCTGCTGGTCAAGGTCGAGGAGGCGCCCACCGGCACGTTCAGCATCGGCGCCGGCTACAGCACCGCCAGCGCTTTCTCCTTCCAGACGTCGCTCGAGGAGCGCAACCTGTTCGGAACCGGCAGGCGGGTATCTGCCAACCTGACCCTCAGCAGGGTGGATCAGGACATCGTGCTCGGCCTGGTGGAGCCGCGCGTCCTGGACAGCCGCGCGGACCTCGGTTTCGACGTCTTCCATACCACCGCGGAATACGCTTCCTGGACCAACCGGCGCAGCGGTTTCGCCACCCGCATCAGCGCGCCGATTCGCTACATCCGGCTGCCCTACTTCGGACGGCGCGCGGATATCCTCGACGCCGACGCGCTCGACGCGGAGCCAGGCTTTTCCATCCTGGATCATCTCCACGCGGGCATCGGCTACGAGCTGGTCCGTTCCAAGATCACGGACGTGGACGACGACGCTCCGTCGAGCATCGAGCCCGGTACCTCCCTTACCAGCGCCGTCAGGCCGAGGCTCTCGTACGACACGCGCAATCACTTCTTCGTGCCTACCGCCGGCACTCGCTCGGTGATGTCCGTCAAGCTCGCGGGACTGGGAGGCGACAACCGCTTCATGCGGAGCGACGCCTCGTTGACCTGGTACTACCCCATCTTCAAGAACTTCGAATGGGGCGAGAATTTCGCCGTGATGCTGGGCGGTCGAATCGGCTACGCGGCCTCCTGGACCGACCGCGAACTGCCGCTCTTCGAGCGCTACTTCGCCGGTGGAATCAACTCCGTGCGTGGTTTCGAGTACCGCACCCTAGGCCCGCGGGAATGCCCCGACGATGATCCGGACTGTGATGATCCCGAGAATATCGGGGGCAACAAGCAGTTGATCCTGAAGACGGAGTTGCACTTCCCGATCCTCAACCAGTGGGGGTTCAGGGGCTCGTTGTTCTTCGACCAGGGGCAAGCCTTCGGGCCGTCCGAGAACATCGGCATCGAGGACCTCAAGCGCTCGCTGGGTTTGGCGATGCGGTGGCAATCGCCCATTGGCCCGGTAAGGTTAAGCTGGGCGTATCCGCTGAACGCCGACCCGTCCGATAGCAAGGAAGTCCTGGGCTTCGCGATCGGAGCATTGGGGGGGCTTTGACAACGCCGGCACGGGAGGTAGTCTGGTAGTCATGGCGATTCGAATCTTCCTGGTTGTACTGTTGTCGGCGGCGCTGATCGGTCCGGCGTGGGGTCAGGAGCTGAAGGTCGGCTTCGTGAACCTGCAGAAGGCCATGAGCCAGTCGAAGCGGGGACAAGCCGCCCGCGCTACCTTTCAGGCCGGCCTCAAGGACGAGCGGGATGCACTGGAAAAGGAAAAGGCATCCATTGACAAGCAGCGAAGGGACCTGGAGAAGCAGGCCGTGCTGATGAAGGCCAGTGAAAGGGCCAAGGCTCAGCGTCGATTGCAGCTCCGCGTGCGAGACTGGGAACGCAGTATGCGGGACGTGCGGGAAGAGCTGTCCTTGAGAGAGCGCGAGTTGACCGACGAGATACTGAAGGACCTGCAAAAGATCATCGGAGAATTGGGCAAGACGGGCAAGTTCACCATGATCCTCGAACGAAGCCAGTTGCTCTACACCGACAAGGGGACCGACGTCACGGACGAGGTGATCAAGCTCTACAACGAGCGTTTCCAGAACAAGCCCGCCGACAAGAACAGGTGACGAGCTCAGGCAAATCGCTCGCGGACCTCGCCGAGCTGGTGGGCGGACGGGTGATCGGCGACCCTGACGTGACCATCGAGAGGGTGGCGTCCATCGAGGACGCGGGTCCGGGAGACATCGCCTTTGTCGGCCATCCGCGGTACCGGCGATTCCTCGCTTCCTGCAGGGCCAGCGCGGTGATCGTGGCCGACGAACCGGCAGGCGGCGCCGCCCTGAACCTCCTGCGGGTCGACGACGCCTACCGCGCATTCGTCCGGATCCACGCGTTGTTCAATCCCCCGCCGGCGCACGACGCCGTCATCAGCCCCGTGGCCGCCATCGATTCCACGGCAGCCATCGGCGCCGAAGTCGCCGTCTATCCACATTGTTACGTGGGCAGGAACGCCAGGGTCGGGGAACGGACGGTGCTCATGTCCGGTGTGACCATCGGCACCGGAGCACAAGTGGGCGAGGGCTGCGTGCTCCATCCCAACGTGACCGTGGAGGACCGCTGCCGCATCGGCGACGGGGTCATTCTCCACGCGGGGGTCGTCATCGGGAGCGATGGGTTCGGCTACGCCGGGCACGGTCCGGCGCGGCTCAAGGTACCCCAGGCGGGCATCGTGGAGATCGCCGACGGCGTGGAGATCGGCGCCAACACCACCGTGGATCGGGCCACCATCGGCAGCACCCAGATCGGGGCCGGGACGAAGATCGATAATCTCGTGCAGATCGGGCACAATGTGGTGGTTGGCCAGCGTTGTCTGATCGTAGCCCAGACGGGCATTGGCGGCAGCGCGGTCTTGGGCGACGACGTGGTAGTCGCCGGACAGGTCGGCATCAGCGATCACGTGGCGGTCGGTGACCGGTCGATCATCGGACCCAAGAGCAACGTCCTGCAGTCGGTTCCCCCGGGGTCCGTGCTGTCCGGTCTCCTGGAGGCCGCGCCTCACAAGCAATGGCTCCGGGCCATGCGGCTCTTGCCGAAGCTGCCCGCGCTGTGGCGGCGGGTTGCCGAGATCGAGCGGAGAATGCGGGGGCCGCAGTCGGGGCGGGACTAGTGGCATGTAACGTCCAATTCCAGACCAAGATGCGGAGGATTTTTCGTTGTCGGCAAGGCGCGATGACGAGCAGTGGCGGGC
>JAPPHF010000190.1 GCA_028821115.1 Deltaproteobacteria bacterium | reverse complement strand
GAGCAGTGGCGGGTACCACGCGAGGAAGAGCAACGCCGCCGACGGCGAAAAAGACCCGCAGATTATGCTGCGAATTAACCAGACACCACACTAGCGGTACCGACACGACGATCACAACCGTAGCGGCGACCGACGGTCGCCCCGAACCCGATTCCGGATGAATACATGAGCAACAAGTACGAGACCCTGAAGCGCATGGACCACGCGCACCTGTGGCACCCCTTCACCCAGATGCAGGAGTGGATGGGCGAAGACCCTTGCATCATCGCCGAGGGGGAAGGCAGCTATCTCATTGACGTCGACGGCAACCGCTACCTCGACGGGGTGTCGTCGCTCTGGTGCAACCTGTTCGGCCACCGCCGTCCGGAGCTGGACGAGGCGCTCAAGGCCCAGACCGACCGTATTGCCCACTCGACCTTCCTGGGGTTGAGCCATGCGCCCGGCATCGAGCTGGCCGCCCGGCTGGCGGCCCTGGTGCCGGAGGGCCTCACCCGCGTGTTCTACTCGGACAGCGGCGCCACGGCGGTGGAGGTGGCGCTCAAGCTAGCGGTCCAGTACTGGCAACTGCGGGGCGAAGCCCGCAGGACCCTGTTCGCGCGGCTGGAGGAGTCCTATCACGGAGACACGGTGGGAGCCATGAGCGTGGGCTACAGCGACCTGTTCCACCATTTCCACCGGGACCTGCTGTTCCCCGCCCTGGCAGTAAAGCCTCCCTACGCGTACCAGCGGGAGCAGGGCCTCGGTGAGGCCGATGCCACGGAGCGGTCGGTGGCGGAGGCCCGGGACACCGTCAGCCGGGAGAAGGACCGGCTGGCGGCCTTCATCATGGAGCCGGTCATGCAGGGAGCCGCAGGCATGTGGCCTCAGCCCGCCGGCTACGTCAAGGCGATCCGCGACATCTGCGCGGACAACGGCGTCCTGTTCATCGCGGACGAGGTGGCCACGGGCTTCGGCCACACCGGACGGATGTGGGCCTGCGAGCATGACGGCGTCAGCCCGGACCTCATGTGCGTCGGCAAGGGCATCACCGGCGGCTATCTGCCGCTGGCCGCGACCTTCGCCACCGAGCATATCTTCTCGGAGTTCCTGGGCGATTACGGCGAGTTCAAGAGCTTCTTCCACGGCCATACCTACACCGGCAACCCCCTGGGCTGCGCGGTGGCGCTGGCCGGGCTCGACATCTTCGAGAAGGACGCGCTGATGGAGAAGGTCCCCGTCAAGATCGCCTGGCTGGAGGACCGGCTCCGGAAAGACGTCCTCGCCCTCCCCCACGTACGCGAGATACGCCAGCGCGGGTTCATGACCGGGATGGAGTTGGTGAGGGACAAGGAGCGCGGGGAACGTTATGACCCCGGGCTCAGGGTCGCCAACCAGGTGGTGCTGGAAGCCCGGCGCCGGGGCGTCATCGTGCGTCCGCTCGGAGACACCCTCATCATGCTGCCGCCCCTCTCCATCAGCGAGAGCGAAATGGAGACCCTGGTGACCGTGGTGCGGGACTCCATCCGGCAAGTCACGGAAGCCCGATGAGCCGCGGCTTCTTCATCACCGGCACCGACACCGGTGTCGGCAAGACCCTGGTGGCGTGCGGGCTCGCCGCCGCTTTCAAGGACGCGGGATTCAAGGTTGGGGTGATGAAGCCCGCGGAGTCCGGGTGCCGCAACGAGAAGGGTCACCTGGTGCCCCAGGACGCGACCTTCCTCAAGGCCGCGGCCGGCAGCAACCAGGCCATCGACCGGATCTGCCCCTACCGGCTGGGAGTCCCCGCGGCCCCCAGCGTGGCCGCGGCCCACGCCGCCGTCCGGATCCGGCCGGATTTCCTGGTGCGGCTGTGCCGCGACATGGGCGCGGCCCACGACCTCATGCTCGTGGAGGGCGCTGGAGGCCTGATGGTGCCGCTGGTCGCCGACTACACCTACGCGGACCTGGCGCGGGAGTTGGGCCTGGCGGTGCTGGTGGTGGTGGGCAACCGCCTCGGCGCCATCAACCACGCCGTCCTGACCCTCGAACACGGAGCGTGCATGGGTCTGAACATCTGCGGCTACATCCTGAACGACATGGAGAGCGAGGGCACCCCCGCCACCGCCACCAACGCGCGGACCCTCCAGGAGATGACCAAAGTCCCCTGCCTCGGGAAGATCCCTTTCCTCGGCGTCCCGAGCGCGGGCGGACCGCAGGAGATTCGGCCGGAACTGGGAAGCCTGTTCCAGCGGCAGGTCCAACTCGACTACCTGAAGCAGATCATGTGAGCGCTAGTGTCCCGTCAAGAATTACGTGGGGCAGGACACTAGGCATGGAAGCAGCGGCTAACCTCGTCGTAGACGGCCTTCAACGGCACCTTCTTCGACGCCGCGACCTTCCGCGCCTCGTCGTACTCCGGCGTCGCCCTCTTCCCGCCACCGGGCTCCTCCGCGACCTTCACTGTAAGGGTGCCGAAACGGGTCTTGAGCTTTTGTGTGCTGCGCCGCAACACCAGCCGCTCCACCGGGTAGCACCGCACACCAAGGGTCGATGTCTCCCGCAGCACGATCCCGGCGAGCGCGTCCCTGAGCTCGGGCTCCGCGACGATGCGCAACAACGTGCCCGGCCGGTTCTTCTTCATCTGGACCGGCGACAGCGTCACGTCGCGGGCGCCGGCGGCGAACAACAGATCCAGCACGTAGTCGTAGATCTCCGGGTTCATGTCGTCGATGTGGGTCTCGATCACGAGCATGCGGTCGCGGCCCAGCGCGGGCGCGGCCTCTCCCAGCACGATCCGCAGGACGTTGGGCCGGTCGGGGAACTCCAGCGTTCCCGCGCCGTAACCCGTACCATCGATACACATGGCCGGAGTCTCGCCCTTCCGCGAAACGAGGACCGAAAGGATGGCAGCACCCGTGGGGGTGACGTTCTCAGCTTCCAGACGGGCGTCTTCGACCGGGAAACCCTTCAGCAACTCCAGTGTCGCCGGCGCCGGAACCGGCAGCACGCCGTGCAGCGAACAGGTCAGGCCACGGCCCAGCGGCACCGCGGAACAGGCAAAGGCATCGATGTCCAGGTGACACGTCGCGATGGCGACGGCGACGACATCGACGATGGAGTCCACCGCCCCGACCTCGTGGAAATGAACGTCCTCCGGCGAGACCCCGTGGACCTTCGCCTCGGCCTCGGCCAGTTTCGAGAAGATCGCGATGGCGCGAGCCTTCACGTCCGCGGAGAGACCGCTCCGCTGGATCAGGTGGCGGATGCCGGACCAGCGCCGTCCGGGCTGGCCCTTCCCGGCAATGACCTGGAACCGACCCGCCCGGATGCCGTTGACGCTCTTCCTCCCCACCCGGACGCGGAAATCGACGCCCTTGAGCTTGTCCAGCTCACCCCGAAGGCGCTGGCGCGACACCCCCAGGTCCAGAAGCGCCGCCACCGTCATGTCTCCGCTGATTCCGGAGATGAGATCGAAGTACGCGATTCTCATGCTGAAGGCAGGCGTACGAAACTCGCTGGCGGCGTGTCAAGGGGACGGATGCTCGTTTACTTGCGGATCGATGAGTGCTACCTTTGAGATCTGCAAGCAGCGTGGGGCCGTAGCTCAGCTGGGAGAGCGCTAGGTTCGCAATCTAGAGGTCGTGGGTTCGATCCCCATCGGCTCCACCACCCCCCACCCTCACGTTCCGCAACACGTACCGGCGGTTCAGGATTATTTCTTCGGTGCAGGCGCCCTTCTTTCCTGGCCGTCATGCGCGCCGTTTGCCGGGTATGCCGAGACCGCGGACACCCCTCGCCCAAGCCTCCCGTTTCATGTATCGTGGCTCTCGGGTCGACTGAACCATCCCACGGGCCACCAGGAGGAATCGTATGAGCAACCTTCTAGGCAAGTACGCCATCGCCGGGGTCGGGCACAGCAAGCTCGGCAAGGTGCCGGAGATGGGTCCCATCGGGATGTTCGCGGTGGCGGCGCGAAACGCCATCGCGGACGCGGGGCTGACCAAGGCGGACGTGGACGGGCTGATCACGCGGGGGCCCGACGACGTCTATTGCCACCACCAGCGGGTGGGCGAGGCGCTGGGCCTGAACGTCACCTACAGCACCTCGACGGACAACGGCGGCGCGAGTCAGGTGCTGGGAGTGGCCATGGCCTGCATGGCCATCGACGCGGGGCTCTGCAACACGGCCGTGGTCGGGTTCGGGCGGGATACCTGGTCGCGCACGCACCGCACCGAAGCGGCGCGCAAGCGGGTCAACATCGGCATTCAGAACCAGGGAGAGTTCGGGCCGGAGTTCGGCTGGTTCGGCGCTCCGTCCAACTACGCGGTCTCCGCCCGGCGCCACATGAAACTCTACGGCACCACCAAGGAACAACTGGGGCACATCGCGGTGGCGTTCCGGGAGCACGCGAGCCGGAACCCCAACGCCTTCTTCCAGAAACCGTTGACCATTGAGGAGTACCTGGGCGCCCGGATGATCGTCGATCCGCTCTGCCTCTACGACTGCAGCATCTACATCGACGGCGCCGCCGCGGTGGTGGTGACCTCGGCGGAACGCGCCAAGGACCTCAAGAATCCGCCGGCCTATATCATGGGCTTCGGTTTCGGCAACCGCCTCAGCGGCTGGTTCGAGGAGAGCAACATGCTCACCACCGGAGCCAAGGAGGCCGGCGAGGCGGCCTACCGCATGGCCGGCATCGGCCCCGACGATGTGGACACCGCCCAGCTCTACGACTGCTTCACCCAGATGGTGCTGCTGCAGCTCGAGGACTACGGCTTCTGCGGAAAGGGCGAGGGCGGCCCCTTCGCCGCCTCCGGAGCCCTCAGGCTGGGCGGACGGCTGCCCACCAACACCTCGGGCGGGCAGCTCTCGGAGGGCCATACCGAGGGCATGCTGCAGATCGTCGAGGGCGTCCGGCAGGTCCGTCACGAGCACGGCCCGGACCGGCAGGTCAAGGATGCCGAGATAGCCCTGGTGAGCGGACACGGCGGCAACACCGCCTGCCAGTCCGCCATGATCCTCGCAAGAGATGCGTCATGAGCGAGTACACCAAGCCGTTGCCGTATCCCACCATCGAGTCCGAGCCTTTCTGGGAGGGCTGCAAGCGCCGCGAGCTGCTGTTGCCGCAGTGCCGCCAATGCCGCGGCTACTGGTTCCCGCCCGGTTCCACCTGCCCGCACTGCTGGAGCACGGAGTGGGACTGGACGAAGGCCTCCGGCCGGGGCAGGATCCACTCCTTCGGCGTATACCACCGGGCGTACCACCCGGGCTTCGAGGGGGAGATACCCTACGTGTTCGCGGTCATTCAACTGGACGAAGGCCCGCGGATGGTAAGTAACGTGGTGAACGAGTCGCCGGACAAGCTCGAATGCGACCAACCGGTGGAGGTGGTGTTCGAGGACGTCACCGAGGACGTGACGCTCTACAAGTTCATGCCGGCCGCATAGGGGCGGGTTTCAAACCCTCCCCTGCCCGGCTTTACCCGCCCGTGCGCCACACTACCGCGACGCTTTGGCGAGGACCCGGATAAGGTCGTCCGCCTGCGGGTTCTTGTACTTTCTTCGGAGCAGGATATCCCGTGGAGAGATCTTGGTCTGTCCGTAGTAGGTCTGATTGTCGGCCCGGTTGACCACCACCACCCCGCCCTCGATGGTGAGACCCGCGAATATTCCCTTGACGCGGGAGAACGAAAAGATGTCGAAGATCTCGGCCTTGGCCCCGATCCCTTCGGGACCCACGCTGATGCTGGCGTCGGCGCCGAGCTGGAACTTGTCGTTGAGGAATCTCCTCAGGCCTCGGTCGGTCATGATCATGAGGATGACCTGCCCACCGGCGGCGCCGAACTGGAGGCCGAAAGAAGCGGAACCCACGTCGTAGAAGGCGGGATTACTCCACGTGCCCGCGGCGTCCTGGGCCAGCAACACGCCCCTGCCCCCGGAGCCGCCGAAAAAGAACCCTCCCCTGACCAGCACCGGCATGATGAGAAGCCCCTTGGCGTAACGAACATTCTGCCGGAACCACGTCATCCGCGGATCCCTCTCGAAGTCACGGAACGTGAACTGGGCCTTCGTCACCCTCTGAGCCAGGTCTTCTGCGGTGACCTGCTGCGCGCTCGACGGGACGGCGAACAACGCAGCAAACAGGAACAAGCCCGCGAAGGATACCAGGAACCTTTTCATCGGATGCCTCTCCATATCCCGAATCTAACACGTGGGGCGGGGATAAGAAACGAAAAGCGACCGGTGACGGCTGCGCCGGCTCCATTATCGGCGCCGCAGGACGAAGTACCGGTCTCCGCCGGCCATCAAATCCTTCACCACCTGAAGCTGCCAATCGCTGTTGGCCGGGCCGTAAATCGCCTCCGCGGCGTCGCCGGCCAGAAGCGCGGCGGAGCCCGGATGGTCCCGCAGGAAGCGCTCGATCGCCTCCTCGGTGTCCAGAAGCTCCACATTGCGCCGTGAATAGAACCCGAACGCGGCCATCTTGGCCCGTCCCCGGCGCGGATTGGCGAGCCCGACCACGGTTTCCGAACCGACGTTACCCGCTATCCAGCGTCCCGCCGGCTCGTAGGTCTTGACCGGATTGAACCGGGGCATGAACCAGCACAACACGAGGAAATAGATTGGGACGAGACCGATGGCGAGCCGGCACAATGCCCGCGGCAGGTCGGGGTAACGCCGCGCGCGCAGGACCCAAAGGCCCGCAGCGACGCTCACGAGGCCGATCCCGAGACCCGGCGCCCGAAGACTCCGGGCAACCGCCGTCTCCGAAGGGTCCAGCGCGAGCCGCTGCGCGAGCAGGTCCACGCCCAGGGCCGCCGACAGCAGGGCGCCGCCCAGGAGGACCGGCAGGGAACCCGCGAGCACGGCCGCGACCGTGGCGAAGCGCCGCTCGAGCCTGCCGAACCCAGCCTGTCCGCCGACGACCGACGCGACCCATTGGCCGACGAAGAGTGCGGCCGCCGGGTAGGCGGGCAACAGGTACAGTTGACGCTTGGTCGCGGCAACGGAAAGAAACGCGAAGAATACCCCGAACCACCACAGCAACAACTGCTGCCGGGGGTCCCTCCAGGCGCGCTGGCGCCAGATCCACCACAACGCCAACGGCAGCAGCAGGCTCCACGGCGCCATGTCGTGCCATATCGTCGCGGCGTAGTAGTACACGGGACGGGCATGCCCGCGGGACCCGCTTGCGAAACGCGCCGCGTTCTGCTGCCACAGCTCCAGCAGGACGTTGCCCGCGCCGGTTTGATACGCGCACGCGATGAACCACGCCAGGTACAGCGCCAGGCTCACCAGGGCGAGGGGGGCCAGCATGACGAGCGGACGCCACTCCCGCCGCGCGCCATGCCACAGGCACAGCACCAGGCCGGGAAGCAGGAGTCCCAAAGGACCCTTCGTCAGCATGGCCAGGCCGAACAGGACGAACCCCGCGACCCGCGCCGGCAACCACGGCGCCGGGCCGGCGCCGGAAGCGTAGACCAGGAGCCCGGAGGCGATGAACAGGCTGAACAGCATGTCCGGACGGTAGCCGACTGCCTGAAACGCGAACTGGGGGAACGTCAGCAGCACGAAACCCGCCCATAGCCCGGCGGAAGGCCCGAACCAACGCGAGCCCAGGGCGCAGGTGCCAAGCGCCAGGGCAATAGCGCCCAGGGCCGAGGACAGCCGCAACGACACCTCGCTCATGGCGCCGAGCATGGCGGAAGAGAGGGAGCCCGCCCAGTAGATCAACGGCGGATAGTCGAGCCACACGACCCCCATGCGGCGCGGCACGATCCAATCCCCGCTCAGGTACATGGCGAGGGCGGTCTGGGCGACGTTGGGCTCGTTGGGAAACCACAGGTCCCGCAACCCGAGACAGGTTACGTAAAGGACCGTTCCGAGGGAGGCCAGAAAAAAGTAGCGGTGACGCTCGAGAGCGCTCAACGGGGTCTCTCGACGGGAAATGACCGCGGGCGCGAACCACCCACGCCTTGTTGCCGTGTGATCAGAACTCCATGCCGACGCCGGCCGCCCGGGCCTTGTCGTGGGCCAGCCGCGCCAGGGCCATGTATCCCACGCCCTGATCGCTGTTCTGCTTGAAGAGGGTGACGTCCCGATCGCTCCGGCGTCCCTGGACCTTGCCGGTCACCAGCGCGCTCAGGTCCTTGACGTCCTGCCAGGTGATCACGCCGTTCCGTACGGGCTCCAGCAAGTCGCCTTGCTCGTCCTGGATGCCCTGCTGAACGAGAGTCGCGACGATCACGTCGGCCCGGGCCAGCACCTCGTCGTCCAGCTCCCGGCGCGGGCGGCTCACCAGCCCTTCCATCAAGAGCTCCTTGTTGCTGCCGACGATGGAGGTGACGTGGACCCCCTCCTCGAGCCATCGCCCGAAGACCACCGGGAAGTTGCTGCCGGTGGCGGAGACGATGATGTCCACGTTCCGGGCCGCGTCCTCGGGCCGTTCCACGGGCTTGAGCTCCGCGTCCACGTAGGGTTGCATGGTCTCGCAGAAGGCGCGCCGGTTGCCGGCTTCGCGGCTGTAGACCTTGACCTCCGTGATGGGCCGGATGGCGCACATGGCCTCCAGGTGACACCGGGCCTGGCGGCCGCTGCCGAAGATCCCCAGCACGCGAGCGTCCTCCCGGGCCATGCGCCGGGTGCCGACGGCGCTGGTGATGGCGGTTTCGGTGGCGAACTCGTCTTCCGCGGTCTGGCGCCGGTAAAGGGGCGGACAGCCGGCGATGACGGCCAGCAGCCCGCCGGTCTCGCTGTCGTAGCTGACGTAGACCCGCTTCCCCACCGCCCCGTAGCTCTGGTCCTCGGCCGTGTAGTTGTGGCGTTCGTAGTGGACGAAGGTCCCGGCCACGCCCAGGGGCACGCAGCCCCCGGAATGAACGGTAATGCGGCGATTGTCCGCCAGCATCCGCTGGCGCGGAAGACTGAAGATGGGGTGGTCCTCCTGGGAAGCAAAGCCCTTCTCCATGGCGTCGACGGCCTCGGTGATGGAGATGAGGCCCTCGAGCTCTTCAGCCTTGATGAACAGTGCCATCGGCGGCGATACGTCGTTACTTGTGGACCCGGGTGAACTCCAGCGCGCGCTCGCACACGTTCTCGGTGGTCTGGTCCGGCGGCATGACGTTCCAGAACTCCCCGTTGGGCAGGCATTCGCGCAGGTAGTGAGCCCCGGAGGTAGCGTGAGAGGGATCGTCCCCCGGCATGATCACGGCTGGCGCCTTGATGCCCATGACTTCCTCGGGCGTGGCGCCGGTGGCGGTGTCGCGGTCGAACAGGTCCGGCCCGCTGGTGGCGATGATGCCCATGTAGCGCTCCGGGTCCTCACTGGCGAAGCGTTCGGCGAACGCGCTGTCCCGGGCGATGACCGAGGCCCAGGGGCCGGACTCCGGGTCGGTCCAGAAGGTGGCCCCCTTGGAGGCCCGGTCGACGACGCCCTGCATGCCGTTCTCCCGCACGAAGTTCAGGTGGGCGGCGAAACGCGCCTGGCTCGCCGTCTTCCAGCGGTATCCGCCCACCGGCCAGTGCAGAATCATGCCGCGGGTCGCCTCCGGGTAGTTGACGCCGAAGGAAAGGGCCACCGAGCAGCCCATGCAGCCCCCCATGACGAAGGCCGAATCGATCCCGAGGTGGTCCAGGAGCTGCTTGCCCTCGCGCGCGTACGCGGTCCAGGTGAGGCGTTCCACCCGCCCCCCGGATTGCCCCGCTTCGCGCCGGTCGTAGGCGATGACCTGGTGCTCCGTACCGAGCCTGGCCAGGGCGTCAATGCCGGTCCAGGCGCTGGCCACCCGCCACTTCTCGATGGTGGAATCGAACCCGCCGGGCGCGAGCATCAGGATCGGTGTCCCGGAGCCGCAGGTTTCGTAGTAGATCTCGATACCGTCGATGACAGCAGTGGCCATGAAGTTCCTCCGGACAAGCCCGTCGACGCTTGCAAACCGCGGTGACGGGGCTTTCATGATGTTGCCTCACGATTAGCCCAACCGCGTAACCCAGTCAAATTCACGCCCCGACAGCGCGCCATCCGCGTCGCGCGCGCCGGAGCATTGACCCCGTTGACGGTAGGGTCCTATAATCCCCGCTTCAACAACGAGCGGCCGGCCGCGCCGGCGCCACGGGAGGAACCCATGCTGATCGACTGGCATTCGCACCATACCGCCCCGGAACTGGTGAACGCGTTTCGGCAGAAGGCCGGGAAAGCGCCGAAAGTCGACGACTACGACTCGGCCGACTTCGAGAAGCGGCTGACCGAGCTGGACGAGGCGGGCATCGATTTCCAGCTCGTCAGTCAGGGCGCCAGCGAAGACGCCGACCAGCTCGATGGAGCCGACGCCATGGAGATGGCGCGGCTTTCCAACGACGTGCTGGCGGAGCGCATCGGCGGCCACACGGACCGGTTCTCGGGCATCACCGCCCTGTCTTTCAAGAACATCGAAGCGTCGGTGGAAGAGATTGAGCGGATGGCGTCCCGGGGCTTCAAGGCGGTGCTCATCTACCCGCGGGTGGACGGCGAGATGAAGGTGGACCTACCGGAGTTCGATCCCGTCTTCGCCAAGGTGTCGGAACTCGGTCTGCCGCTGTTCCTTCACGGCAGCGGCAACGCCAAGGACCCGACCCTCCAGCGGCTCGAGGACGGCGGCGCCGGAGTCTCCTATGCCGTGCTGTCGGACGCGAGCGTGAACGAATGCGTGATGCGCATGATCGCCGGCGGCGTCTTCGACCGCCATCCGAACCTCAAGGTGATCATACGAAGCGGCGGCGGCGGCATCCCCCTGCTGGTGCAGAGGATGTCCTGGAAGCACAGGGGCCCGGACGGCGACAAGCGCTACTCCGACATCTTCCTCGAGCACTTCCTCATCGACACGGCCAGCGTCAGGCCCAAGGCCCTTCCCTTTCTCACCGACGTGATGGGATCCAATGGCGTGGTCTTCGGCTCGGACTACTGCGGCGGGCTCGGCCCTCTCAAGAGAGCGCTAGCGGTGGTGAACGAGCAGGAGAACGCCGCCGAGGTGCGCTCCCGGACGGAGCGGATCTCGCGCGAGCTGCTGGGGATGTAGTCGGCCTCAGGCCCTCACCTTGGCGGCGAAGACATCGAGGGTTCGCAGGAAGCTCGCGTGCGACAGGGTCGCCATGTCCAGCACGATGTGCTCCACGCCGGCTTCCTCGAACTCGGCGACGCGATCCCGGATCAGTGAAGGGTCCCCCTTGAACGGCGTGTTGCCGGCGCGGCCCGCGTATGGCCCCACCGGTTCCGAGACCCCTTCGACGAGGAGGTTGGCGCGTAGCGACATGACCGGCACCCGGTCGATATGCCGCCGCTCGCATAGCCGAGCCATGTAGGCCCTCCCCTCCTTCATCTCCTCCGCGGTGAGCCCGATGGGATGCCACCCGTCGCCCAACTCCACCGCCCGCCGCATGGCGCGCTTGCTGCGCCCGCCGATCCAGATGGGCGGACCCGGCTGCTGCACCGGCCGCGGCGAGGTGGACACGTTGTCGAAGTTGAAGTACCTGCCGCTGAAGCTCGTCCGGTCGTGCGTCCATATCTCGCGGATGATCCGCAGGTACTCGTCGCTCACGTCCCCGCGCTCCTCGAAGCGCGCCCCCAGGGCGTCGAACTCACCTTCCATGTAACCAGCGGCCGCACCAAAGATAACCCTTCCACCCGACAACACATCGATGCTCGCCAGCATCTTGGCCATGACCACGGGATTGCGGTACGCCAGCACGATAATGCTGCTGCCGAGCAACGCCCGCTTCGACACCGCGGCCAGAAAGCTGAACACCGTAAAGGCCTCCAGCATGTGCTCGCGATAGATCAACTGCGCTTCACGAACACCTTCCGGGATGACGACATGATCCGTCACCCAGATAGAATCGAATCCCAGACGCTCGATTTCCTCCACCGCCTCGACCAGCTCGGCGCTCCCGACCTCCCGTCCGTAATGTGTAAGACAGACCCCGACCTTCATTTACCCCCCCAACAAGCGTCACGTGCCGGAAATACATCACATGCCGGAGTCACCAGCGCCCGAAGGCCGGGTGGGCGGCGTCCCGGAAATCCGTTGACGGCGGCCGGCCGTAATCCGCAACCCGATCAACCACCCCCCCCTTCGGCCCGACGCAGACCGACACGGCCCAGCAGCAACCGTCTCCGGATTTTCCGGGACGCTGCCCACCCGGCCCGGTACCGCGCCATCACCCGCACAACACCGGCACCGACGCGCCTACTCCTTCCGGGTGGTCAGCTCGATCTTGTACCCGTTGGGATCCTCGATGAACGCGATCACCCCGCCGCCGTGCTTCATGGGACCCGCGTCCCGGGTGATCTTGACCCCCTTCTCGCGCAGGTCGTCACAGGTCGCGTACACGTCGGGCACGCCGATGGCAATATGCCCGAAGCCGTCGCCGACGTCGTACTCGTGGGTGTCCCAGTTGTAGGTCAGCTCGATAACGGCGTTGTCCTCCTCGGAGCCGTAACCCACGAAGGTGTTGGTAAAGCGGCCGGACTCGTAGTCCTTTTGCTTCAGGACCTTCATCCCCAACCCGTCGCAATAGAACTTGAGGCTCTCGTCCAGGTGCTTCACCCGAATCATCGTGTGAACGATTCTCATGGGATTCTCCTTTCTCACGCCGACTCGCGAACCTGCGGGGGTGTGGCCACCGCCTCCCGGATCTCCCAGCCCCCCGCCCGCGTGAAGCTCACGTGGCTGAAGTCGCAGGGTTTCAGGTGAAAGGTG
>JAPPHF010000148.1 GCA_028821115.1 Deltaproteobacteria bacterium | reverse complement strand
TGACGGTCATGCCGCGCTCCTCGGCGCCGCGCACGAACACCCGGCCGTCGCGGGCTTCCAGGTCGGCGGCGTCGATCTCGAGCTTCCCGGCCACCGCCTCGAAGAGTTCCGCCTTGACGTTGGCCGCCGCCATGCGCACGGCGTTGCCCATGTGGTACGTGGAGCGGCTCCCCGCGCTGATGGTATCGTAGGGAGTGACGTCGGTGTCCGGCTGCACGACGTGGACCCGATCGTGGGATATTCCCAACTCCTCGGCCGCGATCTGCGCCAGCACGCTCTCGGACCCCTGCCCCATCTCCACCGTGCTGCTCAGCACGTTGGCGCTTCCGTCGGCGTTGAGGATGACGATGGCGCCGGAGATGGAAGGCGTGAGCACGGCCTTGACCCCGCAGGCGATACCCTTGCCGCGGCGCTTCGTCCCCGTGGAGGCTTCCTTCGGCTTGTCCCATCCCACGGCATCGGCCGCCCGCTGCACCGTTTCCTTCAGACCGCAGGCATGAATCGGGGTTCCGGTGACATAGAGGTCCCCTTCCTCCAGCGCGTGCTCCAGGCGGAACTCCACCGGGTCCGCGCCCAGGCCCCGGGCGACGATGTCCATCTGCGAGTCGTAGGCCCAGATCACCTGGGGAACGCCGAAGCCCCGGAACGGGCCGGCCGGCGGCTTGTTGGTGTAGACGCAGTAGGAGTCGATGGAGACGTTGGGGATCTTGTACGGCCCCGACGAAGTGTAGCCGGACTTGTGCACGATGCGCGGCCCGATCTCGGCGAAGGCGCCGGTGTCCCAGTAGACCTCGCACTTGCGCGCGGTCATGGCCGAGCCCTTGACCGCGGTCTTGAGCTTCACCACCACGCCGTGCTTGGTGACGGTCTGGAATTCCTCCTCGCGGCTCAGGCTGTACTTGACGGGCCGGCTCGTCTTCATGGCCAGTATCGCCACGATCGGCTCGAGCTTGTTGTAGAGCTTGGCGCCGTAGCCGCCGCCCAGGTACGGCACCCGCACCCGGATACGGTTCATGGGCACGCCCAGCATGCGCGCCAGCTCGCCCCGGACGAAGGAAGGCGACTGGCTGGCGGTATGGATGTTGATGCGCCCGCCCTCGTCCACGTACGCCAGCGAGACGTGCGGTTCCATGGGCACGTGCTGGGCCGGCGGCGCGGTAAAGACGTCCTCGAAGATGCGGTCGGCCTCGGCGAAGGCCTTTTCCACGTCGCCCTTGCGCAGTTTGTAGTGGTAGCAGATGTTGGAGCGATCGCCCGCCTTGACATGGGCCAGGTCGGCGAACGCTCCGGAAGGACGGACATCCTCGTGGATGATGGGGGCGTCCGGCCTGATGGCGTCGAGCACATCCAGGACCACCGGCAGCGGCTCGTACTCGACCTCGACGAGTTCCAGCGCTTCTTCCGCCGCGCGCCGGCTCTCCGCGGCCACGGCCACCACCTGCTCGCCCTCGTGGCGCACCCGGTCGATGGCCAGCACCGGCTGGTCGGCGAACGCCGGCCCGTGGTAGGGCGTGATGCCCGGCATGGCGGCGATGTCCGCGCCCGTGAGCACCGCGACGACGCCGGGATGGGCTTCGGCCCGGGACTTGTCGATGCCGACGATCCGCGCGTGCGGGTGCGGGCTCCTGAGAACCGCCACGTGCAACAGCCCGGGCGGCTCCATGTTGCCCACGTGCAGCGCCCGCCCCGTCACCTTCTGGACGGCGTCCCGGCGGTCGACCGGCTTGCCGACGATGGAATAATCCGCCACGCATTCACCTCATCAAGCCGACAACTCCCGAAGCGTCCGCTTGACCCACACCCGGGTCATCTCGCGCTTGTAGTCCACGCTGCCCCGCAGGTCCGACACCGGGGAAATCTGCTCGTCGACGGTTTCGCAGACCGCGTCCCAAAGTTCCTCCGAGCAGGGCTCTCCCTGGAACCGGTCCAGACCGGCGGCCAGGAGGGGCGCTTCCGCAACGCCGCTGAGGCCCAGTCGGAGCTCGCCGACATTCCCGCCGTCGCGGGACAGGAGCGCCGCCACCCCGATGCACGGCCAGTCGTTTGCCGAAAGCGAGCTGAACCGGGAGTAAACCGTCCGGGCCCCCGGAGTTACATGCGGCACGTGCACCTCCACCAGGATCTCTCCTGGTTCGATGGCCGTCTCGTACATACCGCGGTAGAAGTCCTTCAAAGCCACCACGCGCGTGCCCTCGGCCCCGGCGAGCGCCACCTCCGCGCCGTGAACCAGCAACACCGGCGGCGGGTCCAGCCGGTAGTCCGCGTGGGCCAGGTTGCCGCCCACGGAGGCGGTCTCCCGGATGCGCACGTTGCCCACGTGGCTGAACGCCTGGGCCAGGGCCGGCGCACGCCGCTGCACCAAAGGCGAACGCTCCACCGACCGGTGGGTGGCCAGCGCCCCGATGCTCAGGCCGTCGTCGTTGTCGGTGATTCGTTCGAGGCCCGGAATCGACTGCAGGTCCACCAGATGGGAAAACCGCAACGCCCGCTGCTTCATCAGGATCACCAGCGTCGTGCCCCCAGCGATGGGCCGCGCCTCGTCACCGTGGTCGAGGAGCATCCGGCTGGCCTCGGCCACGGTGCCGGGTTTCAAGAGGTCGAAAGCGGGAATGGTCATGATGGATCGGATGTCCGGCAAAACACGAGCCGGGAATGGCCGGATTTATAGCCTCTACGGTCGTCGTTGACAATTCACGGTGACCTTCCCTTGCGTTCAGCAACCCGACCTTGCAGCGCCACGGGCTCGCTGCGAGAATGAAGCCCCCATGACTATCGGTATTCTAGCGTATGGTTCGTTGATTCCTAATCCCGGAGCCGAGATCGCGCCGGTGACCGTACGCCGCATCAACGGTGTCCCAACCCCCTTCCCGATCGAGTTCTCCCGCAGCAGCCGCGTGCGCGACCGGGCGCCGACGCTGGTGCCGGTGGTTCGGGGCGGGGCTCGAGTCTCGGGTGTGGTGCTGGTGTTCCATGACTCGGTGACGGAGACGGCCGCTCAGGACATGCTCTACCGGCGGGAGCGGAACTGCGTGGGGAGCGGCGACGTCTATTCGGACGTGGATCCGACCGACGTCGACAGCGCCTTTCTAGGGCGACTGGATGGTTTCGCGGGGCTGGACGTGGTGTTTCACGCGGCGCTCCGGGCCAACATCGAAGATCCGACTCCCGAGGTGCTGGCGCGTCTGGCCATCGAGAGCGCGGCGGCTCCGTCCGGCGCGGCTGAGCGCGACGGCATCAGCTATCTCATGGACGCGAAGCAGAGCGGCATCGTCACGCCGCTCATGGCCGGGTACGAGGCGGAAATTCTGCGCCTGACCGGCGGCCGGGACCTGGAGGAGGCCCGCGCCATCGCCCGGAGGGGGTGACCCGGGTTCACACGCCGCCGGTAAGCCTTTGGTCAACGTGCCACATGGCGAGGCAGTCGTCCTCGTTGTAGACGACGGCCTTTTCCGCCAGGGAGCGGTCGCCGGTTTCGATGGAGTCCCAGTAGCAGACCAGTGCCTCGTAGGCGCCGAATCCCTGCTGGCGCCAGTTGAACCCCAGGGCGGGGGCGACGCTCTTGATGGAGAAGCTCGGCACGGGCAGGTAGACGGCGTCCTGTATGCACTGCTTGAGGTCGACGCAGGAGCCTGTCAGCCGCGTCAACCGTCCCTCCAGCGCTGGCCAGCGGCGCATGACGGCCTGCATTTGCCAGACCTCGTAGTCGGTCCAGTGGTAGAGGCACACGGCCTCGACATCGTCCCCCACGTAGTCGAGGAACTCCTCGAAGATGCGCTCTTCGTCCTCCGGGCCGCGGGCCAGGAACCTGCCGAACTGGTCCCGCGCGGCGTCCCAACAGCCTATGAGGTACACGTGGGGCGGAATGGTCGGGTGGACGTCGTCGGCGGTCTCGAAGTCGAAGTAGAGGAGCCGCTTGGCGCGGGGGATGCGCAGCTCGCGGCCGGGCCTGGGGACGGGCTGTCCGGTCCTGTAGCTCTGCGCCACGTGATAGGCGGCGGGGCCGTGGTGCGGACCCAGGATCTCGTCGATCTCTTCGGGTGAGCGGCTCCACAGGTCATCGACGCGGCGGATTCCCGCGGCCCTGAGCTTCGCCCGTTCCGGAGCCTTCACCCCGGCCAGCAGCACCAGGTCCCGGCGCCCCTGCACCAGCCTGTTTCCGTATACCCGCCAGGGGGAGTCGGTGACGTCCGGGGGCCGCCTGGCTTCGGGCTGCTCCACGGGCCCGTCCCGCAGACCGACCCAACGGGACGCCACCTCGTCGATCCCGTCCCCGAAGCCCGCGACTTCCAACCGCTGGACCTCATCTCGCAGCGCCACGGCCACGCGGCTCGGCGTGTAGCCCTGGATGGCGCCGACGGTGCGGTTGTAGAAGGCCGCCTGGAGCGCGAACCCGTCCCTGAGCTTGCGCGCCCGCTTTATCTCGATGACCCGGTAGTGGTAGGGCCCCAGGTCCGAGCCGTGGCTGTCGTCGCGCACCAGCAGATCGCCGCGGCCGTAGACGTCGCGGCCGAGGTCCCAGAGTTGCGGCTGGTGAATGGCGGGGACGCCCTCCATCATGGCCCGGAGGGTGCGGACCAGGGCCTCGTGGCCGAAGTCGGGGCGGATCGCCAGGGCGTCGGGATAGTGCGCGGCCACCCAGGCGTCTTCGTGCTCCGCGCCGCGGCGGTAGCGCATCTGCTCGTAGCGGCCGACCTCGTTGACCGCCTCGGACTTGGGCGCGTGGAATTGGCACCAGATCCAGAACGGGTCCCGCAGCACCTTGTCGACCAGCGACGGGCTGAAGCGAGACCTTCGGTGGATCCTCTCGCCGGAGGTGGCGCGGTCGAGCAACGCGCGCAGCCGTACCTCCGGCCCCTGGAGCGGCAGCGTTAGCTGAATGCGGGCTTCTCCTTGGGATAGTGGGCTTCCATGGCGGAGCGGTAACGTTCCATGAGGACACGGTTGAGCTCCAGCGGGGGCTGCTGGTCGTCGGGCAGCAGCGGGCGGTACTCCACGCCGCCGATCTCTTCCTTGAACGTTTCCTTTGCCTGCGCCACCAATTGCGGGTCCATGAAGAGGTCGATGGCCGAGGCGGCCATGGTCTTGGCTCCGGCCACGGCTCCCTTGTGGGCGATTGTGGTGGCCAGGGACACGCCCGCGCCCCAGTGGTGGTAGGCGATGCCCGGGATGTTGGACGGGAAGTTCACCACGCCCGAAGGCACCACCCAGCAGACGTCGCCGGAGTCGTTGGCGGACACGGACTGGACAGCTTCCCGGAGCTGGGCAACCTGCGTGGGCATTCCCGTAGCCTTCACGTTGACCTTGGTCTGAAGATCGGTGACAAGCTTCTGCTCGGCCTCGCTCCACTCGGGCATGCCCACGGCCTCGATGTTGTTCTGGATCACTTCCGCCAGCACGCGGTTGCAACGGGTGGGCGCCACCGCGCTGAGCACGTTCACCGAGTAGGACGTGTCGGTCATGGTGGCCGCGCCTTGGGCGACGCGCTTGGCCTTCTCGAAGAGGGTCCGCGCCCGCTCCGCGGTGGCCTCTCGGAAGAACCACCAGATGGTGGAGGTGTTGGGGATGACGTTGGGTTGGTCGCCGCCGTTGCTGATGACCCGGTGGCTCCGCTGGGAGGGCTCCAGGTGCTCCCGGAGCTTGTCCCAGCCGATATCCATCAGCACCGCCGCGTCCAGAGCGTCGCGGGCGTTCCAGGGCGAGGTGGCGGCGTGGGCGCTCTCGCCCTTGAAGGTGAACTCCGCGGAGATGAGCGCGTACTGTCGCAGGCCGTAGACCGTGCCGAGGTTGGAGCCGATGTGGTCGTGCAACGCCACGTCCACGTCCTTGAAGTAGCCGTCGCGCACGAAGTACGGGCGGCTCACGAGTTGCTCCTCGGCGGGAGCGCCGTAGACACGCAGCGTCCCCTCGATACCGAACTGCTCCATGGTCTTCTTGACCGCCACCGCCGCGCCGACCATCACCGCCGCGTTGACGTTGTGCCCTTCGGTGTGTCCCGGCGCGCCGTCGACGATGGGCTTCTGCTCGGTCACTCCCGCCATCTGCGAGCTGGAGGGGGTGGCGTCGAACTCCGTGTGCAGCGCCACCACCGGTTTGCCCGATCCGTAGGTGGCGATGAACGCGGTGGGTATCCCCGAGATGTTCCACTCGATCTCGAAGCCCGCCTGTTCCAGGATCTCGGTCATGAGCCCGGTGGTGCGGAACTCCTGCATTCCCAACTCGGCGAAATAGAAGATGTTGTCGCCGAGGAGCGCGATGTTGTTCCCGTTCTCCTCCACGGCGTCCATGGCGAACTGTTTCTGCTTCGAATCCTGCATGGTTTCCTCCCAGGGCGCGGCGCGCCGGCCCTCATGGCATGCGCGGATCATATTACAAGGAGCGCGGTGCGTCGACACCTCCGGCATCGTTGCCGTGCAGCCTTGCCCGGCCTTGGCGGACGGTATAAGGTCCGTTCCATGCCAACCAATCGACCCGTCATCAAGGGCGCTGCCACCGCGCTCGCCCACACCCCGGGCATGGTCCGCTACGGCTCCAAGCCGTTTCGGGAAGCCAAGGCCCGCCCGGAGTTCCTGGCGGAGTTGACCAGGGGGCTGTGGGGCTACGACGAAGCCTGCCGCTACCTGCCCAACCAGGTGTTCATCGGAAGCCAGCCGCCGGCCCGTCTGTGGGAGGTGGAGCAGCCCTGGTTCGACAAGCTCGCCGAAGCTGACGGGGTCGAGCCGCCCTTCGGGCACATCATGGAGGAGCGGCGTTTCCTGGCCTTGCTGGCTTGCGCGGACCCGTTCAAGCACGTGCTGCTACGGGAACGGTTCTGGGAGGAGATGGGCCCGGTGCTGGAGGCCGCGCCGCTCACGGCGCCCCTGGCCTCCAGGACGCCCGCGCTGCTCACCGATGCCCGGATGGATGCCGAGCTGGAGTCCTCGGACAGCCTTCCCCTCTTCACCGGCGGCGAAGGCGCGCCCGTGGGAGTCGTGAAGACGGGCCACTCCGAGGACGAAGCGCTCTCCGCATCCGTGCTCCTGGAGAACCTCTCCTGCAAGGTCTCGGGCGCCCTGGCCGTGCACGAGCTGCTGAACCACGTGGACGGCCTGGGCCTGAGCGACGTCGACCTGGTGCTGAGCTGCTCGGAAGAGGCCGTCGGCGACCGCTACCAGCGCGGCGGCGGCAACATGGCCAAGGCCATCGCCGAGTTCGCCGGGTGCGACCTCGGCACCGGCATCGACATCAAGGACTTCTGCGCCGCGCCGATTCCCGCCATGGTCATCGGCGCGTCGCTGGTGGAGAGCGGCGTGTTCGAGAACGTGGTGGTGGTGGGCGGAGGGTCGCTTCCCAAGCTCGGGATGAAGTCCCTCTACCACCTGGAGCAGGGCATTCCCGTGCTGGAGGACGCGCTGTCGGCGGTGGCCGTGTGGATCGGCCGGGACGACGGCCACAGCCCGACGGTGAACCTGCAGGCGGTCGGCCGCCATCCGGTCAAGGCCGGCGCCGCCCTCGACAAGCAGTTCCGGGAGCTTGTCCTGGAGCCGCTACGGCGGCTGGAATGGGGCGTCGACCGGCTCGACCGCGTGGTCACCGAGCTGCACAACCCGGACATCACGGTCTCCGCCAAGGCCGGCGACGTAGCCGCCCGGAACTACAAGATGATGGCCGCCATGCTGGCCGTGGCCAAGGAGATCGACCGGAGCGACATCGCCGGCTTCGCCCGCGCCAAGGGGGTATGCGGCTACGCCCCCACCCAGGGGCACATCGCCTCGGGTTTCGTCTACGTGCCCCACGCCCTGCGGGAGATGGCCGCCGGCGGTATCCGTAACTGCCTGCTGGTTGCGCGGGCGAGCCTGTTCCTCGGCCAGATGACCGAGCTGACGGACGGGATGTCGGTGCTGATCGAGCGTAACGGGGAATAGCCGAGGCGCGTGTAACCCATTGAATTCAGTTGCATTTCCCGCAAGGGTGCGTTAGTTCAAGGATTGACACCCGCAAGCAAGGAGAAATCCCATGACCGCAGAACCCATCACCCTCAACGGCAAGAAGCTGATCATCCTCGGCGAGCGGGACGGCGTCCCCGCCCCGGTCATCGAGCAGGCCATCGCGGGACTGGGAGGCGAGGTCGCGTACGCCGCCACCCAGTGCTTCGTCTGAACAGCCGCTGGGGCCATGGACCTTGAGGATCAAGGTCGAATAAAGGAACTCGCGGAAGAATACGGAAAGGACGGCATCGTCGTGCTGCTCGGCGCTCCCACCACCGAGGCCAGCCAGGTCCAGTTCGAGACCGTCACCACCGGCGACCCCTCCTACGCCGGACCCTTGGCCGGCGTCGAACTCGGCCTCCCGGCCTACCACGTCTTCGAGCCCACCGTGAAAGCCGCCATCGACCCCGACCAGTACGCCGAGAACATCGAGGTCCTGGAGATGGGGCTGGAGGCGGATGCGATCGTGGACGCGCTTGCGGGGATGCGGGCGGGGTAGGCGCGGAGTCAGGGAAGGCCGAACGAAGGCGACAACCGTGAACTATCGAGATGTCATCACCATCGAGCCCGGAAAGCGCGGCGGCAAACCGTGCATCCGGGGGCTTCGCATTACCGTCTATGATGTTCTCGAATACTTGGCGTCGGGCATGTCTGAGGATCAAATACTGTCCGATTTCCCCGATCTCGAACGTGCCGACATCCGCGCCTGCTTGGCATTCGCCGCTGACCGAGAGCGCCGCTTCGTTTCGGTGCCATCAGAGTGAGGTTGTTGTTCGACCAGAATCTGTCCCCGCGATTGCCTGGCAAGTTGGCGGGAATTTTCCCCGATTCCATACACGTACGCGATGCAGAACTTCAAAGAGCGGACGATTCCGAGGTGTGGCAATATGCCCGCGAATACGGCTTCACCATAGTCACCAAGGACTCGGACTTCCGGCAATTGAGTTTTCTGAACGGGCACCCACCAAAGGTAATCTGGATTCGACGGGGCAACTGTTCCACCGATGAAATCGAGTCGATTCTCCAGCAGTTCTTTGCCGACTTGGCAGCCTTCATCGCTGACCCTTCGGTATCCTACTTGGCTATGGCATAGCTTCAGCGGCGCCGCATGGACTTATGGAGTCCGCGACACCGTGTTCGAGGGGGTGCCGGCACGCATCACGTCCCCAGCCCGCATGATCGTCGATTGTTTCCGACTTGAACAAGTCGCTGGCTAGGACGTGACCGAACACAAAGGAGGCTCCTCATGGCGAACCGCATCGACGGCCCTCTCTACTACGAACGCATGGGCCGCACCGGGCCCGTGATGGCGTTCATCCATCCGAACCCGATGGACCAGTCGTGCTGGATCTTCCAGATGGCGCATCTGTCGACGTGGTACCGATGCATGGCCATCGACATTCCGGGGTACGGGCGGTCGCCGAAGGCGGTGGCGGGGCTGACCATGGATGACATGGCGGAGGCGTGCTGGGAGGCGATCGACGACGCGATGCCCGGGGAAGCCGCGATCCTGGTGGGCTCGTCGGTGGGATCGGCCATCGCGCCTTACATGTACCACCAGCACCCGGACCGGACGAAGGCGATCATCCTGTCGGGCAAGGGGTATTCCACCGACAAGAGCAACTTCCAGCGGCGCATCGACACCTACCGCGCCAACGGCATCGGCTTTCGCTGGAGGTACACGTTCGAGGACCTGAGCCCGGCGTTTCGCGCCACGCCGCTGGCGCATTTCTTCGCCAACCTGTTCACCGAACGCAACGAGTTCGCGGACGTGGACACGATCTGTCACCAGTTCGGCGCGCTCCAGGAGCAGGAGCCCGAGGGCCATTACTCCGGTCTCGGGTGTCCGGTCATCATTCTCACCGGCAGCGAGGACAACGCCCACCAACGCTCGTTCGCCCTGCAGGAACAAGTACCGGGTTGCGAGTTGAAGGTGTTGCCCGGCGCCGGACACGCTTGCCAGATTGAGCAACCCTGGCTGTTCGACCGCTTCATGATCGAGTTCCTTACCAGGCACGACCTTTTCCCGGGGACGCCTGAACCATCGGCCGGATCCTGAGTCGGAAGTTCGGAACCACCGAAACGGAGGAACATCATGGCGAACAACGTTGAAGGACCGCTCTATTACGAGCGCATGGGCCGCACTGGCCCGGTGATGGCGTTCGTCCATCCGAATCCGATGGATCAGTCGTGCTGGATCTTCCAGATGGCGCATCTGTCGACGTGGTATCGGTGCATCGCCATCGACATCCCGGGGTACGGTCGGTCGCCGAAGGCTGGGGCAGGGCTGACCATGGACGACATGGCGGAGGCATGTTGGGAGGCCGTCGACGACGCATTTCCCGGGGAAACCGCGATCCTGGTGGGCTGCTCGGTGGGATCGTCCCTTAGTCCCTACATGTACCACCAGCATCCGGACCGGACGGCGGCGATGATCCTGTCGGGAACAGGGTACACGCCCGAGAAGGCGTTCGCCAAGAGGCGCATCGCCGCCTACGGCGCCAAGGGCATCGGCTATCGCTGGGCGTACACGTTCGAGGACCTGAGCCCTGCATTCCGCGCGACGCCGATGGCGCATTTCTTCGCCAATCTCTTCGCGGAACGCAACGACTTCGCGGATGTCGATACGATCCTGCACCAGTTCCGTGCGATGCAGGCGCCGGAACCCGACGGCCATCACTCCAACATCGCCTGCCCGGTCATCATCCTCTCCGGCAGCGAGGACAATTCCCACCCCACCGCCGCCGCCCTCCAGGAGCGGATCCCCGGCTGCGAGATGAAGGTGCTGCCAGGCGCCGGCCATGCCTGCCAGATTGAGCAGCCCTGGCTGTTCGACCGCTTCATGATCGAGTTCCTTGCCAAGCACGGCCTGTTTCCCAAGAGCCCGAAGCCGGCAGTTCCCGCCTTCTGACCCAAAGCGGCCGGAGCAAGGAGGCTCAGGCGGACGTCTGAAAACTCCGGCCCACGCGGTTAGACAACAAAATGTGGTATGCTAGCCTGTTAGACAACCACATGTAGTGTGTTGCATTTTGTGGCAGTGCACCATCGGTGACCGTCCACACCCCTGGGAGGCTTCGGACATGCTTGAAACATCCCCAAGGAATCGCCTCGGAACACTCACCCGGACGATGGTCGTCGCGCTCCTCGCCGCACTGCTGCTGGGCATTTCCTCCGTCCACGCTGCCAACAACACTCTCCAGCGGGGCAATGGCGCGGAGCCGGAGACCCTGGACGTGCACAAGTCGTCGGGCGTTCCCGCTGCCGGCATCCAGCGCGACCTCTTCGAGGGTCTCGTGGCGGAAGCCGCGGACGGCTCCCTGATACCGGGCGTGGCGGAGAGCTGGAACCTGAGCGACGACGGCACGGTCTACACGTTCCGCCTCCGCAAGAACGCCAAGTGGTCCAACGGCGATCCGGTCACGGCTCATGACTTCGTCTTCGCGTTGAGGCGGGGCGTGGATCCGGCGGTGGGCTCCGGCTACGCCTTCATCCTCTGGCCCATCGCCAACGGCGAGGAGATCACCAAGGGCAAGGTCAAGGAATTGGACCGGCTCGGCGTGGAAGCCGTCGACGCGCACACCCTGAAGGTGACCCTGAAGGCGCCGACGCCCTACTTCATCGGCATGCTCACGCACCCTCACGCGTATCCCGTGCATCCCAAGACGCTGGAGCGCCACGGAGACAAGTGGACCCGGGCCGGCAACATGGTCTCCAACGGTGCCTACCGCCTGACCGAATGGGTGCCCCAGAGCCACATCCGTCTGGAGCGCAACCCGCACTATTGGGACGCGGCCGACGTGGGTATCGATGCGGTGGTCTTCCACCCCACGGAGAACACGAGCACCGAGCTCAAGCGGTTCCGCAGCGGCGAACTGGACATCACCTATGACGTGCCCCCCGACCAGATCGCGTGGGTGGAGAAGAACCTCGCAGCACAGTTCCACAACACCGCGTATCTCGGCACCTACTACTACGCCCTCAACCTCACCAAGGCGCCGTTCCGCGACCGGCCGGGGCTGCGCAACGCGCTGGCCATGACCATCGACCGGGAAATCCTCACCGGCAAGGTCACCAAGGGCGGCGAGATCCCCGCCTACGCCTGGGTCCCCCCGGGCGTCAATCGGTACGCGGGAGCCTCGGTGCACTGGAAGGGACTGTCCAAGGCCGAACGTCTCGCCCGGGCAAAGAAGCTCTACGCCGAAGCGGGATACTCGAAGGACAACCCGCTGAAGGTGCAGATCCTGTACAACACCAGCGACAACCACAAGCGCATCGCCATAGCCATCTCGGGAATGTGGAAAAAGGCCCTGGGCGTCCAGACGGAGCTGTTCAACCAGGAATGGAAGGTCTACCTCACCACACGGCGCGCGAAGCAGTTCGATGTGCTGCGGGCCGGCTGGATCGGCGACTACAACGACGCCAACACCTTCCTGGAGCTGCTCAAGGGCGAGGTCGGCACCATGAACCCGGCAGGGTACGCTAACGCCGAGTACGACGCGCTCATGCGCAAGGCGGAGACCGAGACCGACCTGGAAGTCCGGGCGAAGCTCATGCAGAAGGCGGAGAGCATCCTGCTCAAGGACATGCCCATCATCCCCATCTACCACTACACGACCCAGCACCTGGTGAGCCCGAGGGTCAAGGGGTGGAAGGACAACGTCATGGACGTGCACCCGACCCGGTATTTGTCGCTCGCGCCCTGATCGGCCGGGGTCCTTCCCACTAGTGTTGCGTTACGCAAATACGTTGACGAAGATGCGCAGGACTTTTTGTTGTCGGCAAGGCGCGATGACGAGTGGGGGCGACCGTAGGTCGT
>JAPPHF010000125.1:8605-13092 GCA_028821115.1 Deltaproteobacteria bacterium | reverse complement strand
GAGTGTTCTCGGTGATGGAGTTCCCGCCGGCCTCGAGCAGGCGCCAGAAGGAGGACAGGTCCGGCGCGCCCGGGAATCGGCACGCCATGCCCACGATGGCGACAGGCTCCGCGGTCCCGGCAAGCTCCCGTGTGCGGGCGCCTCTTCCGCGAGGAGGTACGAAGGACTCATTGCTCATCTTGCTCTCCGGACGTGGCCTTGATCCGGTCCACGCAATTGATTCGAAAATACCGTATCACGTCGGGCTTCCTGGGAAATCCGCCCGCGCGGGCTAGCGCTGCGCCGGCGCCTCCACCCGCACCGTCAGGATATCCATGTCATGGTATTGCTGGTGACGGACCTGGGCGGCCAGGTGCCGCAACAGCCGTAATGAGATTTCCGATTCACTCGGCGTCTCGCCCGCCTGTTCGGCCAGCAGCGCCATCCTGTCCTGCAGGTTCTCCTCGCCGGGCGCGGCGACGAACTCGAGAATCGCCCCGCGGTCCTGCTTGTAGGCCATCAGGCGCATGCGCTGCCGGCGGCTTTCCGCGCCCGCTTCATCCTCGCGGAGGAGCGTCGACAACGCCTCCTCGGCGACGGCGTCGAGCCGGTCCGCCATGGCCTTGCCCCAGCCGCTCCGGGAGGCGAAATCGCCGACGAACTTCCTGATCCCCGGCAGCGCCGCGACCCCGATCTCACCCTCGAAGCGGCTGCCCCGAGGTTTCGTCAACTCCACGAACGCCGTCATCAGTATGGCCGCCAGACCGCCGGTGGTCATGCCGTTGCCGAGAAGACCGCCCGCGAACCCGGCGACATGCTCGGGATAGACCGCACCGCTCTGGAACCCGACCCCAAGCCAGAAGGCGACGCCCACCACCAATCCCTTGCGGTAGTCCATGCCGTCCTGGAGGACCATCCTCATGCCGATGACGAAGAGCATGGCGACGATGACCGTCAAGTAGGCCGCGACCACCGGGTTCGGGATCGCCAGGAGCAGGGCGAGAGCCTTGGGAAGGAAGGCCAGGGACGTCAGGATGACCCCGGCGGCGATGCCGAGAGAACGCGCGGCGACCCCGGTCAGCTCCGCCAACGATACGCCCGTGGTGTAGGCCGTGTTCGGAACCGTGCCGGCGAGACCCGATATCAGGTTGCCGAGCCCGTCCACCGCCGCGGCGCCCTGCACCGCGCGGTAGTCTACTGCCCGGGGGCGGCGCCAGGACGTGCGCTGGGCCGCGATGGAACTGCTGATGGTGCGGATGGAACCGATCAGCGCCACCAGCAGGAAGGCCGGAAGCAGCGCCCAGAACGCCGGCCCGAAGTCGACGGCGAAGCCCGGCCACGGGCCCGCGGGCAATCCCACCCACGACGCCCCGGCGACGCGCTCCAGGTCGTAGATGCCGAACAGCGCGGCCACTACCGATCCCGCCACCACGCCCAGGACCGGCGCCCACAGGCGCAGCGCGCCGGTCGACTTCAGCGCAAAACCGACGACCACCAGGACCGTTGCGAGGGCGGTCAGCGGAGCCGCGGCCGACGGACTCCCGTCCGGCACCTCGCTCAGCATGTCGAAGACCACCGGCATCACCGTCACCGCTATCAGCAGGAGCACCGTACCAGAGACGGTGGGCGTCAGGACCCGCCGGAACATCGCGAGCCGGGCGGACAGCAGGAGTTGAAAGAGCGCCGCCGCGACCACCAGGGTGGCGAGAAGCGCCGGACCGCCCTGGGCCAGCGCCGTGATGCAGACCGCGATGAACGCCCCTGAGGTGCCCATCATGAGCACGTGACCCATGCCGATGCGTCCGAAGCGAACCGTTTGCAGCACCGTGGCGGCCCCGCTGATGACGGTGGCGCCGAACACCGCCCATCCCAGGTGAATCTCGGTGGCACCGCCCGCGCGCATCACCACCGTGGGGATCAGCACCGTGACGGTCACGCTGATGACCGCGAGCTGGAGGCCGAGTCCCAGGGAGACCGCCGTCGGGGGATGTTCGTCGGGCTGGTAGCGGATACCGGTAATGGTCAAGTACGTCCCTTCTTGCTCGCGGGTTCAGGATATCGCGGTGAGCTACCCTATTCAATGTCGATGCCGTCTGTCACGACCGGAATTTGTCCGGTAAAGTGAACCAACGTGCGCCGAAAGTGAACGTTGGTCAATGGAGGCGAGAGTTTATGGCGGAAGAACACAACCTGGAAGGCGTACCGGAAGCCATGCGAGCGCCCATCGGGCGCTACGCCGATACCCTCAGGGAGCTTGCCGGCGACAACGCGCGGTCCCTGACGCTGTTCGGCGCCATCGCCGCCGGCGCCTTCAACCCTCGTTCCCACACGGCACGGAGCGTCTTCGTGGTGGGAGCGGTGGACCTCGAAATGCTGCGGCGGTTGGCGCGCCAGGGCCCGCGCCTCGGGAAGGCGCGTATCGCCGCACCCCTGATCATGACGCCGGAGTACATCGAGGCCTCCCTGGACACCTTTCCGCTGGAGTTGCTGGAGATCGCGCAGCGCCATGTCTGCGTGTTCGGCGAGGACTATTTCCAGGAATTGTCGCTGCAGGCCGTGGACGTGAGACACCAGTGCGAGCGCGAGCTCAAGACCATCCAGCTCGGCATGAGGCAGGCGCTCCTGGCCGCGGCGGGACGGGACAAGGCCCTGACCACCGTGGAGGTGGACGTGGGAGAGCGCCTGCTGCGGTCGCTGCGGGGGCTGCTCTGGCTCCATGGCGACACTGGACCCAGGGCGGCGATGGACGCGGTGGCGGCCGTCGAGGAGGGCATCCACCGTGCACTGCCCGGGGTGCGTAGCGCCGTCGACGACCGGAGCAATCACGGCTGGGAGGAGTTCAAGACCCTTTACACGGACGTGGACGCCCTGAGGACCCTCGTCGATGAATGGTAGGGGAACCCGTCTCCTGCCGGGCCTGTTGCTGCTGTCGTGCCTCCTGGGGCCGGCTTCCTTCGCGCCAACGGCCGGCGCGGCCGTGACGGTCAGGGATCCGGGGACGTATGTGGTGGACACCGCCGGCCTCATCGACGCCGCCACCGAACGGCGGATAGAAGGCTGGCTGCGCGAGCTGGAACAGAAGACCACGGCCCAGGTCAAGGTCCTGACCGTGCCCACCACCGGCGGAGAGGACTTCTTCGGCTTCGTCCAGCGCCACGCGGAAGCCTGGAAGCTCGGCCGCAAGGGCAAGGACAACGGCGCGCTCATCGCCCTGACCGTCAAGGAGCGGCGGGTGCGGATTCACACCGGGTACGGCCTGGAGGGGGTGCTGCCCGACTCCTGGGCTGGCACGGCCTCGCGCCGGGTGGCGGCGGACTTCTTCAGGGCAGGCAAGTACGCTCAGGGGCTCATGGCCCTCACCGTCGCCACCGCCAACCGGGTGGCGGACGCGGCGCGAGTGAAGCTCACCGGCGCGCCCGACTACCGCATCCGCGACGGACGACGGCGCATGACCCGCAACACCGGCATCGGCGCCTCGCTCATGCCGATCCTGGTGCTACTGTTCGTCCTGAGCTCCCTGCGACGGCGGCGCCACCGCACGGCCTGGGGCGGCCGGGGCGCTGCGTCGGGCTTTCTGATGGGAGCCCTCCTCGGCAGCCTTCTCGGTGGCGGCGGGCGTGCCTGGGGCGCGCCGATGGGCGGCGGCTTCGGCGGCGGCTTCGGCGGGGGTTTCGGAGGAGGGTTTGGCGGCTCCTTCGGGGGCGGAGGCGGGTTTGGCGGAGGCGGCGGCGGAGCCGGGTGGTGAGGCCGGCCTTGCCGGGCCTGTGCCGGGTGCCGGAAGGTAGGAAACCCGTCCCTACTTGACTGTCCCCACGATCGTGGATAGCTCATACAGGTAAGGGAGAAACGGTGTGAGCGCATCGAGAATTCTTTTGATAGTTCTGGCGGCCATCGTCGGTATGGTGTTGCTGGCGGGCGGCTGTGTCCTCAACGGCTACAACCGGGCCATCACCCTGGACGAGGGGGTCAAGAACCAGTGGGCGCAGGTGGAGAACCAACTCCAGCGGCGCTTCGAGCTGATTCCAAACCTGCTGGAGACGGTCAAGGGGGTAGCCAAGCAGGAGGAGAAGATCTTCCTGGGCGTCGCCAACGCCCGCAAAGCCTACTTCCAGGCCAACACGGTCAACCAGAAGGCGCAGGCGGCCGTGGGCTTCGAACGCGCGCTGTCCCGGCTGCTGGTCTTGCGCGAGCGATACCCGCAGCTCAAGTCCAACCAGTCCTTCCTCAAGCTCCAGGATCAGCTCGAAGGCACCGAGAACCGCCTGGCGGTGGAGCGAAAGCGGTTCAACGACAGCGTGACCGCGGTCAACACTTTTGTGCGCAGGCTGCCGGGACGCTTCTACGCGGGCCTCGCGGGGGTGGAGAAGGCGGAGTACTTCCAGGTTGAGGAGGCGGCCCGGGAAACTCCCAGGGTGAGCTTCTGAGCTAGTGTCGTGGGGGGGGAATAAGAAGGGAATTTTGTGGATGAATTTATTGTGGAAAGAAAAGGCCCGCAGCCGCGCGCGGCG
>JAPPHF010000125.1:0-8595 GCA_028821115.1 Deltaproteobacteria bacterium | reverse complement strand
AAAAAAACTCCCTTACACCCCCCCCCCCACCCCCCCCCCCCCCCCACACTGGCCGGCCATGGGCGCCTTCAGGGGTACTGGATCAGTTACCAGTCCACCGTTATCCGGCGACAAATTTGACTAACCTAACTTTGCCTGTTAGGCTTCTATGTGAAAGGAGGTTTCACTTGGAAGTCTGGCTCGTCATAGCTTTGTCCATCGCCGTGGGGCTCACCATCGCCGCACTGCTGCAGTACTGATCCCGCATCCGCTACAGCGGCTCCACTCTCGCCGCGCAGAACTTGTACTCGGGAATCTTGCCGTAGGGGTCCAGCGCCGGGTTGGTCAGCAGGTTGACGGCCGCCTCGGCGAAACAGAACGGAATGAAGACGCATCCGTCGGGGACCGCGCTGTCGGCCCGCGACCTGATCTCGATGGCACCGCGCCGGGTGGATACGCGGACGAACTCCCCCGGCGACACGCCCAGGCGGCGCAGCTCCCCGGGTGACAGGTTGGCCACCGCCTCGGGCTCGAGCTCGTCCAGCACGCTGGCGCGCCGGGTGATGGCGCCCGTGTGCCAGTGCTCCAGTTGCCGGCCGGTGCTGAGGATCATCGGGAACGCCTCGTCGGGCTGCTCGTCGGGGGGGATGATGTCCACGGGCACGAGCCTGCCGCGTCCGCTGGCGGTGGGAAAGCCCTCGCCGAACACCACCTCTGCCCCCGGCTGGTCCGGTGCCGCGCACGGATAGGTTACGGAGCTTTCCCGCTCCACCCGCTCCCAGGTGATGTGGTCGAGGGACGGCATGACGCGTTTCATCTCCGCGAAGACGTCGGCCGGCCCGGTGTAGTTCCAGTCGAGGTCCATGCGCCGCGCGATTTCCTGGACGATCCACCAGTCCTGCCGGACTCCGGCCGGCGGCTTGAGCGCGGCCCGGCCCATCTGCACCTGACGGTTGCTGTTGGTAACCGTGCCATCCTTCTCCGGCCAGGCTGACGCCGGCAGCACCACGTCCGCGTGAAACGCCGTCTCGGTCAGGAATATCTCCTGCACCACCAGGTGCTCGAGCCTGGCCAGGGCCTCGCGCGCGTGCTGGACGTCGGGATCGGACATGGCTGGGTTCTCGCCCATAATGTACATGCCCTTGATCTGCCCGGCGTGCACCGCGTCGACGATCTCCATCACCGTGAGGCCGCGACGCGGGTCCAGCGCCATTTCCCAGACCTCCTCGAAACGCCGGCGCGTATCCGCCTCTTCCACCGAGCGGTAGTCGGGATAGAACATCGGGATGAGGCCGGCGTCCGAAGCCCCCTGCACGTTGTTCTGCCCGCGTAGCGGATGCAGGCCGGTGCCGGGCCGGCCCACCTGGCCGGTGACCAGTGCCAGGGCGATGAGGCAGCGCGCGTTGTCGGTGCCGTGGATGTGCTGCGAGATCCCCATGCCCCAGAAGATCATGGCGGCTCGGGCGCCGGCGTAGAGTCGCGCCACGGAGCGGAGGGTCTCCGGTTCAACGCCGGAGATCTCCGACATGGCCTCGGGCGTGAACTCCGCCACGTGCCGTCTCAACTCCTCGAAGCCGTCGGTGTGGGCAGCCACGTAGTCGCGATCATAGAGCCCCTCGGCGATGATGACGTTGAGCAGGGCGTTGAGCAGCGCCACATCGGCGCCGGGCTTGAACTGAAGCATCCAGGTCGCCTGCCGCCGCAAGGCTTGGCCGCGGGGATCCATCACAATGAGCTGGGCGCCGCGTTTGGCGGCCTGCTTGAAGTAGGTGGCCGCCACCGGATGGTTCTCGGTGGGGTTGGCGCCGATGACGATGATGACGTCGGAGTCCTCGCAGGCGGTGAAGGGCGCGGTCACGGCGGCGGAGCCGATGCCCTCCATCAGCGCCGCCACCGACGATGCGTGGCAAAGGCGCGTGCAGTGGTCCACGTTGTTGGTGCCGAAGCCCGTGCGCACGAGCTTCTGCACCAGGTACGCTTCCTCGTTGGAACCCTTGGCGGAGCCATAACCCGCCAGGGCATCGCCGCCGTCCCGGTCCCGTATCTTCCGAAGACCCGCGGCCGCCGCGTCGAGCGCCTCCTCCCACGTGGCCTCGCGGAAATGGCTGTAGGGATTCGCCGGATCCACGTCGGCCGACGCGTCCTTGGGCGCGTCGTCACGGCGAATCAGCGGCACGGTGAGGCGGTGCGGGTGGCTGACGTAGTCGAAGCCGAAGCGGCCCTTGACGCACAGGCGGCCGCGATTGGACGGGCCGTTGCGGCCCTCCACCGCGACGATGGCGTTGTCCTTGACCCGGTAGCCGATCTGGCAACCCACGCCGCAATAAGGGCAGACGCTGGGCACCTCGGCGAGGACCTCGCGCTTGTCCACCCCGTCCGCATCCACCATCGACGCCGGCATCAAGGCGCCGGTGGGACACGCCTGCACGCACTCACCACAGGCCACGCAGGTGCTGTCGCCCATGGGGTCGTCGAAGTCGAAGACCACCTTGGCGCCGGCGCCTCGGTGGGCCATGCCGATGACGTCGTTCACCTGCACCTCGCGGCAGGCGCGCACGCACAGGGTGCAGTGGATGCACGCGTCCAGCGCCACCCGCATGGCCGGATGACTGGCGTCGGGCGCGGGCGCTTCGCGGGCCGGGAAACGGCTGTCCGTGACCTCGAGCTGCTCGGCCCACTGCCACAGACGCGACCGCGAGTCGTGGGCGACGTCGCGCCCGGGCTGGTCGGCCACCAGCAGCTCCAGCACCATCCGCCGCGCGCTCCGGGCGCGGGCGCTCTCCGTGCTCACCTTCATGTCCGGGACGGGGCGCCGAATGCATGAAGCCGCCAGCACTCTCTCCCCCTCCACTTCCACCATGCACGCGCGGCAGTTGCCGTCGGGCCGGTAGCCGGGCTGAGGATCGTAGCACAGGTGCGGCAGCGTCGTGCCGTGGCGCTCGGCCACCTGCCAGATGGTCTCGCCGGCCGCCGCCTCCACCTCTTGGCCGTCGAGGGTGAACCGTACGGGCCCGCTCACGTCAGCTCCTCCCGGAAATACCGGTACGCGCAGCGCACGGAGTTGGGAGCCGCCTGACCGAGGCCGCAGATGGAGGCGTCGGCCATGGCGTCGCCCAATGACTCCAGCAAGGGCTCGTCCCACGAGGGCCGCTGCAGGAGCGCCGACGCCTTCTCCGTTCCCACCCGGCACGGCGTGCACTGGCCGCAGCTCTCGTGCTTGAAGAAACGCATCAGGTTCCGGACCACGGCCTTGACGTCGTCCTTGTCGCTCAACACCACCACGCCGTGGGAGCCCACGAAACAGCCGTGCTGCTCCAGGGAGCCGAACTGGAGTGGAAGGTCGGCCATTGAGGCCGGCAGCATGCCGCCGGAGGCGCCGCCGGGAAGGTACCCCTTGAGCCGGTGGCCGGGCTGCATGCCGCCGCAGTGCTCGTCGATCAGTTCTCGCGCGGTGATGCCGGTAGGCGCGATCTTCACACCCGGTTGCGCCACCCGGCCCGATACCGAGTAGGCATGCAAGCCGGCGCCGCCGTTGCGGCCCTGGGCCGTGAACCACTCCGGCCCCTTCTCCAGAATGTCGCGGACCCAGTAGAGGGTCTCGACGTTCTGCACCAGGGTAGGCCGCCCGAACAGGCCGGTCTCCGCGACATAAGGCGGCCGGTGCCGCGGCAGCCCGCGCTTGCCCTCGATGCTCTCGATCATGGCCGACTCTTCGCCGCAAATGTAGGCTCCGGCGCCGCGACGCAGATGCAGCTCGACGCGCGCGTCCAGGCCGGCTTCCCGGAGCCGTGGCAGCTCCCGCGACAGGATCTCCCGCACCTCGGCGTACTCGTCCCGCAAATAGATGTAGACGGCCTCCGCTTCCACCGCCCACGCCGCCACCAGCACGCCTTCCAGGAACCGGTGCGGATCGCTCTCCATGAAGTAGCGGTCCTTGAAGGTTCCGGGCTCGCCTTCGTCCGCGTTCACGGTCACGAGCCGAGGGCCCGGGTAGCCCCGCACGATCTGCCACTTGCGGCCGGTGGGGAACCCGGCGCCGCCCAGGCCCCGGAGTCCCGACGCCGATACCTTCTCCACCACCTCCTCGCGGTCGAGAGCGCCGCCGAGGCATTCCCTCAGCAGCGAGTAGCCGCCCTCCGCCACGTATTCCCCGTAGTCCCTGTAGGCCGGCGTCTCGGCCTCCACCTCTCCGCCCCGGACCGACGCCGACACCTTGTCCACGGTGGCCCGGACCACGGTGCGGCATCCCACCCTGGCCACCGGAGCGCGGTCGCAGCCGCCCATGCACGGTCCCGGCACCACCCGGACGCCGTTGCCGACGGCGTCCGGCAGGCTCTCCAACAGCCCCTGTGCGTCCATCATCTCGCACACCAGCCCGTCGCACACCCGCACGGTGAAGTCCGGAGCCGAAGCCGCGTCTTCCCGGGCGACGTCGAAGTGGGCATAAAAGGTCGCCACCTCGTAGACCTCCGCCAGGGCCAGGCGCATCTCGTCCGCCAGTGCCGCCAGATGGGCGGCCGACAGTAGCTGGTAGCGGTCCTGAATACGGTGAAGGTGCTCGATGAGAAGGTCCCGGCGGCGCGGTTCATCCCCCAGCAGCGCCCGCACCTGCTCCAGCGCTTCCGGGGCGACCTGCCGGCCCCTGGGACGGTTCCGGCCCCGGCGGCGGCCTGAGCCGGGGTGCGAGCGACGCGGCCCGGACGGTTCCTTACCGGCCATGCGCCCAGGCTCCGTCGTGGCCCGCCGGCAGGCCGAGCTCCTTCAGCCTGGCCTCGGGGATGCGGCCGCTCTCGTCCCACCGCCGGGCGCCGTAGTAGTCGCGGATCATGGCCTGGAGCTCCTCGGCGGTGAGGCGCGTGCCCCGGGCCACGCCCGTGGCAAGGGATTCCGTGAGCACCCGCGGCGGCAACCCGTCATCCTCCGGGCGCCAGCCCTCTCGCTGGTTGAACCAGCGCTTGAGGGTATGGATCCGCTCCGCGGCACGGCGCAACTCGTCGGCGCTGTAGTCCCAGCCCGTGACCTTGGCCAGGAGGTCCGCCGCCTCGGCGTAGAAGTCGTCGAAGCAACGCCGCAGGAACTTGCAGACGATGAGGGAGTCCTGCGCCGCGGCGAAGTCCTCCGAGGCGGCCACCAGCGCGCCGCGGCCCGGCTCCGAGCTCAGGCGGTCCACCGCGCCGGAGAAATCCGCCTCGTAGGCGCCGGAGCGGTTGTGGCAGGCGCCCCGGGGGCTCACGGCCAGGCCCAGGGCCATGGTCTTGAGGCTCCGGGGCTCGTATCCCGGCAGCTCCAGCCCCTTCACCTGCATGGCCCAGTCGAGGGAGCCGTGGCCCAACGCCAACGCCGCGCGGCGGGAGCCCTCGGCCAGCAGATCGCCGACGCCCCGGCGCTCCGCGATGGCCGGTATGGCCGCCAGCACCGCCTCGGCGGAGCCGAAACGCAGGTCGCCGGCCTCCGGCAGAAGCCCCTGCTCGACACACTCCATGGCCCAGGCCAGCGTGCCGCCCGTGCTGATGCTGTCGAGCCCGTACTCGTCGCAGAGCCGCGCGGCCTCCAGCACCGCTTCGGGGTCCTCGAGGCCACACAGCGGCCCCAGCGCGAACAGGGTCTCGTACTCCATGCGCTGCTCGTTCCCGGACAGCGACTTGAACAGCCGCTCGCAGCGGATGGTGCAGGAGGCGCAGCCGTGGCGGCGGCTGAAACTGTTCTCGGTGAGGCTCTCGCCGCTGAGGCCGTCGGCCGCGGCGAAGGTCGGCTGCTGGAAGTTGCGGGTGGGGAGAGCGCCCAGGCGGTCGAACGCCGCTAGGTTGGCCACCGTCCCGATCTCCCGGTACTTGGCGGTGTGCTCGCCCAGGCTGCGCCGCCTCAGGGCGTCGGCCGCGGCGGCCACCCCTTCGGGATCCGCCACCGAGATCCGCGCGCCGCCGGACAGGGCCACGGCCTTGAGGTTCTTGGAGCCCATGACCGCGCCCACGCCGCCGCGGCCGGCGTGCCGGCCTTCGTTGCTGATGGTTGCGAAACGCACGCCGTTCTCGCCGGCCGCGCCCACGGCCGCCACCCGCACATCGCCGCCCAGTTCCGCGCGGATCGCGGCCTCGGCGCCGGCCGCGCTGCGCCCCCAGAGATGGCGGGCGTCCCGCAACTCCACCCCGTCGTCGTCCACGAACAGATAGGACGGAGCCCGGGCCCGGCCGGCGATCACCACCGCGTCAACGCCCGCCGCCTTGAGCGCCAGCGCGAAGTGGCTCGACGACAGGGAGTCCGCGATGAAGCCGGTCAGGGGCGACTTCGTCACCACCGCGTACTTGGCGGTGGTGGTAAGCCCGGTGCCCGCCAGCGGCGCGCTGGCGAGAATCAAGGGGTTATCCGGCCCCAGGGGTTCCACTCCCGGCGGCGCGAAGTCGTAGAGCAGGCTCGTGCCGAGGCCGATACCGCCGAGAAAGGCTCGAAGGCGGCTCTCCCCGGTCTTCTGCCAGTGGTGCCGGCGCGTGCTCAGATCCACGTGCAGCAACCTGTCGTGAAACCCGTGCACGGTCATCCTCCGGCATCACTGGACATGATGAGGAGCCGGTCCCCGGGCTCCACCGGCCGGCTGGCGTCCCGAACGAAGTCCCGGCCGTTCAGGTTGCACACGTGGCCGGCGGTGAGGCCGTCCCTGGTCTCGGTGATGACCGGGCCCACCAACGCCGGAAGCTCGAGGGCCAGCGCGGACAGCACCTGCGCCAGCGTGGCCGACCGCGGCAAGTCGAGCGAGACACGGCTCGTCCGGGCTCGCAGCCGGGCCACGCCCAAAAGCTCCACCTCGCAGCGGTCAGGCGCCGCCTCCATGGCCGTCCGCTCCCAGCGCGCCAGGGCGGCTGCGTAGTCTTCCGGGGTGTTCATGTTGAAGAAGCTCGACCCGTCGGGATCGACGGTACGGATCTCGTCCTCCTCCACCTTCAGGGTACGGACCTTGTCGTAGAGGAAGACCGGACGCAACTCGCCGCGCTCCAGTTGTCCCTCCAGCAAGGGCAACACCGAGCGCCGGTACACCGCGTGCAGCGGTTGCGGGCGCCCTTCCCAGTTCGGCACAACCACGTCGTGACCCGGGAGCCGCGACGTCAGATGGGATACCAGGGGAAGGCTGAGAAAAGGCACGTCGCACGAGGTCACGTACCCGGCGGCGCTGCCGCATGCCCTGAGCCCGTAGACAATGCCGCCCACCGGACCCTGGTACGCCACGTCGTCGCGCACCAGAGTAACCGGCAGTTCGGGCAGTTCCTGGCCGGGGGCCGCCACCACCACAACGTCCGGAAAGAGGAGCCCGAGCCGGCGCACCACGTGCACGATCAGAGGCTCGCCACCGAACGGAAGCATGGCCTTGGGCCGGCCCATGCGGCTGCTCTTTCCGCCGGCCAGCACGACAGCCGAACCGACCTTGTCCGATTCACCGGTCATGCGTCATCCCTCTCGAAAGCCCGGCGGGGGCTCCGTATCCCCGCGGCCTTCGCCTGAATGATTCCATAGCGGTTGCACAAGCACAAGAAAAAGAGTTTTCGACGACACATGAGCCGGAAGGAGGTGGTGGAAGCCAACGAAGCTCAGCCTGCCCGAACCTGGTTGAGGCCGACTCCGGCAAGGTAGCCGAGCCAGACGGCGATCAGGCAAACCGCGGCCGAAAGGACGACGTTGCCGAGCGCGTGCAACAACTGACCATCGCGCAGGAGTTGGAGTGTCTGCAGGCTGAACGCCGAGAAGGTCGTGTAGCCGCCACAGAAACCGGCCATGATGAACGCGCGGGCCTCGGGTCCGGGCGCCCATGGATGGCCGACAGATCCGCTCAACGGTGCAACCACGCCGATGATGAACGAGCCCACCACGTTGACGAGGAACGTACCCCAAGGGAACGCATCGCCGAACTGCTCTGAAACCAGGCCGGTGCACCAGTAACGTCCAACGCCACCGATGGCGCTCCCAAGCGCGATCCACAAATAGGTCATTTCCGCATTGGCGCGGTCGTTGGCGCATCCGTGTAGGGCTGGCAGGCGCAACGGCATGTCACCGCGTACGAGCGTCGCCGGCCGCGCGGGGCGATTGCTCGACCCTTGCGCCAGATCGCGATCGAGAGTCAGTGTCCGATCGCCCAGGGGCGGCGCGCGCGCTGACGGCCGTGACCGTGGCCGTGACCAGCCGGCTTTCCAGACACTACCTTGGGTTCATGGGCGCTCTTTTCGTTCCGCTGATGCGCGATCCGGTTCTTTGGGTCCATGTCGGCGATGAACGGTGCCGTGAGCGTGCGCGGAGCTGCATTCCCGCAGGTCGGGCAGGGCATCGGGTCCGACGATCGGCTCATGCTGCGAAGTTCGGTGAACGGGCCGCACTCCTCGCAGTTGTAGTCATATAACGGCATGGCGTTGTCCTCCCCCACCGCTACCGCGGGGTGGCGGGATGCCGTCCGCCCCCAAGAGGGACGAACGGCGTCCGTCGTTTATGCCAGAATGCCTTCCAGCAGCAGATAACCCGGCAGCCAGCCGGTCAAGATGCCCTGTATCGAGGTCACGGCTCCGGTCACCTTGGCGATCGGTTTCTGCATCGCGAGCAGCAGGAAGAACATGAACCACAATACGGCCCACGCCGCCC
>JAPPHF010000117.1:12999-13137 GCA_028821115.1 Deltaproteobacteria bacterium | reverse complement strand
CCAAGATGCGCAGGACTTTTTGTTGTCGGCAAGGCGCGACGACGAGCAGTGGCGGGTACCACGCGAGGAAGAGCAACGCAGCCGACGACAAAAAGGACTAGCAGATTGGCCTGTATTTGCATGTTGCAGGCCACTCAT
>JAPPHF010000117.1:0-12989 GCA_028821115.1 Deltaproteobacteria bacterium | reverse complement strand
TGCTGCTCCCCCCCCCCCCCCCCCCCCCCCCCCCCCCCCCAAAAAAAAAAATTTAATATTTTTTTGGTTTTTTTTTTTTTGTGGCCCGCCACTCATGTCCTTATATCATTGCACGGCGGCGAAAAGTCAACGCGTCGGGAGGCGCAGGATGGCAGTCCATGCGACGTCCCTCAACCGGCATCACACAGGAGGTCACACCATGATTTACGAGGTCAGGTTCCAGACCGTCGATCCCGAAACGCGAAACGAATACGTGAAGGCCTACAAGGAGGCCATCCAGTCCAGCAAGGAAGCCGGGTGTCACGGCGGGCTGATCCTATGCAGCGACGAAGACCCCTCGAAGGTCATGGTCCTGCTCCACTGGCCGACCCGCGAGCACCACGAACGCTGGCGCGGCACCCCGACCCACGTGAAGTTCCGCGAGACCATCGATCCCTGGCAGACCGAGCCGAGCATCGGCGATTACTACGTCGCCGAGACCATCTGAACGACTGCCGCCGAGGTTCACCATGGACGTGGATCCGATCCGCTACGAGATGTTCCTGCACCGCTTGTGGGCGGTGGGCGAAGAGGGGCGCGCCACCCTCCAGCGCGTCACCGCCTCGCCCATCGTCGCCCAAGGCGGCGAGGTGATGAGCTCGTTCTACGACGCGGAGGGCAAGATGGTGCTGGCCTGCTCGGGCCACCTGCGGTTCGCCGCCGCCACCTCGGACGCCATCAAGTACCTCATCGAGTGGTACGGCGAGTCGCCGGGGTTCCACGACGGCGACCAGCTCTTCTTCAACGACCCCTACGTGGCCGGTTCCCACACCTATGACATGATGGTGATCAAACCGGTCTTTCTGGACGGGCGCCTGATCGCCTGGATCGCCACCAGCACCCACACCGCCGACACCGGCGGCGTGCTGCGGGGCGCGGCCGTGGAAATCTTTCACGAGGGCATCCGCATCCTGGGCGTGAAGGTGGTGGAGCGCGGCGAGTTCCGGGAGGACGTGTTCCGCACCCTCACCGAGCAATGCCGCGACCCGCAGTACGTGGGACTTGACATCAAGGCCATGATCGCCGGCAACAACGTTTGCGCCACCCGCTATCTCAGCCTGGTGGACAAGTTCGGCCTGGAGTTCATCGAGGCAGCGGGGAGGAAGACGCTGGCGGACGCCGAGGAGATGGCCCGCGCCAAGCTGCGCTCACTGCCCGACGGGGTGTGGCGCTCGCGGGTCTACTACTCGGCGCGCGAGGCCGACCAGTCCGACGCCGACATCCTCGCGGTGGTGTGCGCCGTCGCCAAGAAGGGCGATACCCTGGACATCGACCTCGACGGCACCAGTCCGCAGACGTCCGGAGACACCAACTCGACCCTGCCGAGCACCGTGGCGCACCTGAACATCGCCCTCACCAACCAGCTCTTCTGGGACATCCCCTGGAACGACGGCAAGCTGGCGCCCATCCGCATGCGGGTGCCCGAGGGCTCGGTGCTGAACTGCACGTTTCCCGCGGCCTGCGGCCTGGCGCCCATGATCGGCGGGATGTTCGTGGCCGCGGTCAGCGAGTGCCTCGCCAAGATGCTCTACGCCGCCGGACGCAAGGACGACGTCAACGCCGGCTGGTTCGGCGCCTGGTACTCGGGCGGACCGGGCTTCATGTACGGCGGCCACAACCGCGAAGGGCTGGCCAACGCCCAGGGGCTCTACGACGTGCACGGCGGCGGTCTCGGCGCCGCCCCGAACCGCGACGGCGTCAACACCGGCGGCCACATGAACATCCCGTCCGGGGGCATCTCCGACATCGAGCGCATCGAGATGCAGTACCCGTTCATCTACCTCGCGCGAAGGCACGTGAAGGACGGCTCCGGCTTCGGCAGGCATCGCGGCGGATACGGCAGCGAGCGCCTGCTGTTCGTCTACGGCTCCACCGACGTGTCCGCCAACTACCGTCCCTACGGCGCCGTGCCCAACGGCTTCGGCCTGTTCGGCGGCTATCCCGCGGGCTTCGGCGGCAACCGGGCGCTCTATCGCACCGAAGGCCTGTTGCAGCGCCTTCGCGAGGGCGCCTATCCCACCGGGGCGGACGAGCTGGGCGGCCTCGACTGGTGCCGTCTGGACCTGCCCGACGGCTTCCGGCCGCGGGTGCCGATCCCCGAGATGACCTTCATCGCCGACGTCACCCAGAGCGGCGGCGGTTTCGGCGACCCGCTGGAACGGGACTCCGCGCGAGTGGAACGGGACGTCCGGACGGGGCGCACCAGCCCCGAGGCGGCCGACCGGATCTTCGGCGTGCGGCTCGACGGCAACGGCGGCGTGGACGGCACGGCCACGGCAGAGCGGCGCAACGAGCTTCGGGCGGCGCGGCTGGCAGAGAACCCGCACCCCGACACCGCGGTTGACGGCGGCGGCGACCCGCGCGGGAGCGGCGACACCGGGGAGAAGGACGCCGACGTCGTGCTTAACCTCCACGAATACCTCGATCTCGTCCGTATCGGCGGCCGCCTGGTGATGCGGTGCCGCAAGTGCGCCCACGCTTTCTGCGCCGGCGGGGAAAACTACAAGAACGGTGCCGTGGAAATCGTCATGGACCTCGAGGAGCTGGCCGGGCAGCGCGTCCCTTCCGGCGAACCCTATCGCGGCGTGCTGCTGGGCTACGTGTGCCCCGGATGCGCGACGCTGCTGCAGGTCGACGTATTCTGCCCCAGCCGGGACGACCAGAGACCTCTCTGGGACATCCAGCTCGACTGCTCGCAGCTCGCATAGTGAATTCCGTCCTTCGACTTCGCTACGCTCAGGACGAACGGAGAAATGGTCCTCCAACCGTTCGTCCTGAGCGTAGCGAAGCGAAGTCGAAGGACGTCGCACTCTACGGACCGCCTTTCGGGCCGGGCAAATTGCAAACAACCGGGCTCCTGTGATAACCCCGGCGGTTGTACGAGGCAGGCAGGCGAGGGGACCTCGCTTGCCGGTGCGTAACTCGGTTTTGGCAAGTTTGCCACGGAGGTGAACCATGCGGAGAAGAACGAGTTTGCGGAAGTCTCTTGCCATGTCGGTCGCGGCCGCTGCCGCGCTATTGCTGTGTCTGTTCGTCGGCTCCAATGCCGGCGCTCAGAAGCTGCCAAGCAAGATTACCTGGATCGTCCCCTTCGGACTGGGGGGCGGCACCGGGACGTCGGCTCTGTTGCTGGCGCCGAAGCTGCAGGCCAAGCTCGCGGGCAACGGCGTCAAGGAAGTCAAGGTGGTAAGCCTGCCCGGAGCCGGCGGTACCGTCGGGACGAAGCGGCTCTACGGCTCGCCGGCGGACGGCAGCGTCATCGGCAGCATGCTGCCGGCCGGCGGACTGGCGCAGTCGGCGACGCGGGACGTGGGCTTCGACCTCTCCAAGTTCACCTACCTGGCCAAGATCACCACGGCTCCCCGGTTCCTGTTCGTCAAGGGGGATTCCCCCATCAAGTCGCTCAACGACCTCATCGCGGAAGGAAAGAAGCGGCCCCTGAAGTTTTCCTCCGCGGGCGCGGCGTCGGCCGGGTCCTTCGTGCTGGCCAACATCATCGACAAGACCGGCATCCAGGTGAAGGACGTCACCGGCTACAAGAGCGGACGTTCGCTGGTCGTGGCGGTGGCGCGCGGCGACGTGGACACCACCATCAAGACCACCGGCGGGGTGATCACCTTCATCAAGTCCGGCGAGGTCCGTGGATTGGTGCAGCTCTCCTCGGAGAAGGACAAGGACCCGTTCTTCCCGGACGTACCTTCGGCCGAAGCCCTCGGACGCAAGGACCTCATGGCAGGGGGCATCCTGTACATCATCGTGGCGGCGCCGCCCAAGTTGCCGCAAGCCATCGCGGACGTGCTGAGCAACGCCGTGCACCAGGTCATCGCTGAGTCCAAGGCGGAGCTCGAGAGCAAGGCGCAGGTCATCCACTCGCCCGCCACGGGGAAAGAGACGGCCATGCTCGTGAACAACCTGATCAAGGACTACGCGAACCTGATCGCCCTCTTTAAAGCGCAGCAGAAGAAGTAGGCTCGAAAGGGCTTGAAGCCTCCTATCGCACCGTCCGGCCCGGATGATCGGCGGATTGTCTTGTCCGCGCATCCGGGCCGGCCCTGGTGGCCTGGCCGCCAAGGTGGCGCAGCACGCCAAGCCGCGCGTTCCATGTCAGTAGCCGACACGCTGAAAGAGATGCTCCGTGATTGAGGCCATCGGCGAAGCGCTGCTCAACGTTTTCGGGTTTCCCAACGTCCTGGTGGTGCTTCTCGGCGTCACGGTGAGCATGCTCTTCGGCGCCCTGCCCGGCCTGGGCGGCATCGTCATCCTGACACTGTCGCTGCCCATCATCATGGCGATGGAGACGAAGCTGGCCATGATGGTCTTCGCCGCTTCCATCGGCGGCATCACCTTCGGCGGCTCCATCTCCGCCATCCTGCTCAACGTCCCCGGCACCGTCGCCAACATCGCCACGGTCTTCGACGGCCACCCGCTGGCCCGTCAGGGACGCGCCGGCTACGCCCTCGCCATCTCCGCGACGGCGTCCGCCCTGGGGTCGGTGTTCGGCTACGTGATCTTCCTGATTCTGCTGCCGGTGGTGCGCTCGGTGGTGTTCTCCTTCGGCCCGCCGGAGTTCTTCCTCATGGCGCTGCTGGGCATCAGCCTGATCGCGTCGCTGACCCAGAGCGAGCCGGTCAAGGGGCTCATCTCCGCGGGCCTGGGATTCCTGGTGGCCTTCATCGGGTACTCTCCGATTACCGGGGACGTGAGGTACGCCTTCGACCTGGACTATCTCTGGGACGGGGTCCACACAGGGGTTATCGCCATCGGCATCTTCGCCGTTTCCGAGATGTTCTTCCTGGCGGTGAAGGGCGAAGAGCTGGTCCAGGACACCGGGGTGGTGCGGCCCACGGTCAGGGACGTGCTGGACGGCGTCCGGTTCGTGCTCGCCAACTTCTTCCTGCTGGTCCGGAGCGCGGTGATCGGCTGCGTGGTGGGCATCATCCCGGGCGTCGGCGCCAACGTCGCGGCCTTTCTGGCCTATGCCCAGGCGCAGGCCACCTCCCGGAACCGCGCCAACTTCGGCCGCGGCGCACCGGAGGGCGTGCTCGCGCCGGAGGCTTCCAACGACGCCAAGGACGGCGGCGCGTTGCTGCCCACCGTAGCCTTCGGGATTCCCGGGAGCGCGCCCCACGCCATCCTGCTGGTGGGGCTGCTGCTGCTCGGATTGAATCCCGGCAAGGAGCTGCTGACCACGCACCAGGCCACGGTCTTCACCCTGGTGCTGGCGCTGATCGCCGCCAACGTGTGGACCTCGGTCCTGGGGCTCCTCTTCGCCAACCAGCTCGTCAAGATCACACGCATCCGGGTCACGCTCATCATCCCCATCGTCCTGGTGATCAGCTTCGTCGGCGCCTTCGTGCTGCGCAACAATCTCCTGGACGCGTTCGCCGTACTCGTGTTCGGCTTCATCGGCTACGGCATGAAGAAGTACAACTACTCCTTCATCACCTTCATCCTCGCCTACGTGCTCGGGGAGATCGCCGAGGTGTCGCTGTTCCAGACGCTGCTCATCTCGGACACGGGGTTCCTGATCTTCGTCACCCGTCCCATCTCGCTGGTGCTCACCCTGCTCATCCTCGTGGCCCTGGGCCTGCCGCTGGTCGCGCCACTCAAGCGGGCGTGGACTCGGCGTCAACTGCCGGACGCCTCATAGTGTCGTGTCCCATGACCTTCTACGCCGACCTCCACGTCCACTCCCGATTCTCCCGCGCCACCAGCCGCAACTGCGACCTGGAGCACCTCGCCATCTGGGCGCGCAAGAAGGGCATCGCTGTCGTCGGCACGGGCGATTTCACCCATCCGGCGTGGCGGGCCGAGCTGAAGGATCAACTCGTGCCCGCGGAGCCCGGGCTGTTCCGGCTGCGTCCCGACCTGGAGAGGGTGGTGGAAGACGGGCTCCCGCCAGCCTGCCGCGGCAGCCACGCGGCGGTGCGGTTCATGCTGTCCGTGGAGATCTCGACCATCTACAAAAAGGGCGAGAAGACACGGAAGATCCACCACCTGGTCTACTGCCCGGACTTCGAATCCGCAGACCGGCTGGTAGCCGCCCTCTCCCGGATCGGCAACCTCAACTCAGACGGACGTCCGATCCTGGGCCTCGACTCCCGCCACCTGCTGGAGATGACCTTGGAGTCCGGACCTGACTCATACCTGGTGCCGGCCCACGTGTGGACGCCGTGGTTCGCGGCGCTGGGCTCCAAGTCCGGCTTCGACGCCGTCGACGACTGCTACGGCGACCTGGCGCCGCACATCTTCGCGGTGGAGACCGGGCTCTCGTCGGACCCGCCGATGAACTGGCGGGTGTCGTCCCTGGACCGCTTCCGGCTGATGTCCAACTCCGACGCCCACTCGCCGGAGAAGCTGGGGCGGGAGGTGTGCGTCTTCCACACCGAAATGGACTACTTCGCGCTCCGCCGGGCCTTGGAGACAGGCCACGGCTACGGAGGGACGCTGGAGTTCTTTCCCGAGGAGGGCAAGTACCACCTCGACGGCCACCGCAACTGCAACGTCCGCCTGGAGCCGGACGAAACCCGCCGCCACAACGGCCGCTGCCCGGCCTGCGGCAAGCCCTTGACCGTGGGGGTGATGCACCGCGTCGAGGACCTGGCCGACCGTGGTTCCGACGCGACGCCGCCCAGGACCGCGGGGGACACCCAGGGCCTGATCCCGCTGCCGGAGATCCTGGGTGAGATCCACCGCGTGGGGCCCAAGAGCAAGCGCGTAGCGCAGGACTACGAGGGGTTGCTGGCGCGCCTCGGACCGGAGCTGCCGCTCCTGAATTCCCTGCCGCTCGAAGAGATCGGGCCGGTGGCCCCTTCGCTGGTGGCCGAGGCGGTAGCGCGCCTGCGCCGGCGCGAGGTCATCCGGGAGGCGGGCTACGACGGCGTGTACGGCACCATCCGGCTGTTCCGCGACGCCGAATTGGAACGGCGAAGCCGCGGGGCGTCGCTGTTCGGAGACGACCTCAAGCCCGTGACGCAAGCGGCTCCGGCCTCGGCGGACGAGGTCGATGCCCCTCCCCTTCAGGAACCGCATCTTCCCGGGACGGCTTCGCCTCCGAGCAGCGCGCGGTGGGACGATGCGACGTCCGCGCAACTTTCGCTCTCGGTAGAACTCCAGTCCGGCGACCAGGATCCGCTGGCCGGCCTGGACGCCGATCAACGCCGGGCCGCGGAGATCGTCGACGGTCCGCTGCTCATCGTCGCCGGTCCGGGCTCGGGGAAGACGCGGACCCTGACCCACCGCCTTGCCCACCTCGTGACGAGCCGCGGCGTTGCGCCGGGCGGCTGTCTGGCCGTCACCTTCACCCGCCGGGCGGCCGACGAGGTGCGCGGCCGGCTGCGGGCGCTCCTGCCGGACGCGTGGGACGGCATACCGCTGCACACCTTTCATTCGCTCGGGCTGAGCATCCTCCGCGAGCACTGGAACGCCGCCGGGTTGCAGCGAGGGTTCCGGGTGGCCTCCGAGGCCGAGCGGCTGTCGTTGATGCGGGACACGCTGGAGACCTCCGCACGGCAGGCCCGCGCGCGCTTGTCCGGCATTTCCCGCGCCAAGCGGACCGGCGCGCCCGCCGAAGACCAACAGCTCGCGCAGGCATGGGAGGCCTACCGGCGCGAGATGGAGACGCGCAACTGGTGCGACTTCGACGACCTGGTCATACGCGCCGCGGACGCCCTGGAGTTCGATGACGAATGCCGCGCCAGGGTACGGCAGCGGTATCCGTGGGTCTGCATCGACGAGTACCAGGACGTGGACGAGCAGCAGGTGCGGCTCATCCGGCAGCTCGCGCCGCCCGACGGCAACGTCTGCGCCATCGGCGATCCCGATCAGGCCATCTACGGCTTCCGCGGCGCCGACCGGCGGTTCTTCGCCGACTTCACCGAACACTTCCCCGGCGCCCGGGTGACGAGGCTCAGCCGCAACTACCGCTCCAACTCCAACATCGTCACCCTCTCATCGCAGGTCATGGCCGGGGCGGCCTCGGCGGGGCCGTCCATCCCCGTGCTCGACGACACCCCCAACCGCGTCACCCTCCACGAGGCCCCGAGCGAAAAGGCCGAGGCGGAGTTCGTCGTGCAATCGCTGGAAGAGACCCTTGGGGGCCACAGCTTCTTCTCCATCGACAGCGGGCGCGCGGCCGAGGTCCATGGCCACGACCTGTCCTTTTCGGACTTCGCCGTGCTCTACCGCACCGAAGCCCAGGCCACGGCACTGGCCGAGGCGCTCCAGCGCTCGGGTATGCCCTTCCAGCAGCGCTCCCATGACCCTCTGCTGGATCATCCGGGGGTGGCCGCGCTGGCGGATAGCCTGGGCAACTCCCCCGACGCCGGTTCGGTGCGCCAACGCCTCGAAGCCGCCCGCGGGGACGACCAGACCGCACGAGAAGCCTGCGAATTACTGAAACCCCTGGCCGATGCGTGCGGCGACGACCTGGAGCGCTTCCTGGCCGAGTTGCCCCTGGCGACCCAGGTGGACACCTGGGACCCCCGCGCCGACCGGATCTCGCTGTTGACGCTTCACGCCGCCAAGGGGCTCGAATTCCCCATCGTCTTCATCGTCGGGTGCGAGGACGGTTTGCTCCCCCTTACCTGGGGCAAGCCGGAGCCGGACGGCCTCGCCGAAGAGCGGCGCCTGTTCTACGTCGGCGTCACCCGCGCCATGACCCGGCTCTACCTCTGCCGCGCCCGCAAGCGGCTGTGGCGGGGACGAGTACGCGAATTGCCCCCTTCCCCCTACCTCGCCGACATCGAGGAACGGCTTCTCGAACAAAGTCGCAGCCGGGCGGCCGGAGGGCGGATCCGGAAGCAGGACAACCAGTTGGACCTGTTCTCCTAGCTTCGGACCCGGCCGGTACCGGTTCGGCTTCCGCGAACCCGCCGGAGCTCTTGACTCTTGCCGAGGTTCTGGAAAACTGGTGGGTGTGAATGTGTGCGCTCCGGTCCCGGACCTGGGGAGCATCGACCGTGGAACTTGCCGCGACGGGGAATCGGACTCGGCGTCAAGCGCCGGACCCGAGCCCAGCTACGAATAAAGGAGACGCCATGCATGCATTCAGAATGGCACTTGTGGGCCTGTTTGCCGTGACATTGGGCCTCGCCGGCTGCTCCGGCAATCCAGGTGATAAAGAAGCCCTCGGCACGATCCTGGGCGCGGTGGGCGGCGGAATCGCTGGCTCACAGGTTGGGAAGGGCCGCGGAAAACTCGTGGCCACGGGCATCGGCACGCTCCTTGGCGCCGCCATCGGCAACGAGATCGGAAAGTCCCTCGACCGAGCCGACCGGCTGGCCATGCAGCGCACCACGCAACAGTCGCTGGAAAAAGCGAAAACCGGCGCCACCAGCACGTGGAAGAACCCCGATTCGGGCAACCAGGGCACGATCACCCCGAAGAAAACCTATCGGAAGCCGGACGGAACCTACTGCCGCGAGTTCCAGCAGACCGTTACCATCGGCGGCCGCACCGAGGAAGCCTACGGCACCGCCTGCCGCCAGCCCGACGGAACCTGGAAGCTCGTCTCGACGTAGAACGCCGAGCCGCGAACGCGGCGTAGGCAGCCTATTCCAGCCGCAGGGGTGACTGGCCGGTCGCCCCTGCTACAACCCCACCGCCTTCCACACCACTCCCTCGTGCAACGGGGCGCCCATGATGACGATGAAGACGATATAGACGAACGCCCAGGTGACGACGGTGATGGAGAGGGTCATGAACCAGCTTTCGGAGGAGCGGAGGCGCAGGAACAGGACCAGGAACAGGGGGATGGCCACGAGGTAGCCGCTAAAGTAGATCAGCGCCATCAGCAGAAGCAGCCAGGCGGCGAAATTGAGCTCGCGGCGGAAGACCGTGCCGGAGGGGCGGCTTTCCCCGGAGGGTGCGGCGGCGCGGCCGGCGTCGATGCCGAAAAGGTCGTACTCCTGCAGGAAGCTGAAGCGGCGCCCCACCGCGGGAACCATGTCGATCAGTAGCTGAAGCAGGGTCAGCAGCAGCGTGGGCACCGCGATGATGAGCGGCACCAGGCGGGCCCGGGGCTGGTAGTCCAGGGAGAGGACCAGGAACCCCAGGACGAGGACGAAGACGCCGAGAGTGAAGAGGGTCCGGTCGTTGAACTTCACGGGTACACCATGGGGTCGAACGGGCGGCCTGTTCCGGTTCCTTCAGGCCTCTCTTTGCTCCAGCCGCAACGACAGGTCGCCCCGCTGGACATGGACCTGCCGAAGCTCGCGGGCAGCCGCGAGCTGCTTCACCAGGACGGAGACCGGACGGGTCGCATCGAGAAATTCCCTGGGAGCGCCCGCGGCCAGCATCTCCTTGACGGAATCCGGGCCGGCGATGACCCGAATCACCAGCTCCTCGTCGGAGACCCCCGGGCCGCCGAACTTCTGTCGCACCTCGTTCAGCGTGGGCTCCGGCCAGGTCCAGCTTTCCCATTCCCGGGCTCGGGGCCGGCTCAGAATCTTGTCCTTGACCTCCGGGTCCATGAGCCGCGCGCCCTCCTCGCCCCAATAGCCCAGGGCGTACTGGATGCTCTGGTCGGTGACCTCCTTGTAACGCTCCCCCGCCATGACGTTGACCGCTGCCTGGGTGCCGACGAACTGGGCCAGCGGCGTCACCATGATGGGATAGCCGTACTCCTCGCGCACTCGCCCCGCCTCCTCCAGGGTCTCCTCCAACCTGCCGCCCATGCCCACGGTTTCGAGCTGAAAGCGCAGGTTGGAGATCATGCCGCCGGGCACCTGGTGCAGGTACTGGGCGTGGTCGTATTCCCTGGGTGCGCCGAAGGGGAAGTTCTCCTGCCGGGCCACACGAGTGAAATGCTCCTCCACGGGCTTGACCGCCTCCAGGTCCACCATCGGTGTGATGCCCAGGGCCTCGGCGTTGGCCGCCACGTTGAAGATGGAGGGCTGCGACGAGCCGTTGGCAAGGGGCGGAATGGCGGTGTGGAGCGTCTTGACCCCCAGCTTGAGGGCTTCCACGTAGTTGAAGGGCGCGAGGCTGTTGTTGCAGTGGGCGTGGAACTCCAGCGGGATGTCGCCGACGTTGGCCATGACGAGCTGGAGCATCTCCCGGGTGCGGTCCGGCGTCAGCAGCCCGCCCACGTCCTTGAAACAAATCCGGTAAGGACGGAGCGCCGCCAGCTCGCGGGTCTTCCGCTCGTAGTACTCGTTGGTGTGCTTGGGCGAGACCGAGTAGATGATGTTGCCCACCACCTCCATGCCCCTGCTTCCCAGGAAATCGAGCTCCTTGGCGAGCACACCGTAGTCGTTCCACGGGTTGGACGAACGTGTGAGGGTGATGCCGTGGGCGATGACGCATTCCAGCAGGAGACGGCGAATGCACGGGGGAATCGGCTCGAAGCCGGAGCCTATGCCGCCGTGATAGCGCAGCCGGGTCCTGGAAAACTGCTTCACGCCCAGCCGCACCCAGTCCCAGGGATTCTCCTTGAGCTCGCGCACCTGCTTGATGATGCTGGCGAAGCCGAAGAACTCCATGGACTCGAAGCCGCAGCGGTCCATCTGCCGGGCGGCTCCCAGCATGTGACCGATGCGCATGCGCAGAGCCCACAGGCTCAAGTGCCCGTCCCTCAGGGTGGTGTCGACGAAACGTATCTCGCTCATGTCCGTCCGTTCATGGGTGTCCTGGCCCGCGGCCGGTCCGTGAGGCAGAACGCCGCGTCAGGGGCGCAGCAGCCGCAGCCAGGAAGCCAGGGAATCGACACTCTCCAGAGTCCACAGCCGGTCCACGAACTTGCGCAGGCCTCTTCCTTTCCCGACCCGTGCATGCTCGGCACACTGCTGGAACTTCTCCTCCAGCGCCCGGCGGCCCGGACGCCTGCCGGAACCCGAAGCCGCCGCCTCATAGTACCGAAGGCCGTCCGCTAAAACCAGTTCCACCGTCGCCGCGGCGCCCTGCCCGCCCGGGGGATTCAAGCCGGGGTCCGGCACCAGCTCCACCCGAGGCATCAACGCTCGAATCGCCGGGTCCCGCACGCGCCCGTCGGTATAATGCGCAGGGGTGATCCGTCGGTCGAGAAGTGCCGCCGCGGCCGTATAGTGCAGGCTGAACTTGCCCTGGAGGCCGGTTTCAGGACGTTCGTAGACCAGCGGACGCACGGCGTCGGGGTGCATGCGGATACGCAACCGATCGACGGCTGCCGGGCGCACCTGGTGCCGCTCGATCAACGACAGCAGGGCATCCAGCATCGGATGCATGACGCCGGCGCAAGAGTACCGCTTGATGGCGACGCCCGGCGTCCGCAGGAACCAGGGGCTGCCGAACCGCAGCAACTCGCGGTCGTAACGACCGCCGCAGGCGGCGCTGAAGAACCCCATGGGATCCTCGAACACGCCGGCGGAGGCGGTGAATCCCTTGGCCGCGAGAGTGACCGCCACCACGCCGTTCTCGGCCGCCCGTCCGGCGTTCAGCGCCTTGGCCATGGTGCCCCGGTTGGCCCGCAGGCCCGAGCTCAGACCGCCGGCGACGCCCAGCGCCCAACCCGTACGCTCGCGGTCGAGCCCCAGGAGGTAGGCACACGCGGCCGCGGCGCCGAACACGCCGAGTGTGCCGGTGGGGTGGAAGCCGTCCATGTAGTGATCCGGCTCCACGGCGTCCCCCAACCGGCAGGCTACCTCCACGCCGGCGACGTAGGCGGCGAGCAACTCCGATCCGCCCGCTCGGGTCTTCTCCGCCAGCGCCAGCGCCGCCGCCAGCACCGGCGTCGTCGGATGGGTCTGCTGGCCGAAAGGCCGACCCGGTCCCGTGGTGAACTGGGCGTCGTCGTAGTCGAGGACGTGTCCTTGTACCCCGTTGGCCAAGGCCGCCATCTGGCACGGTACCTAGTATATAGATTGACAGGTGCGCGCCGAGTTGCGCAGGGCGGTGATAACTTGTTGTAAATTAGTTGGTTATAAGTACATGGAAGCACTTGTATTCGCGTCGTGGATGCGCTTCAATACTCC
>JAPPHF010000159.1 GCA_028821115.1 Deltaproteobacteria bacterium | reverse complement strand
TCAGCCAGTTCATGGACCAGACCAACCCGCTGTCCGAGATCACCCACAAGCGGCGGTTGTCCGCGCTCGGTCCCGGCGGCCTGACTCGGGAAAGGGCCGGCTTCGAGGTCCGCGACGTCCATCCGACGCACTACGGACGGGTGTGCCCCATCGAGACCCCCGAGGGTCCGAATATCGGCCTCATCGCCTCGTTGTCCACCTACGCGCGGGTCAACGAGTTCGGCTTCATCGAGACGCCCTACCGGGAGGTCCTGGAAGGGCGGGTCACGGACCGCATCCGCTATCTCTCCGCGCTGGAGGAGGAAGACCACGTCATCGCCCAGGCCAACGCGGCGCTCGATTCCGAGGGCGGGTTCACCCAGGACCTGGTTTCCGCCCGCAAGGCCGGCGAGTTCGTGATGGCCCACCCGGATGACGTCAACTTCATGGACGTGTCGCCCAATCAGCTCGTGAGCGTCGCCGCCTCGCTCATTCCCTTTCTGGAGAACGATGACGCCAACCGCGCGTTGATGGGCTCCAACATGCAGCGCCAGGCGGTGCCGTTGCTGCGCACGGAGGCGCCCCTGGTGGGCACCGGAATGGAGCGGGTGGTGGCGCGGGACTCGGGCGCCACGGTGGTGGCGGCCCGAAGCGGCACGGTGGAGAGCGTCGACTCCACGCGCATCGTCATCAAGGCGGACGAAGCCTCCGGCGCGTATGCCGACACCGGCGTGGACATCTACAGCCTGATCAAGTACCAGCGCTCGAACCAGAACACCTGCATCAACCAGCGGCCCATCGCGCGCGTCGGGGATCACGTGGGCGACGGGGACGTCGTGGCCGACGGGCCCTCCACCGAGATCGGAGAGCTGGCGCTGGGGCGGAACCTGCTCGTCGCCCTCATGCCCTGGGGCGGTTACAACTTCGAGGACTCGATCCTCATCAGCGAGCGGGTGGTCAAGGAGGACATCTACACCTCGGTCCACATCGAGGAGTTCGAGTGCGTGTCCCGCGATACCAAGCTGGGTCCCGAGGAGATCACCCGGGACATTCCCAACGCCGGCGACGAAGCGCTCAAGGACCTCGACGAGAGCGGCGTGATCCGCATCGGCGCGGAGGTGAAGCCCGGAGACGTGCTGGTGGGAAAGATCACCCCCAAGGGCGAGACGCAGCTCTCCCCGGAAGAGAAGCTGTTGCGGGCGATCTTCGGCGAGAAGGCCGGGGAGGTGCGGGATTCATCCCTCAAGGTGCCGCCGGGCGTCGAAGGCACGGTGATCAGCGTCAGGATCTTCTCGCGCAAGGGCATGAACAAGGACGAGCGCACCAAGCTCATCGAGAGCCAGGAAGTGGCGCGGCTCAACAAGGACCAGCACGACCAGATCCGCATCGTCCAGGAAGGCGCCCTCAAGCGGCTGAAGGAATTGCTGATCGGCCGCCGCGCGGCGGCGCGCCTTACGGACGAGAACCGCAAGGTCCTGATCGCCAAGGGCGACGAGTTGACCGAGGAGGTTCTGGACGGCATCCCGCTGTCGTTCCTGGCCGACGTCAAGCTGGAGGACCCGCAACTGGAGAGCGACGCGGTGCGGGTGGTTTCCAACACCATGGCGCAGGTCGAGTCCCTGAAGATGCGCTTCCAGGACAAGATCAGCCGGTTGACCAGCGGCGACGAGCTGCCTCCCGGCATGATCAAGATGGTCAAGGTGCTGGTGGCCATCAAGCGCAAGCTGCAGGTAGGCGACAAGATGGCGGGGCGCCACGGCAACAAGGGCGTCATCTCCTGCATTCTGCCGGAAGAGGACATGCCCTACCTGGAAGACGGGACCCCCGTGGACATGGTCCTGAATCCCCTGGGAGTGCCTTCGCGGATGAACGTCGGGCAGATCCTGGAAGCTCACCTGGGCTGGGCCGCGCGCAGTCTGGGCCAGCAGATCCAGGTGCTTCTCGACCGGAGCTCCCCGGAGGTCACGGCGCGGCTGAAGGACTACCTGGGCGAGAGCGAGTCGGGCAAGGTCGGTCTCGACCGTCTGCCCGGCGACGACGTACGCCGCTTGGCGGAGAAGTACCGCCAGGGCATTCACCTGGCTTCGCCGGTTTTCGACGGCGCCCGGGAGGACGAGATCTTCAACCTCCTGAAAAAGGCGGATCTGCCGGTGACCGGACAGGTCACGTTGTATGACGGCCGCAACGGCGAGCCCTTCGACGAGAAGGTGACCGTCGGCGTCATGTACATGATGAAACTGCACCACCTGGTGGACGACAAGATCCACGCCCGCTCCACCGGCCCCTATTCGCTGGTGACCCAGCAGCCGCTCGGCGGCAAGGCCCAGTTCGGCGGCCAGCGGCTTGGGGAGATGGAGGTGTGGGCGCTCGAAGCCTACGGCGCCGCGTATACGCTGCAGGAAATGTTGACGGTGAAGTCCGACGACGTGACGGGCCGGACCCGCATGTACGAAGGCATCTTCAAGGGCGATCACTTTCTCGAGCCGGGATTGCCGGAGTCCTTCAACGTAATGGTCAAGGAACTGCAGAGCCTGTGCCTCGACCTGGAGTTGGTGGAGTAGGAGGCCCCCATGGAAGAAGTATACAGTCTGTTCGAGAAACCCAAGAATCCGCTCAGCTTTCAGGGCATCAAGATCGCCCTGGCCTCACCGGACAAGATCCGGTCGTGGTCCCACGGCGAGGTGCGCAAGTCGGAGACCATCAACTACCGGACCTTCAAGCCGGAGCGCGACGGTCTGTTCTGCGCCAAGATCTTCGGCCCCACCAAGGACTACGAGTGCAACTGCGGCAAGTACAAGCGCATGCGCCATCGTGGGGTGGTGTGTGAGAAATGCGGCGTGGAGGTGATCCAGTCGAAGGTCCGCCGCGAGCGCATGGGGCACATCGAGCTGGCCACGCCGGTTGCCCACATCTGGTTCCTCAAGAGCCTGCCGAGCCGCATCGGCGCCTTGCTGGACCTGTCGCTCAAGGACCTGGAGAAGGTCCTCTACTTCGAGTCCTACGTCGTGCTGGACCCGGGCTCCACCAAGCTCCAGTACAAGGAGTTGCTGACCGAGGCCCGCTACCGCAAGGCGCTGGAGGAATACGGCTCCGACTTCACGGCGCAGATGGGAGCCGAAGCGATCCGCGAGCTCTTGGGCCACATCAACGTCGAGGAGCTGTCCGGGGAGCTCAAGGCCGAGCTCAGGGACGCCAATTCGGAGGTCAAGCGCAAGAAGCTCGCCAAGCGGCTCAAGGTCCTCAGCGCTTTCCGCAACTCCAAGAACCGGCCGGAGTGGATGATCCTGGAGGTGATTCCGATCATACCGCCGGACCTGCGTCCCCTCGTCCCGCTGGACGGCGGCCGTTTCGCCACCTCCGATCTGAACGACCTCTACCGCAGGGTGATCAACCGCAACAACCGGCTCAAGCGCCTCATGGAGCTGAACGCCCCCGACATCATCATCCGCAACGAGAAGCGCATGCTGCAGGAGGCGGCGGACGCCCTGTTCGACAACGGACGGAGGGGCCGGGCCATCACCGGGCCCAACCGGCGGCCGCTCAAGTCGCTCAGCGACATGCTCAAGGGAAAGACCGGCCGGTTCCGCCAGAACCTGCTGGGCAAGCGCGTGGACTACTCGGGCCGCTCGGTCATCGTCGTCGGTCCCGAGCTGCGGCTGCACCAGTGCGGCCTGCCGAAGAAGATGGCGCTGGAGCTGTTCAAACCCTTCATCTACAACAAGCTGGAGGAACGGGGCTACGTCACCACCATCAAGAGCGCCAAGAAGGCCGTTGAGAAGGAGCGCCCGGAGGTCTGGGACATCCTGGACGACGTGATCAAGGAGCACCCGGTGCTGCTCAACCGCGCGCCGACGCTGCACCGGCTGGGGATCCAGGCGTTCGAGCCGGTGCTCATCGAGGGCAAGGCGGTCCAGTTGCATCCGCTGGTATGCGCCGCGTACAACGCGGACTTCGACGGCGATCAGATGGCGGTCCACGTGCCGCTGTCGGTGGAGGCGCAGGTGGAAGCGCGCGCGCTCATGATGTCCACCAACAACATCCTCTCGCCGGCCAACGGCAAGCCGATCATCGTGCCGTCGCAGGACATCGTCCTGGGCCTCTACTACCTTACGCGCGAACGGCCCAACGTGAAGGGCGCGGGGAAGGTGCTGGCGAGCCCGGCCGAGGTCCGCATCGCCTACGACCAGGGTGAAGTCGCCCTGCAGGCGCGCATCCGGGTACGCGTCGAGGGCGAGATGTACGACTCCACGGTGGGGCGGGTGCTGCTCTACGAGATCGTCCCGCGCCAGATCCCGTTCCGTGAAGTGAACCACGTCATGAAGAAGAAGGAGCTGGGGAATCTCATCGATCTCAGCTACCGCCTGGCCGGAAACAAGGCCACGGTCATCTTCGCGGACAGGCTGAAGGACACGGGTTACGGCTATGCCACCAAGGCGGGGGCGTCCATCGCCCTCAAGGACATGGTGATACCCGCCAGCAAGGAGCGTCTGCTCAAGCAGGCATACGGCAACGTCCAGGAGATCGACGAGCAGTACAACAACGGCCTCATCACCGACGGGGAGCGCTACAACAAGGTCGTGGACATCTGGGCAGAGGTCACCGACCGGATCTCGGACGAGATGTTGCGGGACCTGGGGACGGAGACCGTCACGGATGAGCAGGGCTACACCATGCGGGTGCCCAACTTCAATCCGATCTTCATGATGGCCGACTCGGGCGCCCGCGGCAGCGCGCAACAGATACGGCAACTGGCGGGCATGCGCGGGTTGATGGCCAAGCCGTCGGGGGAGATCATCGAGACCCCGATCACCGCCAATTTCCGTGAAGGGCTGACGGTCCTGCAGTACTTCATCTCCACCCACGGCGCGCGCAAGGGGCTTGCGGACACCGCCCTCAAGACCGCCAACTCGGGCTACCTGACCCGGCGGCTGGTGGACGTGGCCCAGGACGCCATCATCACCTCGGAAGACTGCGGCACGCTGGACGGCATCGAGATGGCGCCCCTCATGGAGGGCGGCGAGATCATCGAGCCCCTGGGCGACCGTGTGCTGGGGCGGGTGGCGCTGGAGGATATCAAGGACCCGTTCAGCGGCGAGGTGATCGTCAAGTCCAACCAGGAGATCGACGAGGGGCTGGTTCAGCGCATCGAGGACGCCGGTCTGGAGCGTATCTGGATCCGCTCGGTGCTCACCTGCCAGTCGAAGAAGGGCGTCTGCGTCATGTGCTACGGCCGCGACCTGGCCCGGGGCGAGATGGTGAACGCGGGAGAGGCCATCGGCGTCATCGCCGCGCAGTCCATCGGCGAGCCCGGGACGCAGCTCACCATGCGGACCTTCCACATCGGCGGCACCGCCAGCCGGCGCGCCGAGCAGACCACGCTGGAGCCGCGCACCGACGGGTTCGTGAAGCTCATCAACGTCAGCACCGTCACCAACCGCGAGGGCGAGCTGGTGGTCATGAACCGCAACGGCGAACTGGCCGTCGTGGACTATCCCGAGGGCTCCGACCGCTCGCGCGAACGGGAGCGGGAGCGCTATCCGCTGGTGTACGGCGCCAAGCTCAAGAAGGAGGACGGGTCCGCGGTCAAGGCCGGCGACCTGCTGGCGGAGTGGGATCCCTACACGATTCCCATCATCACCGAGATCGCCGGCAGCGTGAAGTTCGGAGACATCGTCGAGAGCACGACCATGGAGGAGAAGGTGGACGAGCGCACCGGCCTGTCCACCAAGGTCATCATCGACTTCAAGGACATCGACAAGCGGCCCCGGCTCTCCATCAAGGACGGCGCCGGCAAGACCCTGCGGCTTCCCAGCAACAACGAGGCCCGGTACATGCTGCCGGTGGGCGCTCACATCAACGTCACCGAGCACCAGGAGGTGTCGGCGGGCGACGTGCTGGCGAAGATCCCCAGGGAAACCACCAAGACCAAGGACATCACGGGCGGGCTGCCGCGCGTAGCCGAGCTGTTCGAGGCCAGGAAGCCCAAGGAGTTCGCCGTCATCAGCGAGATCGACGGAGTGGTCTCGTTCGGCCGGGACACCAAGGGCAAGCGCAAGGTGGTGGTGACGCCGGACGTCGGCGAGCCGCGGGAGTACCTGATCGCCAAGGGCAAGCACATCAGCGTGCACGAGGGCGACCGGGTCCGCGCCGGCGAGTCGTTGATGCAGGGTTCGTCCAATCCCCACGACATTCTCGGCATTCTGGGCGAGAAGGCCTTGGCCAAGTACCTCGTGGACGAGATTCAGGAGATCTACAGACTGCAGGGCGTGCGCATCAACGACAAGCACATCGAGGTCATCGTCAAGCAGATGCTCCGGCGCGTGCGCATCAAGGAGAGCGGCGACACCGACTTCCTGATGGGCGACCAGGTCGAGAAATGGCGCTTCGAGGAGGAGAATCAGCGGGTTCTGGCCGAGGAGGGACAGCCGGCGGTGGCGGAGCCGCTGTTGCTGGGAATCACCAAGGCGTCGCTGTCCACCGGAAGCTTCATTTCGGCCGCATCGTTCCAGGAAACCACCAAGGTCCTCACCGAGGCGGCCATCAACGGCAGGCTCGACCCCCTCAGCGGGCTGAAGGAGAACGTGATCATGGGCAAGCTGATTCCCGCGGGGACCGGCCTGGCCGAGTACAATGTCCTGGAGGTCGAATGCGACGAGCAATTGGGCGAGATCGACGTCTCCGAGGTGGAAGTCGCGTGAGGTTGACAGGAAACGGAAGTTACGATAAAATCGGCGGTTTATTGACAGGATAGCAACCAATGCCCACGATCAATCAACTGGTCCGCAAGGGACGCGAGATACAACGGCAGAAGAACACCGCGCCGGCCCTCCAGGGCTGCCCGCAGAAGCGCGGCGTGTGCACGCGGGTCTACACCTCCACCCCGAAAAAGCCCAACTCGGCGTTGCGCAAAGTGGCCCGGGTACGGTTGACCAACGGCACGGAGGTGACGTCCTACATTCCCGGAATGGGGCACAACCTGCAGGAGCACTCCGTGGTCCTCATCCGGGGCGGCAGGGTCAAGGACCTGCCCGGTGTACGCTATCACATCATCCGCGGCGCGCTGGATTCCATCGGCGTGCAGGAGCGCCGCCAGGGCCGCTCGAAGTACGGGGCCAAGAGGCCGAAGTAGGAACATGCCGCGCAAGGGTGAAATCAAGCGGCGGGAGTTGCTCCCCGACCCCAAGTACGGTGACAAGCTGGTCACGAAGTTCATCAACAACATGATGAACCGTGGCAAGAAGAGCATCGCCGAGGGGATCCTGTATCGATCGCTGGACATCATCGCGGACAAGGCCAAGACCGAGCCGCTGGGCGTTTTCAAGCGGGCCGTCGACAATACCAAGCCCATGGTGGAAGTCCGTTCCCGGCGGGTCGGAGGCGCTACCTACCAGGTGCCGGTGGAAGTCCGCCCGGACCGGCGGCTTTCGCTCAGTCTCCGCTGGCTGATCAGCGCGGCCAGGGCCAGAAGCGAGAAGGCCATGGACGAGAAGCTCGCCGGAGAGCTGATGGATGCCGCCAACCAGCGGGGCAACGCGGTCAAGAAGAAAGAAGACACCCATCGGATGGCCGAGGCGAACCGCGCCTTCGCCCATTACCGCTGGTAGAAACCAAGTCAAACAATGTCCGACAAAGGAGGCGGGAGAACCGCCTCCTTTTTTTGCCGTCGTGTAGACACGAAATGAGCAGACAGATTCCACTCGACCGGATCCGCAACATCGGCATCATGGCCCATATCGATGCCGGCAAGACCACCACGACCGAGCGCGTGTTGTTCTACACCGGCATCAACTACAAGCTGGGCGAGGTGCACGACGGCACCGCCACCATGGACTGGATGGTCCAGGAGCAGGAGCGCGGGATCACCATCACCTCGGCGGCGACGACGTGTCACTGGCAGGACCATCGGATCAACATCATCGACACTCCGGGGCACGTGGACTTCACCATCGAGGTGGAACGTTCGCTGCGGGTGCTCGACGGCGCCATCGCGGTGTTCTGCTCGGTGGGGGGCGTGGAGCCGCAGACCGAGACGGTGTGGCGGCAGGCGGACAAGTACGGCGTGCCCAGGATCGCCTACATCAACAAGATGGACCGGGTCGGCGCCGATTTTTTCCGCGTGGTGAGGATGATCGAGGACCGGCTGGGGGCGCGCCCGCTCGTGATACAGCTCCCGGTGGGTTCAGAGGACAGCTTCCAGGGCGTCGTCGATCTCGTGCGCATGAAGGCGATCCTGTGGGACAACGAGAATCTCGGCGCCAGCTTCCGGGTGGACGAGATACCGGCCGAGTTGCGGGAACAGGCGGACGAATATCACGAGACCATGCTGGAGACGCTGGCGGATTGCGATGACGGCATCATGGCCGCGTACCTCCAGGGCGAGGAGATCTCCAGCGAGCGCCTGGCGCGGGCTATTCGGGCGGCGGGACTGAATCTCCAACTGGTCCCGGTGCTGTGCGGCGCGGCGTTCCGCAACAAGGGCGTGCAGACGCTGCTCGACGCGGTCATCGACTACCTCCCCTCGCCGCTGGACGTGCCGCCGATTCGCGGCACCGATCCGGACAGCGGCGACGAGGCCGTGCGCGTGACCTCCGACGAGGCGCCGTTCTCCGCCCTGGCGTTCAAGATCATGGCCGACCCGTTCGTGGGATCGCTGACGTTCTTCCGGGTCTATTCCGGGACGCGCAAGTCCGGCGCGTTCGTCTACAACGCTTCCACCGGCCGGCGGGAGCGCCTGGGCCGCATCCTCAAGATGCACGCCAACAAGCGGGAGGAGATCGACGAGGTCTGCGCCGGGGACATCGCCGCGGCGGTGGGCCTGCGCAGCGCCAAGACGGGCGACACGCTCTGTGACGAGAGCAACCCCATCCTGCTCGAGTCCATCGAATTTCCCGAACCGGTCATCGCCATCGCCATCGAGCCCAAGTCCCGCGACGATCAGGAGAAGCTCGCCTCCTCCCTGCAGAAGCTGGCCAAGGAGGACCCGTCCTTCCGGGTGACCGTCGACCAGGAGACCGGCCAGACATTGATCTCGGGAATGGGAGAGCTCCATCTCGAGGTCATCGTCGACCGGCTGTTGCGCGAGTTCAAGGTGGACGCCAACGTGGGCAAGCCCCAGGTGGCGTACAAGGAGACCATACGCCGGACGGTGGAGCAGGAAGGCCGGTTCGTCCGGCAGTCCGGCGGCCGCGGGCAGTTCGGCCACGTCTACCTGCGCCTGGAACCGCAGCCGACGGGCCGCGGCTTCGAGTTCGTCAGCGCCATCAAGGGAGGCGTGATACCGCAGGAATACGTGCCCGCGGTGGAGAACGGCGTCGTCCAGGCCACCACCAACGGGGGCCTGGTGGGATACCCGGTGGTGGACGTGAAGGTCACGCTGCTGGACGGCAGCTACCACGAGGTGGACTCCTCGGAGATGGCGTTCACCATCGCCGCCTCGATGGCGTTCAAGGAGGCGTTGCGCAAGGCCTCCCCGGCGTTGCTCGAGCCGGTGATGGACGTGGAGGTGGTGGTGCCGGAGGAGTTCATGGGCGACGTCATCGGCGACATCAGCTCGCGCCGGGGCAAGGTCCTGGGAATGACATCCAAGGCCGGCGCTCAGGTGGTGGAGTCCCGCGTTCCGCTGTCGCAGATGTTCGGTTACGCCACGGACCTGAGGTCGAGGACCCAGGGCCGGGCGACCTACACGATGCAGTTCTCGCGCTACGAGGAAGTCCCGGAAACGGTGAAGGAAGACATGCTGGGAGAGGTGAGGGTGTGAACGAGAAAATCCGCATTCGGCTCAAGGCCTACGACTACCGGGTCCTGGACCAGTCGGTGGGCGAGATCGTCGAGACCGTGAAGAGGACCGGAGGGCGGGTCGCCGGCCCCATCCCTCTCCCCACGCGGATCGAGAGGTTCACGGTGAACCGCTCCCCGCACGTGGACAAGAAGTCGCGGGAGCAGTTCGAGGTCCGCACCCACAAGCGGCTGCTGGACATCCTCGAGCCCACCCAGCAGACCATCGACGCGTTGGGCAAGCTGGATCTGGCGGCCGGCGTCGACGTGGAGATCAAGCTTCAGTAGGCGGAAAGATGACGGGTCTCATCGGCAAGAAAATCGGCATGAGCCAGCTCTTCGACGACACGGGCAACGTGATACCCGTGACGGTGGTGGAGACGGGCCCGTGCGTGGTGGTGCAGAAGAAGGACGTGGCCAGGGACGGCTACAACGCCCTGCAGCTCGGTTTCGGGAAGCAGAAGAACCAGCGCGTCAACCGGCCCCTGCGGGGCCACATGGCCAAGGCGGAAAAGGGATCGTTCCGCGTGCTCCGGGAGTTCAGGGTTGACGACGTCTCCGGCTACGAGGTGGGCCAGGAGCTCACGGTGACGGACCTGGTCAAGCCGGGAGACCTGGTGGACGTCACCGGCACCTCCAAGGGCCGGGGCTTCGCCGGCGTCATGAAGCGTTGGGATTTCGGCGGTTTCTCCCGCACCCACGGCACCCACGAGTACTTCCGGCACGGCGGCGCCATCGGCAACCGCTCCTATCCGGGCAAGGTGTTCAAGGGCAAGCGCATGGCCGGGCACTGGGGCAACGAGAGGGTGTCGATCCAGAACCTCCGGGTGGTCGAAGTCCGTCCGGAAGAGAACCTTCTTCTGGTAAAGGGCGCCGTGCCGGGCGCCAACGGCGGCGTGGTTCTCGTCCGGCGTGCCGTCAAGGGGTAGGGAATGGAACTTCGCAGGATCGAGCCGGTGCTTCCGGAGAGCATATTCGGCGTGGCCGTGCGCCCGCACCTGTTGCACCAGGCGGTGGTCATGCAGTTGAACAACCGGCGCGCCGGCACCGCGTCCACCAAGACCCGCGGCCGGGTCCGCGGCAGCGGCAGGAAGCCGTGGCGCCAGAAGGGCTCCGGCAGGGCCCGCGCCGGCAGCGTGCGGTCGCCCATCTGGGTCGGCGGCGGAACCACCTTCGGGCCGTTGCCCCGGGACTACTCGTACCGGATACCCAAGAAGGCCCGCCGGCAGGCGGTTCTGTCCGCTCTCAGCCTCAAGCGGCAGGAAGAGAAGCTGGTGGTGGTGGAGCCGGAGGATGTGTCCGAGATAAAGACCCGCCTCATGGCCGAGGCCTTGGCTTCGCTGGGGGTCGGGAAGTCGCTGTTCGTGATCGCGGAGGCCGACGAGAAGATCGAGTTGTCCGCCCGCAATCTGCCCAACGTCAAGGTGCTGCGGGTGGCCGGGCTGAACGTGTACGACCTGCTCCGTTTTGAATACCTGGTGCTGACTCAAGGCGCGCTGCGGAAGATCGAGGAGAGGTTCTCGCAATGAGGGGCGTTCGAGATACGGTTCTCGGTCCGTTGATCTCCGAGAAGGGTTCGATGCTCGCCGAGTCGTCGAACCAGGTGATCTTCAAGGTCCGTCCGGACGCCAACAAGATAGAGATCCGGAAGCAGGTGGAGACGCTGTTCAAGGTTACGGTGCTGGACGTGAGGACCGCGCGCTACCTGGGCAAGATGCGCCGCGTCGGCAGGAACACCGGACGCCTGCCGCTTTGGAAGAAGGCGTACGTCACGCTGAAGGAAGGCGACCGCATCGACTTCTTCGGTGTGGGTTAGAAGGGTTGTAGGCCATGTCGATCAAGAACCGCCGCCCGACATCCCCCGGGCGCCGCTTTTCCACCGGGTTCGGGTTCGAGGAGATCACCAGGGACTCGCCGCACAAGGCGCTGCTGCGGCCGCTCAAGGGGCACGGCGGGCGCAACAACACCGGCAGGATCACCAAGGACCACCGCGGCGGCGGGCACAAGCGGCGGTACCGCTTCATCGACTTCAAGCGGGACAAGAAGGGGGTCGTGGGCCGGGTCGAGGCCATCGAGTACGATCCCAACCGCTCGGCCCGGGTGGCGCTCATCTGCTACCTCGACGGAGAGCGCCGCTACATCCTGGCGCCGGACAAGCTCAGAGTGGGGAGCCGCATCGTATCCGGCGACCAGGACATCGACATCCAACCGGGGAATTCCCTGCCGCTGAGGTTCATCCCCACCGGAACGCTGGTGCACAACATCGAGTTGAAGGCCGGCAAGGGGGGACAGATCGTCCGCAGCGCCGGGGCCTCCGCGCAGGTGATGGCGAAAGAGGGTCACTACACGCTGCTCAAGCTGCCGTCCGGCGAGCTGCGCAACGTCCGTTCCGAATGCCGCGCCACCATCGGCGAGGTGGGCAACAGCGACTACGAGAACGTCACCTACGGCAAGGCGGGCCGGTCCCGCTGGATGGGCCGGCGGCCGGTCACCCGGGGCATCGCCAAGAACCCGGTCGATCACCCGCACGGCGGCGGCGAGGGCCAGTCCAAGGGCAATCATCCGCAGACGCCCTGGGGCAAGCCGACCAAGGGGTATCGCACCCGCGGCGTGAAGCCTTCCGACAAGTACATCGTGAAGCGCAGAAAGGGACAGTAGGCATGGCTCGTTCGATCAAGAAGGGTCCGTTCGTGGACGACCACCTGATGCGCAAGATCGAGGAAATGAACCGGTCCCAGGCGCGCAGGGTGGTCAAGACATGGTCCCGGCGTTCGACCGTCACCCCGGACATGATCGGTCACACCATCGCGGTGCACAACGGGCGCAAGTTCCTGCCGGTGTTCGTCACCGAGAACATGGTGGGTCACAAGCTCGGAGAGTTCTCGCCCACGCGCACGTTTCACGGCCATGCCGGAGACCGCAGGGGCGACGCCAGGGGCGTCAGGAGATAGGGTATGGAGGCGCGCGCGGTTACGAAGTTCGCACGGGTCTCGCCGCGCAAGATGAGGCTCGTGGTGGACCAGGTGAGGGGCCGGTCGGTGGAGGACGCGCTGACGATCCTCAAATTCGTCCCCAAGGGCTGCGCGGGCATCGTCGCCAAGACCCTCCGGTCGGCGGTGGCCAACGCCGAGAACACACAGAGCGTGGACGTGGACCTCCTGTACGTCAAGTCGGCCGAGGTCGGCCAGGCGGGGATGTGGAAACGGTTCATGCCGCGAGGGATGGGCCGCGCCAACCGAATCCGCAAGCGCCTCAGTCATCTGACGGTTGTCGTGGACGAAAGGGTTTAGGACACTAAGATGGGACAGAAGACGCACCCCAAGGTTTTCCGCATGCGCGTGATCGAGTCGTGGGACTCGAAGTGGTACGCGGGGAACGACTACCCCGAGCTGCTGCACGAAGACCTCAAGATCAAGAGTTTCCTCAAGGGACGGCTTCATCACGCGGGTATTTCCAAGATCGAGATCGAGCGCGCCAC
>JAPPHF010000154.1 GCA_028821115.1 Deltaproteobacteria bacterium | reverse complement strand
CTTGGCAAGGTGCAGCAATCAGGACTCGGACAAGGTCTTCGTCCTGACAGGACTCGACGGGGTACGCTTCAAGCAGCCGGTGGAACCGGGCGACCAGCTCAGGATCGAGGTGGAGATTGCCAGGCGGCGCAAGCACTACTGGCGCCTGGCCGGCCGCGTGACGGTGGACGGCAAACAGGTAGCCGAGGCGGAGCTGTCCGCCATGGAGATGGCAGTCTAGCGGGACACCGGGGACCGGGGTGATGGACGAGCTTGGACAAATGCCCGTCGACAAGGTCGGGCTGATCGCAGGCAGCGGCCGGTTTCCGGTGATATTCGCCCAGAACGCGCGGGACATCGGGGTCCGCGTGATCGCGGTGGCGCATCGCGGCGAGACCGCCGAGGAGATCGAGCAGTTCGCGGAGGACGTTACCTGGATTCGGGTGGGGCAGCTCGGCAAGATCATCCGCACTTTCCAAAAGGCCGAGGTCCGCAACGCCGTTATGGTCGGCGGTATCCGCAAGGCGCGGATGTTCTCGAACTTCCGGCCCGATCCCAGGGGCCTGGCGCTGCTGGCCCGCGTGAGGAGCCGCGACGACGACCAGTTGCTGAGGGGCGTGGCGGCGGAGCTTGAGCGGGAGGGGATACGCGTCCTGGAATCGACGCTTTTCCTGGAACGGATCATTCCGGCCGAACTGGGCGTGCTTACCCGCACCCACCCCAGTACGGAACAGTGGCAGGACGTGCGCACGGGCATCCCTCTGGCCAAGACCCTGGGCCGGATGGGAATCGGCCAGACGCTGGTGCTGAAGGAGGGCGTCATCCTCGCGGTGGAGGCCATCGAAGGTACGGACGCCGCCATACGGCGCGGCGGCGGGATCGCCGACGGCCCGGTGGTGGTGGTGAAGATGAGCAAGCCGCAGCAGGATCTGCGCTTCGACGTGCCCGCCATCGGTCCCGGCACCATCGAGGTCCTGAAGGAGGTAGGAGGGGGAGTACTGGCAGTCGAACGGCGCCGGTCGATTCTGTTGGACAAGGAGGCCTTGCTCGCGACGGCGGACGAGGCGGGAATCGCGGTGGTCGCGGTGGAGCCGGAACCCGGATGAACGAACCGAAGCCCATAGAGGTGGGCGTGGTCGGGGTCGGCTACGCGGGCAGCCTCCACACGGCCAAGTACGCCGATCTGCCCGGGGCCAGGCTCGTGGCCGTGGCCGACATCGATGAACGGCGCGCTCGCGAAACCGGCGAGCTCTACCAGGTGCCCGGCGTCACGGACTATCGTGATCTTCTGGACAAGGTCCGTTGCGTCAGCGTCGCCGTTCCCACGGGCCAGCACTACCGCGTGGCCCGGGACTTCCTGGAGGCGGGGATCGACGTGCTGGTGGAGAAGCCCATAACCTCCACGGTTGCCGACGGGCGGAAGCTCGTGGATCTGGCGCGCGAGAAGGGCTGTATTCTCCAGGTGGGGCACCTGGAACGCTTCAACCCGGTGGTGCGCGAGTTGAGCCAGTTCATCGAGACGCCGAAGTTCGTCGAATGCCACCGGCTGGCGCCCTTCGTGACAAGGGGAACCGACGTGGACGTGGTGTTGGACCTGATGATCCACGACATCGACATCATCGCCAGCCTGGTGCACGCGCCGGTGGCCGCCATCGACGCCAACGGCGTCGCCGTGATCACCGACAAGCCGGACATCGCCAACGCGCGCATTCGATTCGACGACGGCTGCGTGGCCAACGTGACCGCGAGCCGGGTGTCGATGAAACGCGAACGGAAGATCCGCTTCTTCCAGTCGGATACCTACATCTCCCTGGACTACGACGCCAAGACGGCCGAGGTGTACCGCATGGAGGACCGCAGCCAGGGCTGGGCGGGAATCCGGGGACAGATGATCGCCACGGAGAACGGCGATGCCCTTCGGGATCAGATCGAATCCTTCCTGGAGTCGGTGGCCACCCGCAAGGAGCCGGTGGTGAGTGGTGAGGACGGGCTGCACGCGCTCCAGATTGCATCGGCGATCAGTGAGCGGCTGTAATGGCTCCTGATTCCCGCGCGGATCGCCGGCCGTCGGAAGTGATGCTGGTGGCCGGAGAAGCCTCGGGAGATGCCCGGGGAGCGGAACTGGTGCGCAACCTGCGGCAGCGGGACCCCTCGGTGCAGTTCTTTGGCATGGGCGGGGCCGACCTCCGGCAAGCCGGCATGCGGGTCATCTACGACGTGGCGAGAGTCGCGAGCGTGGGCTTCTCGGAGCTGTTCGGGAACCTCCGGCACATCTGGCAGGCTTACCGGGCGCTGCGGCGGCAACTGGTCGAAGGCCGTCCGTCGTTGCTGATCCTGATCGATTTTCCGGAGTTCAACATGCGCCTGGCGCGCATCGCGCGACGCCACGGCATTTCCGTCCTCTACTACATCAGCCCGCAAATCTGGGCATGGCGCCGCTACCGGGTCAGGCAGATCGCCGCCAGCGTGGATGCCATGGCCGTCGTCTTCCCCTTCGAGGCGGACCTCTACAAGGCCGTGGGCGTGGGTGCGGTCTCCTTCGTCGGGCACCCGCTGGTGGACGTCGTGAAGCCCGACCAGGACCGTGGGACGAGTCTTCGGACAGCCGGCCTCGATGACGGGAAGCTCACGGTGGCGATCATGCCCGGCAGCCGCAGGAAGGAGGTCGCCACGCTCCTGGGCCCCATGCTTGAGGCCGCCCGGGAGTTGAAGCGGGAACGGGACGCACAGTTTCTCCTGATCCGCGCCAGCACCATCGAGCGAAGCGAGCTGGAGCGGACGCTGGCCGGCTCGCCTGTCAAGGTTCACGTCGTGGAGGGTGACACGTACAATATGATGGCGGCGGCGGATTTCGTCTGGGTGGCCTCGGGCACCGCCACGCTGGAGGCGGGGCTCCTGGGGAAACCCATGGTGATCACCTACCGCCTGTCGCCCTTGAGCTATTGGCTGGGGCGTTTGCTGATCCGGGTGGATCACATCGGCATGGTCAACATCATCGCCGGCGAACGGATCGTGCCGGAGCTGATTCAGAAGGACGTCACCGCCGACAGGATCCTGGCCGAGACCAGGCGGATGCTCCAGCCGGAAGTCAAGCGCGCCGTGGTCCGGAAGCTCGAGGCGGTGCGAGAGCGGCTGGGACCTCCCGGGGCGCCGGGACGCGTGGCGGACATGGCCATGTCCTTGCTGGCCCAGAGCGGGGCTAGGAGTCTGTCCGAGTAAGCGAATTTCCGGGAGGCGACCGCGGGTCGCCCCTACACATGCGCCAGATGAACCCCATGTAGGGGCCACCCGCGGTCGCCCTAGGGCATCGAGATGAAGGTCTACCTGCGATTGCTCCGGTATTTGCGGCCCTACGCGTGGCCGCACTTCTGCGGCGCCGTCGTCTGCATGCTGCTGTTCAGTGCCACCACGGCCATGTTGCCGTTCGTGGTCCGGGACATGATGGACGAGGTGTTCGTGAAACAGGACCGCGCGATGCTTCTCACCATCTGCCTGGCGGCGGCGTTGCTGTTCATCTGTCGCGGCGTCTGCAACTTCGGCCAGCTCTACCTGATGGAATATATCGGCCAGCGGATCATCCGCGACCTGCGCTCGTCCTTGTGCGAGAAGCTGCAGTGGCTGTCCCTGGCCTTCATTCACCGGCATCCCACCGGCACGCTGCTTTCCAGGGTCACCAGCGACGTCACGCTGGTGCGGGTCGCCCTTACCACCTCGGTCGCCTCGCTGGCCCGCAACACCACGTCGGTGGCGGCGCTCACGGCGGTGGCCTTTTACATGGACTGGCTGCTGGCGTGCATCGCCTTCGTGGCCTTCCCCGGCACGGTCCTTCCCGTCAGGCGCCTCACCGGGCGCGTCCGACGGGCGACCCGGAGGAGCCAGGCGAGCACCGGCACGCTTGCCACGATCCTCCAGGAAAGCCTCCAGGGAAGCTCCATCGTCAAGGCCTTCGGCATGGAACACTACGAGCTGGACCGCTTCAACCGGGAGAATCGAGAGATTCTGCGTCATTCCATGACGGCGGGCCGCGCCAGGGCCATCATGCCCTCGGCGATGGAGTGGCTGGCGGGTCTCGGCATCGTGGGGGTGCTGTGGTACGGCGGCAACGCGGTCATCAACGGCGGACGGACACCGGGCGAGTTCTTCGCCTTTCTCACCGCCCTGCTCATGGCCTACGAACCGTTCAAGCACCTCACGAGGGCGTTGCCGGAAATCTACCAGGGCATTGCCGGCGGGGAACGGATATTCGAGGTGCTGGACGAACCGCTGGACATCGCCGATGCTCCGGGCGCGGTCGCCGCCGCGAGCTTTTCCGACCGGGTGGCGTTCCGGGACGTCGCTTTCAGCTACCGGGAGGCCCCGGTGCTGGCGGGAATCAACCTGGAGATCCGCCGCGGCGAGACGGTGGCGCTGGTGGGCATGAGCGGCGCCGGCAAGACGACTCTCTCGGCCCTGCTCCCGCGTTTCTATGACGTCACCTCCGGCGCGATCACCGTGGACGGCATGGACATCCGCACGCTCACCCTGGAATCCCTGCGGGGCCAGATCGGCATCGTCACGCAGCATACCTTTCTCTTCAACGACTCCGTGAAGAACAACATCTCCTACGGCGATCCGGCCAGGGACATGGATGACATCGTCATGGCGGCCAAGGCCGCCAATGCCCATGACTTCATCACGGAGCTGCCGGACGGATACGACACGGTCATCGGAGAGATGGGACTCAAGCTCTCCGGCGGACAACGACAACGCATCGCCATCGCCCGGGCCGTCCTCAAGAACGCGCCAATCCTGATTCTCGACGAAGCCACTTCCGCCCTGGATTCGGAGTCGGAACGGCTGGTGCAGGATGCTCTCGACAGCCTCATGAAGAGCCGCACGAGCCTGGTCATCGCCCATCGGTTGTCGACCATCAGCAACGCCACCCGCATCGTCGTCCTGTCCAGGGGAAGCATCGTGGAAGAGGGCACGCACCGGAACCTGTTGGCACGGGAAACAGAGTACAGTCGTCTCTACAACCTTCAGGCGGCCGGTGTCCCGTCCGATTGAGGGATACCCCGCGACGTGAGCCGGTGTTCAGCCTGTACAATACCCTCCTTCACGCAGCGCTCTTGCTGGCGGTGTTGCTCTGGCCCTTGGGCTTCGTCTTCCGGCGAGGCGTCTACAGGGGACTGCGGGAGCGTTTCGCCACCTATCCGGCGGACCTCACGGCCGCCCTCGCCGGTGCCCGCCCCATCTGGATCCATGCGGCCTCCGTCGGCGAGGTACGGTCCGCCGCGCCGCTGATACGGCGAATGCGGCTGAAATGGCCGGACCGCAAGCTGCTGGTGTCGACGGTCACCGCTACAGGGCGTCAAACGGTCCGGGACGTCCTTCCCGACATCGACGCAGTGACGTACCTGCCCCTGGATCTGCCGTGGCTCGTTTCCCGGAGTCTACGGCGCCTGCGTCCCGAGATGGTCATTCTGCTGGAGACGGAAATCTGGCCGAACTTCATTCGGGCGGCTCATCGCCGGCGCATTCCGACGCTGGTCCTGAGCGGCCGCCTCTCGCCCCGCAGCGCGCGGATGTACGAGCGTTTCCGGGCGCTCTTCAGGCCGGTGCTCGACCGGATCTCGGGCTTCGGCATGCAGGACGACGAGAACGCCGGCCGCGTGCTGCACCTGGGAGTGGATCCGCTCAAGGTGACCGTTACCGGCTCCCTGAAGTCCGCCGAGGTCGATGCGGGAACGCTCCCGGAGCTTCCGGATCCCGGCGGCAAGGGCGGGCCCGTGGTCGTGGCCGGGAGCACCCATCGCGGCGAGGAAGAGATCCTGCTGGAGGCCCTTCCCCAGTGGTTGCGCATGTACCCGGATCTGCTCATGATTCTCGCTCCGAGGCACCCCGAGCGCTTCGCCGAAGTCGAGCGCCTGCTCCGGCAACGCGAGCTGCGATACCTGAAGCGCAGCGAGACGGGCAGCGGCCAAGCCGCTGACTACACCGTGATGTTGCTGGATACCCTGGGAGAGTTGCCCCGGTACTATGGTTGCGCCGACGTTGCTTTCGTGGGAGGCAGTCTGGTGCCGGCAGGTGGACACAACCTCATGGAACCCGCGCGCTGGGGCAAGCCCGTGCTCTTCGGTCCGCACCGCTCCAACATCGCGGGGACCGCTCGGGAGTTGCTGCAGCAGGGCGGCGGCATCGAGGTACGCGGGCGCGACGACCTGGTCCGGGAGGTCTCCGGTCTCCTCTCCGACGGTGCCCGCGCATCGGCCATGGGGCGCCGCGCCCGCTCCGTGGCGGATGCCGGCACGGAAGTGCTGTCACGCAGCATGACGCTGGTTTGCCGGCAACTTCGTCACGGGCCGTGAGGCGACACGAACGGACATGGCAACAGGCGCTAGTGTCGCGTCCCATGATTTCCTGGCATAAGTTGCGCAGGATTTTTTGTTGTCGGCAAGGCGCGATGACGAGCAGTGGCGGGCACCACGCGAGGAAGAGCAACGCAGCCGACAGCGAAAAAGACCAGCAAATTATGCCAGGAAATCATGGGACGCGACACTAGAATAGGCACGGCTCTGGTACTTGGGGCATGGAACCGCCGCGGCGTTGCCGGGCAGATCCTGTGGGGCCTGCTGCTGCCCTGGAGCGCCGTTTACCGCGTGGTCGTCGGCGTCCGGAACTGGCTCTATGGCAGTGGCTTGTTGACCCCCCGGAGGCTTGGCCTCCCGGTGGTGAGTGTCGGAAACATCACGGTTGGGGGTACGGGCAAGACGCCCACCGGGCTCTGGCTGGCGCAGGGCCTGCGGCGGCGTGGGCTCAATGCCGCGATCCTGACCCGTGGCTACGGAGGCCGCCGCACGGATACTCGGCCCGCGACCATCAACCCGGAAACCGCCCGCGCCTGGCTCGATGAACCGCAGGGAGACCTGCTGGATTACGGGGACGAGCCCGTCATGTTGAGCGCCATCTACGGGCAGACGGTGATCGTGGGCGCCGATCGTTTCCGGGCGGGCATGGAGTTGACGCGGGAGCCGGGCGACACGGATCTGTTCCTGCTGGATGACGGCTTTCAGCACCGCAAGCTGGCGCGGGATCTCGACCTGGTCCTGCTGGGCGCCGACTGCGCCGGTTCGATGCTGCCCGCCGGCCCCTTCCGCGAACCGATTCGAGCCCTACGGCGGGCGGACATCGTCGTCGTGACGGGCGCCCACCAGCGCTGGCGGACGATGCTGCGGGGAAGGTTCGACGAGTCGCGTATTTTCTTTGCCTCCCTCAGCCCCCGGGGGCTCCTTGGCCGCACGGAGGACGGCCTGAAGGAGCTGTCCCTGGGTGAGCTGGCCGGAAGCAGGGTTCTGGCGGTTTGTGCCGTGGCCATGCCGGAGCGTTTCTACGACGCGATACGGGAGTGCGAGGCGACCATCATCGAGACCCTGGAATTCCCGGACCATCACTCCTACAGCGAAGGGGACTGGCGCGAGATCAACCGGAACCGGAATCAGGTCGACATGATCGTCACGACCGAGAAGGACTACGTGAAGCTCGCACGGTTCCCCTTCTCGACCGGCAAGCTCATGGCCCTGAGGGTGGAGATGTCCGTCGACAGAGCCGAGGAGTTGCTGGACCGGGTCGCGGACGCGGTGAAGAAAGCGGCATCGCCATGAACCGGCGGCGGTTGGAGCAGTCACGGTGGCCGGCAGGATGACTTCAAGCAGACCAGGGGGGACGGTTCCGTCGGGGTATGAGAAGGTGTGCCCCGCGCCCGGACTGACCATGCTCGTGGCCCCGGGCCTGGATGGCGGCGCGCTGGCTTCCCGGATACTCAACCCCGGCTCCGGCACCCAGGCGCCCGGACAGGCGCGCTACTTCGGTCGCGCCGAGTTGCACGCGGTGGAGCTGACGGACGGCGGTCGCGCGTTGGTCCGCTCCTGCCGGCACGGCGGCCTGTTGCGCCGCGTGACGCGCGACTGGTTCGTCAGCCGGCCGCTCCGGCCCTTCGTCGAGTTGGCGGTTACGGTCTTGGCCCGTGAGCGCGGAGTCCCGGCACCGGAGGTCCTGGCCGCGCTGGTGGCGCGCGGCATCGGCCCCTGGTACCGGGGTTGGCTGGTGACCCGCGAGATCGAGGGAGCCCGCAACCTCTGGGCGGCGTTGCTGGAAGGTGTCGACGGCGACGGCAAACGGGCGTTGCTGCGGCAGGTCGGTCATTCGCTGCGCCTCATGCACACATCGGGTATCGACCACGCCGACCTCAATCTGCGCAATATCCTGGTTCTTGACGGGGCTCCTGGTCCGGAGATCTTCATCATCGATTTCGACAAGGCGCGTCTGTTCGAGGGGGCGGTACCGGCGGCGCGAGCGCGGCGGAACCTTCAACGGCTTCGGCGCTCGGTCGACAAGCTGGACCGTGAGCGTGTGAGAGTCCGGCCGCAGGATTGGGATGCGCTCGTCGGCGCCTACGAGACCCGTTGACGAATCGCCGGGAAGACACGGGGGGTGGGCCGGAGGTTTGCATTGCGCAATGCATGGAGATAAGATTTTCGCGATTCGCGGCTTTGCCGACGAAGACAGCTGTCGGCATCTTGAAACGGAGTCTTCCATGGGTGACAGACTATATGTGAGCGGACTGCCATACGCCGTGACCGAAGCCCAGTTGCACGACCTCTTTTCCGAGCATGGCACCGTGGCCTCGGCGAGGATCGTCACGGACCGTTTCACGGGACGGTCGCGCGGCTTCGGGTTCGTGGAGATGGGCTCCGAGGCCGAGGCGCAGGCCGCCATGGATGCCTTGAATGGCACGGAGTTGCAGGGACGCGTGCTGAAAGTGAACGAGGCGCACGAACGGCGAACCCGCGAGAACTGAGACCGCGATTCAAGGGAGAGGTTGAAACTCCGGAGGGGCGGCGGACACGCCGCCCCTCCGCTTTTTGGAGCAAACCATGGAAGCGCAAGCGACGACCATCAGCGGCTGTACGATTCTTCCCATGACCGGCTCCGGAGACGTCATCGAATCCGGCTACGTCAACGTGAGGAACGGGGCCATCACCGCGGTGGAAGCGGGCGAGCCGCCGGCGGGCGGAGGGGGGACTCTCATCGATGGCCGCGGAAAAGTGCTGATGCCGGGCCTGGTCAATGCCCACACCCATCTGTACCAGGTCCTGCTGAGGGCGGTCTGGGAGGACATGCCGTTTCTGGCCTGGCTGAAGCGCATCTACGGCGTGGCCGAGGCGCTGAACCCGGAGCACGCGCTCGCCGGGACGCTGCTGGGTTGCCTGGAGAATCTCAAGGGCGGAGTCACCACCGTCTGTGAGCACAACTTCCTAAACCCCGGACCCGAGTGCGCCGTGGCCGCCGTCGAGGCCATCTCCCGGTCGGGGCTGCGCGGCGTTTTCGCCCGCACCATCATGGACACCGGGGAGATCGTACCGGATTGCACCAAGGAGACTCCGGAGATGGCCTTTACGAGGATCGAGGAGCTGATGGCGCGTCAACGCGGCGGACACCCCTCGTCCGAAAGCGACCGGCTCACCTTCCGGACCGGCCCCAATACGCCACCCATCAACGCTTCTCCCGACCTCCTGCGGGAAATCCGCCGGTTCGCCGACCACCACTCCATCGGCATAAGCGCGCATGTGGCGGAGTCGGTGTCGGTGGTGGATGTCACCCGCCGGGAGCACGACCGCGAGGGCGTCGTCGCCCATCTCAAGGATTTCGGCATCCAGGGAGAAGACGCCATCTTCGCCCACAGCGTCCACCTTTCACCCGAGGAGATCGCCCATCTGGCGGAGACGGGGACGTGCGTGTCCCACAACCCGGTGAGCAACATGATGCTCGGCGACGGAATCGCCCCGGTGGTGGAGATGCTGGCGGCGGGGGTGAGGGTCGGCCTGGGAACGGACGGGGCGGCAAGCAACCACAGCCAGGATCTTTTCGAAACCATCAAAACCGCGTCGTTGCTCCAGAAGGTCAAGCATCAGGACGCCGGCGTCATCGACCCCTACAGCGTGCTGCGCATGGCCACCATCGACGGCGCCCATGTGCTGGGACTGGGGTCCGTCTGCGGCACGGTGGAGCCGGGCAAGCGCGCGGACCTGATCCTGGTGGATATCCAGAAGCCGCACTTCCAACCCGTCAATGACCTCTTCAGCCAACTCGCGCATTGCGCCAAGTCCACGGATGTGGACACGGTGATGGTTGACGGAATGCTGCTCATGCGCGATCGCCAATGTATCTCGCTGGATGAGGATGAGACCCTGCTCAGCGCCCGCGCCGCGCGGGAGGATCTCATGGCCCGCGTGTCCACGGCGTAGCGCGGCCTCGATTGACTTCGTGCACGTAGGGCGGCGCCGGTTGCGGCGCTGGTGCGGGATCGAACTAGTTTCGATGCCGGTAGGTGATGCGTCCGCGGCTCAGATCGTAGGGCGACAACTCGAGAGTGACCCGGTCGCCCGGCAGGATCTTGATGTAAAACTTACGCATCTTGCCCGCGGTGTACGCGAGCACATTGTGCTTGTTGTCCAACTCGACTTTGAACATGGCGTTGGGAAGGCTCTCCATCACCGTGCCCGTAACCTCGATATTGTCCTGCTTGCTCATATCGTTTGCTCCTTACACCGGCCCTCCTTTCCCGGAAGCGTGCGGACGCTCCATTTCATGACGCCATAGAGTACCCCAGGCGCGATAAATTGTCCATCCCCGCCTCCGTCTGGACGGGCGTCAAGGGGCGCGGGGATGGCCCGCGCCGTATTGCAATCGCTCCGTCCGTGTGGAAGACTACGCCAGACTTCCGAACCCACTGTGTGGTGCGCGACCTCGTTCGCGACCGGGACGTTCATGAGCGCCGACCGTTTATTCCTCCTGCTGGGATCCCTGTCCGGTTTCACCGGGGTCGTACTGGGGGCGTTCGCCGCCCATGGCCTGCGCGGCAGGTTGTCGGACGAAATGCTCAACGTCTTCGAGGTGGGAGTCCGATATCAGATCTATCATGCCCTGGCGCTGCTCATGGTGGCGTTGGCGTTTTCCCGGTGGCCGCGGGGCGAGTTCTCGGTGGCCGGGTGGTTCTTCGTGTTCGGCACGGTGGTCTTTTCCGGCAGCCTCTACATACTGAGCCTTTCGGGCATCCGGTGGCTGGGCGCCATCACCCCCATCGGCGGCCTTGCGTTTCTGCTGGGCTGGCTCAGCATCGCCTGGGGCGCCTGGCGGGGGTAGCGTGACGGTTCTCGGACGTGCCTCCGGCGGGCGCCACCTGGTATAGCAAGGGCAGGGCAGCGTCAGAATCGAAGGAGGGGAGATGGCCAAGAATGGATTCAGGATACTCGACAGCGACATGCACATCATGGAGCCGCCGGACCTGTGGGAAACGTACCTGGAGCCCGAGTTCAAGCCCCTTGCGCCGCGCGGAGTGACCAGCGAGAACGTTCGCGATCTGCGCATGCGCCATCCCGACGGACGCTTGTGGGGGCTGCCTGACGTGCATGCCGGGAACGTGACCCAGGGCCACAACTTCGAAAAGAACCAAGGCATCTACGGTGACCACTCCGAACGCGGCTGGGTGGCCGAGGTCCAGTTGGAGGCCATGGACATCGAGGGGATCGACGTTGCCGTCCTGTACCCCACGCGTGGACTCCAGGCACTCAGCGAGCCGGATATGGATCCGCGCTTCGCCGCGGCGCTGGCGCGGGCGTACAACAACTGGCTCTACGACTTCTGCCGCGCCGATCCCGTAAGGTTGCTGGGCGCCGGCATGCTTTCCCCCCTCGATGTGGACGAAGCCGTGGCCGAGGCCAGGAGGTGCGCCCGGGAACTCGGCTTCCGGGGGATCTTCATGCGCTCGAACCCGATCAACGACCGCAACTTCCACGACGAATATTACGAGCCCCTGTGGAGCGAGCTCGAAGACCTTGGAATGCCCCTGGGCCTGCACGAGTCCTCTTCGTCGGGAGTGCGCCAGGTGGGAGATCAGTTCGAGCCCAACTTCATGCTGCGGCGGGTGTTCGCCCAGCCCGTGGAACAGATGCTGGCCTTGGGCAGCATCTGCGCGGGCGGCGTGCTGGCCCGCCACCCGAACCTGAGGGTGGCCTTCCTGGAAGCCAACTGCGGCTGGCTGCCGTGGCTGCTCTGGCGCATGGACGAAGGATACGAAAGAGAGGCCGACGTGTGGTCTCCGGATCTCGCCATGCCGCCGAGCGAGTACTTCAGGAAGCAGTGCTTTGTCTCGGTGGAGCCGGACGAGACCCCGGTGAAGTATGTCATCGACTACATGGGGAACGATCGCATCGTGTTCTCCACCGACTATCCCCACGGCGACTCGAAGTTCCCCAATGCGGTGGAGAGCTTTCTGGAGCTTTCCACCATCAGCGAGGAAGACAAGCACAAGATCCTCTGGGACAATTGCGCCGCCTACTACGCCCTGGACTAGTGCCTTCGCGAGCCACCGTGCGAATCTACGGGACGCGACACCGGGATGGCTGACGGGCGGCCGGTCCGCGGGACGCTCTTCGCCGGAGCGCTCCTGTGGAACATGTGCAACGGCATGCTGTTCGTGCTCACGCCGCTCTTCGGCGTGACCCTGGGCCTCTCCGTGCTCGACATCGGATCGCTGGTCGGGCTCCCGTATCTCTTCACCATCGTCATGCGTTTCGTCGGCGGCGCCTTCGCGGACCGCTACGGCGAGCACCGCATGCTGCAGGCCTGCTACTCGCTCAATGTCTTGGCCGCGGTAGCCCTGTGTACGGCAAGCGGTTTCTACTCGCTGATGTTGTCCAGCGCGCTGGCGAACCTGTCCCGCAGCATCTTTTGGGTCCCGGCCCAGTCCATGGCCAGTCAGCTTTCCAGCCGCAACCCCGGCAAGATGCTGGGCCAGTTGTCCGCGGCCAACTACACCGGCTCGTTGCTGGGGCTGGCGCTCGGAGGAATACTGGCCGGCTGGCTGGGATACGACACCACGTTCGTCCTGGTGGCCGCGGCCTGTGTCGTTGGCATGCTGCTCGGTTTCGCCCTTCCGCCGATCCGCTCCAAGCCCGTGGGCCGGACGGTGTGGCAGGTTACCGTGGGAATGAGCCGGCGTCTGGTCGAACGCCGCACCTGGCTGTTGCTTTCCACCTCCTGCGCCGCCGCGGTGCCGTTCGGCATCACCCAGTCCATCTATCCGGTCTACATGAGCGGTCTCGGCTTCCCCGAGGGCTGGATCAGCGTGTTGATCGCGGTCCGTTCCATCGGCCCGGTGGTGATCGGCTTGGCCCTTGGATCCGAGATCACCATCGATAGGGAGAAGGCGTTCTACGCCATCAGCATGGGAGGGC
>JAPPHF010000098.1 GCA_028821115.1 Deltaproteobacteria bacterium | reverse complement strand
CGTTCCTGGCATTCCTCGTCGGCAGAACGCAATCGAACAGATCATAGCCGGAGCGCACCCCATGAATCAAGTCTTGGGGTTTTCCCAGGCCCATGAGGTAGCGCGGACGGTTGTCCGGCAGCGAGCGGGCGGTGAGGCTGCCGATCTCGGCCAGCAGCTCCGGCCCCTCGCCGATGCCCAGTCCTCCGGCGGCGAAACCATCGAAGGGAAGCTCACCCAGCCGGCCGGCGCAGTCCTCCCGGAGGTCCTTGAAGACCCCGCCCTGAACGATCCCGAAGAGCGCGCAGTCACGGTTCCGGGGCGCCTCGAGCGACCGCTCCGCCCAGCGGATGGTGCGCTCCGTGGATTTCCTGACGTACTCGCGGCTTGCCGGATACGGGATGCACTCGTCCAGCACCATGGCCACGTCCACGCCCAGCGCCTGCTGGATGGCCACCACCTTCTCGGGGCTCAGGAAGTGCGACGAGCCGTCGAGATGGGACCGGAACGACACCCCTTCCTCGGTGATCTTGCGCATGGCGGCGAGGCTCAGCACCTGGTAGCCGCCGCTGTCCGTGAGGATAGGCCCCTGCCAGCCCATGAACGCGTGGAGGCCGCCGAGGTCGCGGATGACATCTTCGCCGGGCCGGATGAACAGGTGATAGGTGTTGCAGAGAATGATCTGGCTGGACACCTCGGCAAGGTCACGGGGCGAGAGCGCCTTCACTGCGCCGCGGGTCCCCACCGGCATGAATGCCGGCGTGTCCACCACGCCGTGGGCCGTCTCCAGCAGCCCGGTCCTCGCCCGGCTGTCCGGGTCGTTGTCGGTAACCGTGAACTTCATGTGGGTGAAGGATGGTCTAGGACGCCGCTTTTGAGGCGTTGCTAGAGGATCAGCATGGCGTCGCCGTAGCTGTAGAACCGGTAGCCCTCGTCGATGGCCTCGGCGTAGGCGCGGCGGACCAAGTCGAGGCCGGCCAGCGCCGCCACCATGGCCAGCGGGGTGGAGCGCGGCAGGTGGAAGTTGGTGATGAGGGCGTCGATGCCGCGGAAGCGATAGCCGCCGGTGATGAACAGGCGCGTGATGCCGGAGTCGGCCACCACCCCGCCCTTCCGCTGGACGATGCTCTCCAACGTGCGCGTGCTGGTGGAACCCACGGCCACAACGCGGTTGCCGGTTGCCCGGACCCTGCGGATTCTTTCGGCCGCGGACGCCGTCAGGGTGTACCACTCGCCGTCCATGCGATGGTTCTCCACCACCGTCTCGCGGACGGGCCGGAAAGTCCCGAGACCCACGTGCAGGGTCACGTACACGCTATCCACGCCGCCCGCGGCCAACTCGTCCAACAGCGCGCGGGTGAAATGAAGCCCGGCGGTGGGCGCCGCCACCGAACCGGGCGTGGCGGCGTAGACCGTCTGGTAGCTTTCCCGGTCGCTCTCTTCCACGCGGCGCACCCGCTGGATGTAATGGGGCAGCGGCGCGGTCCCCAGCTCGTCGAGCACTTCCCGGAAACGCCCGGCAGGCTCGAACCTCAGGCCGTAGCGTCCCGCTCCGAGATCTCCCAGCACCGTCGCGGCGACTCCCATGGAGAACTCGATGCGGCCGCCCACCCGCGGCCTTTTGGAGGCGTCCACGAGCGCGAGCCAGAGTCCGGCTTCCGTGTCGAAGGGCTCCACCAACAGCACCTCCGCTCTTCCGCCGCTGTCCTTTCGACCTTCGAGACGGGCCGGGATCACTCTGGAGTCATTGAGCACCAGCAGGTCGCCGGGCCAGAGGAACTCGCCCAGCGAGGCAAAGGTGGAATGCGTGATGGTCCCCGTCGCCCGCTCCACCACCATGAGGCGGGCCGACACGCGGTCTGCCGCCGGGTAGGCCGAAACCAGCGCTTCAGGAAGATCGTAGGCCAGTTCTTCCAGCAGCATGACGCGTGTTCGGACCTATGCGAGTCTTGCTATGTCGCGTCCTCTTCGTTCGCCTTCTTGAGGAACGGCGTCAACAGGTCCACCGGCACGGGGAAGACCATCGTGGAGTTCTTGTCGCCGGCCACTTCCTGCAGGCTCTGCAGGAAGCGGAGCTGCATGGCCATGGGCTCCTTGGCGATGACCGTGGCGGCCTCCTGGAGTTTCTGGGAGGCCTGAAATTCACCATCGGCCAGGATGATCTTTGCGCGCCGCTCGCGCTCGGCCTCGGCCTGCCGAGCCATGGCGCGCTGCATCTCCTCGGGGAGATCGATATGCTTCATCTCGGTCAGCACGACCTTGATCCCCCAGGGGTCGGTCTGCTCGTCGAGGATCCTCTGGAGGTCGGCGTTGATACGCTCCCGCTCCGACAGGAGCTGGTCCAGCTCCGCCTGTCCGCAGATGCTCCTCAAGGTCACCTGGGCGAGCTGTGAGGTGGCGAAGAGGTAGTTGGCGACCTCCCGGACGGCCCGGTTGGGATCGAGGACCCGGAAATAGAGCACCGCGTTCACCTTCACCGACACGTTGTCCCGGGTGATGACGTCCTGGGACGGGACGTCCATGGTGACGGTCCTGAGCTCGATCCGCTCCATCTTTTCGATGAAGGGGATCACGTAGATGAGCCCCGGGCCGCGGGCGGCAACCATACGGCCCAGTCGGAAGATGACGCCGCGTTCATATTCCTTGAGGACCTTGATGCCGCTGACGGCCAACCCGAGGACGATGATCAGCACGATGGCAATGGGTCCGATTTCGAGCATGCGTTTCTCCTGCGCGGGAAAGGCTGAACGGGGTGCCTGCGCCTCTCGTCAACTCTCCTCAACGCGTCTGACCTTGAGTATCATCCCGTCGTGTCCGACGACCTCGATCCTGTCGCCCGGCTGGAGCCGCTCCGATCCCACGGCATTCCAAACCTCGCCGTGGACGAACACCTTGCCCTTGAGGTCCAGGCGCTCCCGCACCTCGCCGAACTCGCCGATGAGACCCTCGAATCCCAGGGTCGCTTTCCGTCGCTGTGACTTCACCACAAGGACAGTGACCACCAGCACGCAGGCGCTCAGGGTCCCCACCGCCGCCAGGATGATGGACGGGTCCACCGACAGGTCCGACCCTTCCACGTCGAACAGCAGCAGCGAGCCCAGCCCAAGTGAGATCACGCCGCTGATGCCGAGCAGCCCGAAGCTCGGCAGGAACGCCTCGGCCACCAACAGGCATAGCCCGAGCCCGATGAGCAGCAGACCGGCGTAGTTGATGGGCAGGACCTGGAAGGAGGCCAGCGCCAGCAACAGGGCGATGCCGCCGGCAATGCCCGGAAAGAGGGCGCCGGGGTTGGAGAATTCCATGTAGAGCCCCAGGATGCCCGCCATCATCAGCAGGTAGGCGACGTTGGGGTGCGCCAGGATGTTAAGGATCTTCTGCTTCAGCCCCATCTCGAAGCGCAGCACGGTCACGCCGTTGAAGTCGACGGTGCGCTTGACGCCGGCCACGTCCACCTCGCGCCCGCTGGCCTGCTTGAGCAGGTCACTCACGTCCAGCGCGATGAGGTCGATGACGCGCTTGTCCAGTGCCTCCTGGTCGGTGATGGAAATGCTCCGGCGTACCGCCTGAATGGCGAACTCGGTGTTGCGGCCGCGCCGCTGGGCGATGGTCTCGCTGAACGAGGCCGTGAAGTTCTCGATCTTCTCGCCCATCACCCCCTTGACTTCCTGGCCACCGCCGGCCACCGGATGGGCGGCGCCGATGTTGGTTCCCGGGGCCATGGCGGCGATGTTGGCCGCCATGGTGATGAACACGCCCGCCGAGCCCGCGCCCGCGCCGCTCGGCGCTACGTAGACGATGATGGGCAGCGGCGCGCTCAGCATCTCCTTGACGATGGAGCGCGTGGAGGACAGCAACCCGCCCGGCGTGTCGAGCTGGATGATCAGGGCGCGGGCGTTGCCCGCGTGCGCCCGCTGGATGCTCTCGCGGATGTAGTCGTTGACGGCCGGGTTGATGCCGCCGTCGATGACGATGAGGTTGACGTGGGAGCCGGCGCCGGATTCACGGGCGACGCCCCCGGAGCTCAAGGCGAACCAGGCGATGCCCGCGAACAGCAACGCCCACCACGCGCCCGATCTCAGCCGCCTAAACATCGTCTAAGTTACCGCCGTCTCGAATCCAGTGTCCCGCAGCTCCCGCAGGACGCTCTTGATATCTTCCCAGACCAGCCCCTTGTCGCCCGGGTTGCGCAGCAGGTACGCCGGATGAAAGGTCGGCATCAGGCGAATGCCATGGTAGTCGTGCCATTGTCCGCGCAGCCGGGAGATGGGCGCCGCCGACCGCACCAGGGTCTGCGCTGCGAACTTGCCCAAGGCGATGATCACCCTCGGTTTCACCAGCTCGATCTGGCGGATGAGGAAGGGCTCGCACGACGCAACCTCGTCCGGCTCCGGGTCGCGGTTCCGCGGCGGTCGGCATTTCACCACGTTGGCGATGTAGACCTCCTCGCGCCGCAACTTCATTCCCTTGGTGATGATGTCCGTCAACAGTTGTCCGGCGCGTCCCACGAAAGGCTCTCCCTGAAGGTCCTCGTCTCTTCCCGGCCCCTCTCCCACGAACATCACGTCGGCGTGCGGGTTGCCCACTCCGAAGACGAGATGGGTACGTCCGTGCGACAGCTTGCAACGACGGCAGTCCCCCAGGATCTGCCGGAGCTGCCCGAGGTCCGTCGCCGACCCTGTCTCCTCGGTGCCGGCAGGAACGGCCGCGTCCGGGACTTCGGCGGTGGCGGACGCAGGCAGCACTTGAATCCCCGCGGCCCGGTACTGCTCCAGGCAACTCCGGAGAGAGGTTGCCGCAACTGCCAAATGTTGCCGTAGCTCAAGCGTTTCCATACCGGTAACGCCAAACGGCGTCTATTTCCTGTTTACGACAATACGGGGGGCATGGCAACGCGCGTCAGGCGCCGCGGCGGTGGGAATGCTCCCTGTGCTGGAGGAGCCAGTCGCAGATGCGGTCGGCCACGGCGTCCTTGCTCATCACCGGCAACGGCGTCACCGTGCCGTCCCTGTCCAGCAGGGTAACGGCGTTGGTATCGACGTCGAAGCCGCTGCCCTCCTGCGTGACGTCGTTGGCCACCACCAGATCGAGGTTCTTGCGGTGCAGCTTCTGGCGGGCGTTCTCCACCAGCGACTCGGTCTCCGCGGCGAACCCCACCACCACCACCTGACGCCGTTTCCGGGCGGTCAACTCCGCCACGATGTCCGGGTTGGGGACGAGCTCGACCCGGCGGTTGCCGTCACCCCGCTTCATCTTCCTGCCGGCAGTGGAACGCGGCCGGTAGTCCGCCACCGCGGCCGCCATGAGCACCGCCGTGGCCGAGTCGAACTCCGCCAGCACCGCGGCGCGCATCTCCTCGGCCGTGACCACCGACACCGTGGTGACGCCTTCGGGCGCGGCCAGGGCCGTGGGGCCGCTCACCAGGGTGACCCTGGCACCGCGCCGGGCGGCGGCCCTCGCAAGGGCGTAGCCCATCTTCCCGGATGACCGGTTGGACAGGTAACGCACCGGGTCCAGGGGCTCCCGGCTCGGGCCGGCGGTGACGACGATCTTCTCGCCGCTCAGGTCCTTGGGCCTGAGCAGCCGACGGATCTCCTCGGCGATGGCGGGCGGCTCCGGAAGCCGTCCCTTACCCTCGTAGCCGCAGGCCAGATAGCCGGCCGCCGCTTCCATGACGTGGTAGCCGGCGCTCCTCAGCTTCGCGATGTTCGCCTGCACCATGGGATGGGCCAGCATGTGCACGTTCATGGAGGGCACCACCAGCAAAGGCGCCTGCGTGGCCAGCACCACGGTGGTAAGGAGGTCGTCGGCGATGCCCGCGGCCAGCTTGGCGATGACATTGGCCGTGGCCGGCGCGATCACCAGCACGTCGGCGCTGTCCGCGAGGTTGATGTGGCCGATCTCCGATTCCTGGGTCAGGCTGAACAGATCGGTGCCGACGGGCGCGCCCGAAAGGGTCTGAAAGCTTAGCGGAGCGACGAATTCCGTAGCTTCCCGGGTCATCACCACCCGGACGTTGCACGAATCCTGTACCAGGAGGCGCACCAGCTCCAAGGCCTTGTAGCAGGCGATTCCCCCGGTCACTCCCAGGACGACGTTAGGCTTTTCCATGGACCCGCTCTCCCCGACGCGTTGCAGACTCGTCGCCACGTCAAGGTATCCCATCGCCGGAGGGTTTTCAAACCCTTGATTTCACAGGGACGTAGTGCTATTCGCCTCGACACCCATGCGATTCCTGCGTCTTCCGCTGCTTGTCCTGCTGCTCCACCTGAGCTTGTCCCCGTGGGTCCATTCCCAGGTCAAGCCCGGTGCGGGGACCGACGGTCAAGACACCCCGGTGGGGGAGTTGACGACGAGGGACCAGCATTACGACCCCCTGGAGCGGATCAACGACGACATCTTCGCGTTCAACAGCGCCTTCGACCACTTCGTGCTGGAGCCGGTGGCCAAGACCTATGCGGCGGTGGTCCCTCTGCCGGCGCAGACCGGTATACGCAATGCCGCCAACAACCTGGGGGTAGCCAGGAAGGCGGTCAACAACCTTCTCCAGGCCAGGCCCGTCGCCGCCAGCCGTGAGGTCGCCCGTTTCATCATCAACAGCACCGTCGGCATCGTCGGGATCTTCGACATGGCCCGGAAGCTGGGGCTGGAGCCCAGCGACCAGGACATGGGCATTACGCTCGGCCTCTACGGAATCAGCCACGGGGCCTATCTGGTACTGCCGCTGTTGCCGCCGACCACCGTCAGGGACGGGCTCGGCAGGGTGGCGGACTCGTTCATGAATCCCTTGAGCTACTTCACCCCCTACTACGTACCCCTGTCCATCACGGTCGCCGACACGGTCAACAACCGCTCCCTCAACATGAAGACCTACGATGCGCTCAAGCTCAGCATCGACCCCTACGGCGCGGTGCGAAACGCCTATCTGCAAGTCCGGCAGCGGAAGCTGGAGGCGGCTCGGACCGGAGGACTCTGAGACGTATTCCGGGGAGCCTTGCGCACGCCCACGGCGGCCCTTCACCCACACGAACATGAGCAAGCCTTCACTCCTGTCCGGCCGGAAGATCGACCCCAGGCCCATCGATGGCGCGACCACCATCGTCGACCTCATCGACGACAACTTCGTCTCCTACAACAGCGGACGGCTACGCGAGGCGTGCCAACTGTTCACCGAAAAGATTCTCGCCGATGACGTTACCGTGGGACTGAGCATCACAGGGGCGCTGACCCCCGCGGGTCTCGGCATGACCGCGTTCATTCCCCTCATCGAGAACGGCTTCGTGGACTGGATCGTCAGCACCGGCGCCAACCTCTACCACGACACCCACTTCGCCATCGGCCTCACCATGCACCGGGGCGCCTTCGACGCCGACGACGTGGACCTGCAGGAGCAGGGCGTGGTGCGCATCTACGACATCTTCTTCGACTACGACGTGCTCATCTCCACCGACGACTTCTTTCGCGAGATCCTGAAGGCCCCCGAGTTCCAGAAGGAGATGGGGACGGCGGAGATGCACTACCGCGTGGGCCGCTACCTCGACGAAAGGGAGAAGATCCTCGGCCTCGAAAGGCGCTCGTTGCTGGCAGCCGCCTACCGGAGCGGCGTGCCGGTGTACACCTCCTCGCCCGGCGACAGCTCCATCGGCATGAACGTCGCGGCGCTGGCCCTCAAGGGGAACGGGCTCCGCTTCGACGTGTCGCGCGACGTCAACGAGTCCGCCGCCCTGGTGCTGGAAGCGAAGCGCGCCGGAGGCCGGAGCGCCGCGGTGATCCTCGGCGGCGGCTCGCCCAAGAACTTCCTGCTCCAGACCGAGCCTCACATCCAGGAGGTGCTCGGGCTCGAGGAGAAGGGCTTCGACTACTTCATCCAGATCACCGACGCGCGCGTCGACACCGGCGGCCTTTCCGGAGCCACGCCCGCGGAAGCCGTGAGCTGGGGCAAGGTGGATCCCGATCAACTGCCGGACTCCGTGGTCTGCTACGTGGACAGCACCATCGCGGTGCCGCTGATGACCGCCTACGCCGTCGGCAAACACCCGCCAAGAAAACCGAAGCGGCTCTACGACCAACGCGACAAGGCGCTGGAGCACATCGCCGAAGAGATCCGCGAGAAGTTCGGCAACGTGCCGTTGGCGCAGCGCTGACGAAAACGCGGGGGAAGCCCCTGCCCGCCAAACATGTCGAGATGAACACGACCGGCACACCGAAAACCTTCTTCAAGGTCGTGACGCCGGCCGAGGCCCTGAAGCTCCTCCAAGAGGTGTCCGCGGTGGACTCCGAGGTGGTGGACACGGTGTGCGCCAGGGGCCGCGTGCTCGCCGAGGACCTGCATTCCCGGGTCGACCTGCCCCACTTCAACCGCGCCGCCATGGACGGCTACGCCGTCGTGGCGCGGGACACCTTCGGGGCCAGTCCCGGACTGCCCGCCTACCTGGAGCTCGCCGGGGCGGTGGAGATGGGCGAGGAGGTCACGCGCCGGATCGGCCCCCGCGAGGCCGTGCGCATCTCCACCGGGGGCATGCTCCCTCCCGGCAGCGACGCCGTGGTGATGGTGGAGTACACCGACGAGACCGGCGACGGCACGGTGGAGATCCAGCGCGGCGCCTCGCCCTGGCTCAACGTGATCCAGGTCGGCGACGATATCCGCAGAGGCGATCCGGTGTTCCCGCGGGGCCGGCGGCTCCGTGCCCACGACTTGGGCGCCCTCACCGGGATCGGGCTCGAGTCGGTGCCGGTCTACCGGAAGCCGCGAGTCACCCTGGTATCCACCGGCGACGAGATCGTCCCGGTGAACCGCGAGCCGCGCCCCGGACAGGTGCGCAACATCAACCAGCACTCGCTGGCGGGGCTCGTCGCCGAGTGGGGCGCCGAGCTGAACGACCTCGGCGTCGTCGCCGACGACGCCGGGGACTTGCGCGCCGCGCTGGCCGAAGGACTGGACTGGGGTGACCTGGTGCTGCTTTCCGGCGGCAGCTCCATGGGAACCCGCGACATGGCGGTGGAGGTCATCCGCTCGCTGCCCGACGCCAGAGTCTTCTTCCATGGGATCTCGGTAAGCCCCGGCAAGCCCACCATCTATGCCCAGGCCGCCGGGAAGCCCGTGCTCGGCCTGCCCGGCTACCCGGTATCCGCGTTGATAATTTTCGATCTCTTCGCGGCGCCGCTGATCCGCGCGCTGGCGGGCGAGGACGAGGCCGCCGCGTATCCTCGGCGCGGGACCGTCCGGGCGCTGCTCGACACCAATGTCGCCTCGCAGACCGGCCGGGAGGACTACGTGCGGGTCACCCTGGAAAGAAGGGGCCAGACACTCCGCGCCTCCCCGCTGCCGAGCAAGTCCGGCGCCATCTTCACCCTGGTCAAGGCCGACGGCATGATCCGCATCGACCTCAACCGGGAGGGACTGGAGGAGGGAGAAGAGGTAGAGGTGCTGCTTTTCTGATTCTCGAAGAGCATGGCAAGGAAACGCTATCTCAAGAAGACCCCGCTAATGGAGGCGCGGGAGCTGTTCCTGGAAGCCGTGGCCGGTATCCGTCTGGAAGACGAGACGGTGGACGTCGGCCAGGCCCTCCACCGGATCACCGCCGAGCCGGTGTTCGCGCGAATCTCCTCGCCCCACTACCACGGTTCGGCCATGGACGGGATCTGCGTGCGCGCCGAGGACACCTTCGGAGCCACGGAGTTCTCCCCCCGGCGGCTCCAACTCCTCGCGGACGAGGCCCGTGCCGAGGGATGCTTCGCCTACCTGGACACCGGCCAGCCCCTGCCCGCCTGGGCGGACGCCGTGATCATGATCGAGAAGGTGCGGGACGCGGGCGAAGGCGCCGTGTCCATCGACGAGGCGGCGACCCCGTGGCAGAACGTGCGCCTGGTGGGCGAGGACGTGGTGGCCACCGAGCTGCTGCTGCCGCGGAACCATCGTCTGAGACCCTATGATCTCGGGGCGGTTCTGGCGGCGGGCCATACCATCCTTCGCGTCAAGGCGCGCCCCAGGGTGGCGATCATTCCCACCGGCGACGAGATCACCGCTCCGGGAGAGGGCGCCCGTCCCGGCGAGATCATCGATTTCAACTCCACCGTGCTGGCGGCCATGGTCGCCGAGTGCGGCGGCGCCGCAGAGACGTTGACGGCCGTCCCCGACGATCCCGCTCTGCTGAAACGCGCGCTCGTGGACGCCGTCGAGAGCCACCACCTGGTCGCCCTCATCGCGGGATCGTCCGCGGGCGAGCACGACTTCACCGCCGAGGTGATCGACGGCGCGGGCCGACTGCTGGTGCACGGCATCGACGTCATGCCCGGGAAACCCGCGGTCCTGGGGGTGGTCGGCGGCAAGCCGGTCATCGGCATCCCGGGCTACCCCGTGTCCGCCATCGTCATCGCGCGCGAGATCCTTCAGCCGGCGCTGCAGGAGATGCTCGGCGCGGGCACCGCCCCCGCCGCCAGGATCCGGGCGATGACGCCCCGCAAGATCCCGTCGCGGCTCGGCCTGGAGGAGTTCGTCCGGGTCACCCTGGGCAGGGTCGAGGACAGGCTCATGGCGGTTCCGCTGGCGCGCGGCGCCGGCGTCATCACCACCATGGTGCGCGCCGACGGGTTCCTACGCATTCCGGGAACGGTGGAAGGGATCAACGCCGGCGAGGAGGTCGACATCGAGCTCCTGCGCTCGCCCGAGGAGGTCGAGCGTACGGTGCTCTGCACCGGCAGCCACGACCTCTCCATCAGCGTGCTGGAGGACCAGCTCAAGCGCCGGGATCCGCGCCTCAAGGTCGCCACCGCCAACGTGGGCAGCCTGGGAGGCCTGCACTCCATCCGCCGCGGCGAGACCCACATGGCCGGCACCCACCTGCTCGACCCCGCCACCGGTGACTACAACGTCCCGGACATCAGGCGAGTGCTCCCGGACGTGCCGGTGGTGCTCGTGCACTGCGTCCGGCGGAGCCAGGGCCTGCTGGCGCCGCGAGGCAATCCCATGGGCCTGTCGGGCGTCGGCGATCTGGGACGCGGGGACCTCCGGTTCGTCAACCGGCAGCCCGGCTCCGGCACCCGGGTACTGCTGGACTACCAGCTCGGACGGCTCGGCATCGACGCCGGCGCCATACAAGGCTACGACCACGAAGAGTTCACCCACATGGCCGTTGCCGTGGCGGTAGCCAGCGGACTGGCGGACACCGGGCTGGGGATCCGCTCCGCGGCCGATGCCCTGGGGCTCGACTTCATCCCGGTGGGAGACGAACAGTACGACCTGCTGCTGCTGCGGTCCTTCTACGAGTCGCCCACCGGCGCGACGCTGCTGGAGGTACTCCGTTCGGAGGAGTTCAAGCTCGCGATGCAATCCCTCGGCGGCTACGATACCGGGGCCACCGGCGAAGTCCTCTACGAGCAGGGGTAATCGGTTTCCTTCTGCCCCCTCTCGCTCGGGGAAAGGGTCGGGTGAGGGCGTCGCGGATGCTGTAGGCTGGTGCCGGGAGCCGGACTTGAACCGGCACAGGCCGAGGCCCGCGGGATTTTAAGTCCCGTGTGTCTACCTATTCCACCATCCCGGCGCAAGACGTTTTCCATAACTTAGCGCCATCCCATCGTCAACCAACGCTGCGCCGGTCCGGCGTCACGACTCCTGGCGCCGGCTCATGCGCGCCACCAGCCAGCGGCCGCCCACGGTCAGGATCGCCAGGGCGACGATAAGCAGCACCCCCAGGGCCGAAGTCTGCCCCGGGTAGCCGTCTTCCCAGGAGCGCCACATGACCACCGACAACGTCCAGTTCTCGTTGGTGGCCAGGATCAGCGGCACGGAGAAGTTGCGGAGGGAATGGGACGCCACCCAGATCCAGCCGCCGATGAACGCTGGCAGCACCAGCGGCAGCACGATGCGTCGCATGAGCGTGAGCCATTTCCCGCCGGACACGTGGCTGGCCTCCTCCAACTCCACGTGTACCTGGGTCAGCGCCGCGCTCATGTTGCGGCTGCCGAAGGCGATGTAGCTCACTGTGAGTCCCAGCACGATGATCCACACCGTCCCGTAGAGGCGCAGTTCGCTGAACGGCGGCTGGAGATACAGGAACATGAACGCGATGGCAATGATCACCCCCGGAAGAGCGTGTGGCAGGAACGTGACGGCATCGAGAACCGTCCTTCCCCTGAACCGTTTGCGGAGGATGACCCAGGCGACGACCAGGGAGAGGAGCATGGTCAGGGTGGCGGCGCCCAGAGCCACCACGATGGTGTTGACGGTCGCGTCCCAGACCTCGCTGTCGGAGAAGATCTCCCGGTAGTGCTCAAGGTTCAAATCGGACAACAGCTCCCATGAAGGGGTGATGTAGACCGGTAGCAGGGAGCTCCAAAGGAGAACGAAGCTGGGCGCCAGGATCGTGAGGGCGAAGTACAGGAAGAAGACGCCGAACGCGACGTAACGCCACTTCCCCAGCGGCATCACGCGTGGGCGGTACCCTTTCCCGGTGATGGTGGCGAAGCGCCCTTCCTGCCTCATGGCGTAGCGGTACGCGTAGACCAGGAGGATGCTCACCAGCAGAAAGCTCGCCCCAAGGGCGGCAGACAACCCGTACTCGGGCGGGGTGTAACGCTGTGTCGTATAGAAGATGTATGTGGGGAATACGTGGATCCGCGCCGGCAACCCGATGACCAGCGGAACCTCCAGCGACTCCAGGTGGGTCATGAAGCTGTACATGGTGGCGCCCAGGATGGCCGGAGTCAGGAGCGGCAGGAAGATACCGAAGAAGGTCCTGCGGCCGGAAGCGCCGGCGACCCTGGCCGCCTCCTCCAGGCTCGGGTCCATGGCCCGGAACGCTCCCACCATGATCAGGAAGGTGGTGGTGACCCCCCTGAGACCCTCCAGCAGCACCATGCCCCACAGGCTGTAGATGTTCAGCGGCCCAGTGGTCAGTTCCACTCCGAACCATCCCAGTGCGCTTCGCATCCAGACGTTGAAAAGGCCGATCTGCGGCGAGAGCAGGAAAGTCCAGGAGACGGCGAAGAGCAGTCCCGGCATCGCCATGGGCACCAGGATCAGGCCCCAGGCGACGTTGCGGAACGGCATGTCGGTGCGCTCGGTGAGAAAGGCGAACAAGGTCGCCAGCCCCACGGAGATGGCGGTGCTGAACACCGCCAGCAGGGCCGTGTTGAAGAACATCGAGTACGTCTGCGGATCGGAATAGGCGCTGGCGTAGTGCTCCAGCGTGAAGCCGCCCGGGTCCCACGGATTGCCCAGCCGGAAGCTGAAGATGATCAGGGTCGCGAGGGGTACGATGACGAGCCAAACGGTGAGCATGACACCCAGCACCGCCACGGAATGCTCTCGCGCCCACCCGAGCCAGCCCGGTACGCCGACGGAAACGCGTGATCCTGTAGGTGCCGTCATCCTTGAACCTGGTGTCCTTCGACTTCGCTTCGCGAAGCCGAAGGGGGAACGGAAAAAGGCCCCGGCCCCGGTTTTGGGGGGGGGGGGGGG
>JAPPHF010000182.1 GCA_028821115.1 Deltaproteobacteria bacterium | reverse complement strand
GCGTGGTGGGCATGTGGCGTTTACCGAGGTCTGCTGGACGAAACCCGACCCGCCGAATGAATGCGTCTCGTTCTGGGAGCAGGAATACCCCGCGATACGCGATGCAGCGGCCCTCCTGACCGCCGTCGACGCGTGCGGATACGAGACGGTGGGGCACTTCATGCTGCCGCGGTCGGCATGGTGGGATGACTACTACCGACCGCTCCAGCGGAACGTGACGGCGTTTCGGGCTCGCCACCCCGGCCGCCCGGAGGCGCAGGAGCTGGCCGATCAGTGCCAGCGCGAGATCGACGTGTGGAAGGCGTACTCGGACTGCTATGGCTACGCGTTCTTCGTGGCGCGCGCGATCAAAAACCTATCTTCAACTCATCCATGACTTCCTGGGAGAAGCCGATTTTGCGCAGGATCTCCGGATAGCGCAGCCGGCCCGATGGGTCCTGTGCATCAGGGTCCATGGAGATGCCCTCCTCCTTCATGAGCGTTTCGGCCATCGCCCCATCCACGAGCGTTCCAGCCATGCCCCCCTCACGGTTCGACTGGATCATGACCAGCACCGTGCTGGCCTCGCCGCTGTCAAGCTCCTGCGGCTCCTTGTCGAATACGGCCCTGATGGTCTCCTTCGCCCCCGCCGTGTCTTGTTCGGACCACGCCACCCACGGGTAGAGCACAACCTGCTCGTCCACCTTCTTGTTCTTGCGACGCCAAAACACGATACTCGCCTAGTCCTTTCTTCTGATATACCGCGACGCCACTCCGTGTTCCCTCTCAAGACCCGGAGAGTCAGGTAGCGTCGTTGGTGTTGCCGCAGCCACTTCCCGGGACGGTGGGTCCCGTCCCCGACGAGGCCCCTACACCAGCACCCCCTCCTCTTTCCACTTCGCAATCGCGGCCTCGTCGTAGCCGAGCACGTCGCGCATGACCTGCTCGGTGTGCTCACCGAGCGGCGGGGTGATGGGGATCTCCTCCTCCGGCATGTCCCTGAAGATGATCCCGCCGCGGGGCAGCTCGAAGGGGCCGATGGGAGAGTCGTCGTATTTCTGGAAGTAGTCGCGGTGGCGGAGTTGGGGGTCGTTGCAGAGGTCGGTGCCGTTCTGCACCACGCCGGCCGGCACCCCGGCGGCCTGCAGGCGGTGGGCGACGTCCTCGACGGTCTGGGTCGCAAGCCAGTCGGACATGACGGCGTCCAGCTCGTCGGCATGGCGGCGCCGATCGACGCAGGTGGCGAAGCGGCTGTCGCCGGCCAACGCCTCGTTGCCCATGACGCCGCACAGGCGCCGCCACTCGTCATCACTGTTGACCGACACCACGCACCAGCGCTCGTCGCCCTCGCAGCGGTAGCAGCCATGCGGGGCAGCGGTGAGGCTCCGGTTCCCCTGAGGCTGGGGGTCGACGCCGTTGATGCTGGACTCCAGGTAGCTGGTGCCCAGGGTATAGGCGGTCACCTCGCCCTGGGACACATCGATGGAGCAGCCCTTGCCGGTGAGCTTCTGGCGCAGCAGCGCGGCCATCATGATGGTGGGCGCGGAGATGAAGCCGAGGTGGTCGGGATAGACGCCCTGGCTGCCGATGGGACGGTCCTGTCCGGGATGGTTCCACAGGTAGGTCATGCCGCTGAAGGAATTGAGATTGAACCCCCAGGTGCCGTACCAGTTCTTGGGTCCGGTCTCGCCCAGCCCCGGCAGCTTGAGGATGATGATGGAGGGGTTGACCTTCCTCAGCTCGTCGTCGCCCAGCCCGAGCCGGCCCAGCACCTGGGGCCGGAAGTTCACCAGCACCGCGTTGGCCTTGGCCGCCAGCTCCTTGATGATCCGCTTGCCGTCGTCGTGCTTGATGTTGACGGTCATGGACCGGATGGCCAGGTTGCACTCGATGAAGCGCGGCGCCGCGTTGATGTCGCCCTCCGCGCCGTAATGTCGGAAGGTGTCGAGCCCGCCCGGAAAGGACTCCACCTTGATGACCTCGGCCCCGTACTGCGCCAGCAGCCGGCCGGCGTAGGGACCGGCGTACCCGGTGGTGAACGCGATGATGCGGACGCCTTCGAGAATCCGGTTGGGACTGGACATCAGATGACTCCCTCCGCGGCCAGCACCCCCATGTCCCCCTCACTCAACCCAAGTTCGCCGCCGAGAACCTCCGCGTTGTGCTGGCCCAGCATCGGCGCGGGCCGGGGGCCCCGGCGTTCTCCGTCCAGCAGGAACGGCACCCCCGGCTGGGAGAAGGAGCCGAGGACCGGATGCTCCACCGTACCGAAGAAACCCCGCTCGACGATATGCGGGTCCTCCATGAAGTCCCGCGGCGAGTTCACCGGCAGCGCCGGCAGGCCGTGCTTCTGAAACAGCACGGACAGCTCCTCCTTGCCGTATTGGGAGGTGAACGACGCCACCATGGGGTTGAGCCAGTCCGCGGCCGCGCGGCGCTTCGCGTTGTCGATCAGCGCCGGGTCGTCCAGCTCCGTCGGGTGCCCCTCCCACATGTCCAGGAAGATGGGCCAGTGCCGCTGGGTGGCGAAGAACGAGATCCAGCCGTCCTTGCACGGGAACAGGTTGGCCGGGGCCACGTGCTGGTGCTGGCTGCCGGCGCGCTTCATGAGCCGGGCCTCGGACGACCAGGTAAAGGCAACGTGCTCGTGGAGAGCCATGCTGGCCTGCACCGAGGCGTCGATGTGGGCGCCCACGCCCTTGGTTTCGCGCTGCCAGAGCGCCAGCAGGGTGCCCAGGGCGGAGTAGAGACAGGTGTAGACGTAGGACTGGCCGCCGGGGGGAACGCACGGCGTCATGCTGGGGTCGCCGCTGATGAACAGCAGTCCGCCCATGGCGTTGGTCACCAGGTCCGGGCCACGGTAGTCTCGGTAAGGGCCGTCCTGTCCGAAGGCGGAGATGGAGACCAGCACCAGTTTGGGGCGGCGCGCCACCAACTCGCCGTAGCCGATCCCCAGGTCCTCCAGGTAGCCCGGCTCGTGGCTGTCGATGACCACGTCCGCCCGCTCCACCAGGTCGAGAAGGATGTTGCGACCTGTCTCACGCCTGAGATCCAGGGTGATGCCGCGCTTGCCGGAGTTGAAGTAGGCGAACCGGAGGCTGCCCTCGCGGTTGTTCCGGCCCTTGGCGAAGGGCGGCTCGTTGCGGAGGTCGTCCCCCGACGGCGGCTCGACCTTGACCACGTCCATGCCGAGGTCCGCCAGCACCTTGCCGCAGAAGGCCCCCATGGCGGTGCCGAGGTCCAGCACCCGGAAGCCCGAGGGAAGCAGGGACTCTGCGCTCATTGGCCCTTGGCGCGGGCGCGCAGCAGGTTCTGGGCCATGCGCCAGCGCAGCACCTCGGTGGCGCCCTCGGTGATGCGGATGCTGCGCAACTGCCGGTACCACCACTCCAGCGGCAACTCCTTGGTGAGGCCGATGCCGCCGTGGACCTGGATGGAGCGGTCCACCACCCGGCTGGCCATCTCCGTGCACACGCACTTGACCATGTAGCCCATGTTGCGGATGTCCTCGCCGCGGTCGTGGCGCCAGGCGCATTCGTAGACCAGGTTGCGCGCCATGTGCAGCTCCATGACCGAGTCGGCGATCATGAACTGCACGGCCTGCCGTTCCGCCAGCGGCTGCCCAAAGGTGGTACGGATCTGCGAGTAGTCCATCATCATGTCCAGGGCGCGCTCGGCGATGCCGACGCAACGCGCGCCGTGGCCCTTGATGCGCCCCTCCTGGAGCCAGCCCTGGGCCAGCCGGAAGCCCTGCCCCACCTCGCCCGCGACGTTGCCCGCGGGTATGCGGGCGTTCTCGAAGAGGATCTGGAACGGTGCGTCGCCCATCATGGTGGGCCAGCGGCGCTCGATGGTCACGCCCGGCGTGTCCATGTCCACCAGGAAACAGGTGATGCCGCCCCGCGCGCGCTTCTCGGGATCGGTCACCGCCATGACCTGGGCGAAGTCGGAGAAGCCCGCGTTGCTGATGAAGCGCTTGGTCCCGTTCAACACCCAGTGGTCGCCGTCCAGCACCGCGCGGGTCTTCATGCCCGCGGGGTCGCCGCCGGCGTCGGGCTCGGTCTGGGCGAAGCACGCGGTCTTCTCGCCACGGATCACGGGGTAGAGATAGCGTTCCTTCTGCTCGTCGTTCAGCTCGAACAGGATGCCGCGCGCCTCCGGGCCGAAGACAGGGTTGTTGCGGAAGGGGATGGCGATGGTGCGGGAGACCTCCTCCTGGATCACGCAGCGCGTCAACAGGTCGAGACCGGCGCCGCCGTACTCCTCGGGGATGTCGAGCATCCAGAACCCCAGGGCCTTGGCCTTTTCCTGAAGCGGCTTGTAGAGCTCCTCGGGCATCTCCTCGCCCTCCGGGCGAAACTCCCGCTCCAGCGGGATCAGCTCCCGTTCGACGAAGTCGCGCATGGTGTTCTTGATGATCTTGATCTCTTCGGGAAGCTCGAAATCCATTCTTCATCTCCTCCTTGCTTGCCTGGACCCGGCTGACAGATGGCTCGTAACATAAGCCCGCGCCCGGCTGGAGGTCAAGCCGGGGCCGGGCGCCCCTTCGCCGGCTCCGCACCCCGTGTCCGCTTCCGGCGGTGCGGCCGGAGGGCCTGATTGACAACCGCATGGCCAGTGTCTATGTTTCCGATAACCCACCCGCGCGAGGCCGGCCTATGCCCATCTACGAGTACAACTGTTCAAAATGCGGCGTGTTCGAGGTGACCCAGCGGATCACGGAGGATCCTCTGACGAAGTGCCCGTCCTGTCGCAGCAAGGTCCGGAAGCTCATCTCGAACACGTCCTTCCAACTCAAGGGCTCGGGCTGGTACATCACCGACTACGGACGGGGCAAGGGTTCCAACGGAGACAAGGCGGAGGCCAACGGCGGCAAGGAGTCCTCCGACTCCGGCAAGTCCACGGAGAGCAAGAAGTCCGAGAAATCATCGTCCGGCGACAGCGCGGCCGGCACCGCGTCCTAGTCGTGACCTCCCACGTCCGCCCGTCTCCGGATCGCCCGCCGCGCCCCGTACGGTATCCGATTGCGGCCGGCCATCCCGCACCCCGGCCTCGCCGGGACTCGACCACAAGCACCCCATGAAGACGAAGACACTCGGCCGCACGGAAGTCCAGGTGCCCGAGATCGGCCTGGGGGTCTGGCAATACCGGGGCGGCGTCGAGCCGCTGCGGCACGGCATCGAGCTGGGCGCCAACCTGATCGACACCGCCGAGATGTACCGCACCGAGGACGTGGTGGGGGAAGCCGTGCAGGGCATGCGCGAGCGGGTGTTCATCGCCAGCAAGGTGTCGGGCGACCACCTGGGATACGACCAGGTGCTTCGGGCCGCGGACGCCAGCCTTCGCCGGCTGGGGATCGACTGCATCGACCTCTACCAGGTCCACTGGCCGAGCCGCAGCACTCCCATCGAGGAGACCATGCGGGCGATGGAGACCCTCGTGGATACCAGCCGGATCCGCTACATCGGCGTCAGCAACTTCTCCACCGAGGAGCTGGCGGAGGCCCGGGCCGCCCTGAGTCACCACCCCATCGTGTCGAACCAGGTCCTGTACAACCTCCGGCGGCGGGAAATCGAGCGGACGCTGATGCCCTACTGCCAGCGCCACGGCGTCACCATCATCGCCTACACGCCGCTGGACAGCGGCCGGCTGGCGGCCGGGCGGGGACTGTTTTCGTCGCGGAGCGCCAAGGTGCTCCAGGAGATCGCCGAAGAGCACCGGAAGACAGCCGCTCAGGTGGCGCTGAACTGGTGCATCTCCCATGACGGCGTCATCGCCATCCCGAAGTCCGACAGCGTCACCCGGACCGCCGAGAACTGCGGCGCCTCCGACTGGCGCCTGTCCGCTGAAGACATGGCCCGTCTGGACCAGGCCTTCGCCTGACCGCGTCACGCCGCGGAGGGCGGCGAACCGGCGGTTTCCCGCCGCCGTCGAGAATCGAGGCAACCGATGGATTTTCCCGCGTTGACCCGGACCGGAGCCATGGAGTTCCTCTCCGGGTTCGGCAAGACGATCCACAACCCGCAAGGCATTCTCTACTGGACCGGCAAGGCCAGGGCCAAGGCGCGCATCAACGCCACCATCGGCTCGGCCCGGGGACGGGAAAGCACGGTGTACCCCGACGGCGGCGATCGCGAGATCACACTTTGCGCGCCCCTGATCCACTCCTTTTTCAACGGGCTGGAAACCGAGGAGATCTTTCCGTACACGCCGGAAGCGGGCACCCCCGCTTTCCGCTCGGCATGGAGGAAGTGGATCCTGGCGCGGGCGGGCGACCAGTCCGGGAGGCTGGAACGGCAACTGCATCCGCCGGTCCTGACCCCCGGGATCACCGCCGCCATCAGCATTGCCGCGCGGATGTTCGTGGACCCGGGCCGGTGCATCATCACGGCCGACCGGCGCTGGGAGAACTACGACCACGTGCTCGGACAGAACCTCGGCATCCGCATCGCCGACTTCCCGCTGTACGAGGCCGGAGACCTGAACGTCGCCGGCCTCGTCGCGGCCATCCGGAAGGTCTGGCTCGAGCAGGACAACGCCGTGGTGCTGCTGAACTTCCCCAACAACCCCACGGGCTTCTGCCCGTCCGCGGCCGCCGGCCGGCGGCTGGTGGAGGCGCTGGACGGACTCGCGGAGGGGACCGCAAAGCGGCTGGTGTTGCTGTTCGACGACGCCTACGAGAGCTACGTCTACGACCCCGCCGCCATGCAGTCGTCGCTGTTCTACCTGTGCCGCCCGCGGCCCAACCTGCTGCCGGTGAAGCTGGACGGCGTGACCAAGGAGCTCCTCTGGTACGGCGCCCGCGCGGGCGCCATCACCCTGGCCTGTCCCGACGAATGGCTTTCGGAGGACGACGCGGAAGCGGTGGCGGCGGAGCTGGACAACAAGTTCGCCGGAGTCAACCGGGGGCTGTTCTCCAACAACTCCACGGTGACCCAGTCCGTGGCCACGAGGGCCATGGAGCAGATGGAGCGGCTGGTGGTGGAGCGGCAGCGGACCTTCGAGCTCCTGAAGCAACGCTACCGGACTCTCAAGGACGAACTCGGGAAGATGGATACCGATCTCGTGACCGTGGAGCCGTTCCACGGCGGCTTCTTCTGTTTCATCACCCTGCGGCCGGAGTCGGGGCTTAGGGCCACGGACGTGGCCAACCACCTGCTGGACGAGCACGGCGTGGGCACCGTGCCGTTCGACTCGGACAACATGAACGGGCTCCGGATCGCCTTCTGCAGCGTCGAGAGCGCCGACCTGCCGGAGTTGTGCCGGACACTGTCGCAGACGGTGAACGAGTTGGCGGAGAGGAGACGGGCTCATGGGCAGGCTTGAGGGAAAGATCGCCGTCATCACCGGCGCCAGCCGCGGCATCGGCCGGGCGGTGGCGCTGGCCTTCGCCCGCGAGGGCGCGGTCCTGGCCGTTACCGGCGCGCGCGACCGCGAGGCCCTCGACGCGGTGGAGCGGGAGCTGTCGGCGCTGGGAACCGAATGCCTGGCGCGGATGGTGGACGTCGGGCGGCGGACGGAGGTGGACCGGCTGGTGCGGGAGGTGGAGGAGCGCTGGGGCCGGCTCGACATCCTCGTCAACAACGCCGGGGTCCTCACCCTCAAGCGCTTCGAGGACATCACCGAGGAACAGTGGGACGAGACCATCCGGGTCCACCTCAAGGGCACCTTCAACGGCATGCAGGCGGCGCTGCCCATCATGAAGCGGCAACGGTCCGGCAAGATCATCAACCTGACCGGCCCGGCGGCGCTGCGCCCGTCCAACGGCGTGTCCGACTACGCCAGCGCCAAGGGCGGCATCATCACGCTGACCTTCAACGTCGCCAACGAAATGAAGCCCCACAACATCCAGATCAACTGCATCTCGCCCATAGCGGACACGCGCATGACCGACGCCATCGCCGACTTCCGCGAGCGCGAGGGAATACCCGACGTCCGGCCCAATCCGGCCCCCGCCGAGACCGTGGCGCCCGCGTTCGTCTTCTTCGCCTCCAGCGACAGCGACTACATCACCGGAGAGGTCCTCGGTTTCCATCGGAAGTGAGCCGGTGGCCTCCGGCGCGGTAATGGTGAATAATGGGTACAGGACAATCGCGGTCGTTGAGCCATGACACGAAAGGAGCAAGGTGAAACCATGTTGCGAAAATCAGCGACGGCCTGGATGGTCGCCACGGCCTTGACCGCGCTGGCGGCGACAGCGGCGGCCCAGCCCATCGGCTGGCAGGCGGTGCCGCGGGACGCGTTCCCGGTCTTTGACGACCCGAAGATGCTGAGCGCCGCGGAAGCGGAAAAGCAGGAAGTCATCTTCGATCGGGACGTGATCATCGGGGTGGCCCACAACGGCGAGGCCAAGGCCTATCCTATCACCATCATGGGGGTCCACGAGCTGGGCAACGACACCATAGGAGGGGTGCCCATCGCGGTATCCTGGTGACCGCTGTGCCAAACGTCTATCGTGTATAGACGCAAACTCGACGACAAGGTGCTGAGCTTCGGGCACGCGGGCATTCTCTTCGAGAACTCGTTCATCATGTACGACCGCGAGACCGAGTCTCTGTGGGTTCACGTCACCGGCGAGGCCGCGCACGGCCCGCTCAAGGGCAAGAAGCTCGACTTCATGCCGTCCACGGTGACGACCTGGGCCAACTGGAAAAAGAACTACCCCCTTACCCAGGTGCTGCCGGGTTACCGCCGCGGCGGGTTCATGGGTACCTACGTCGGTCCCTTCCAGAGCGACATCCTGGGACTCGCGGTGTTGGTGAAGCTCAAGGCCAAGCTCTATCCCTACGGGGTATTGGAACGGCAAAACCTCGTCAACGACGAGTTCAACGACGCCAAGGTGGTCGTGTACTACTCGCCGGACGACGCCACGGGCACCGCGTGGCGCCGGGAGTTGGACGGGCGCGTCCTTACCTTCGAACAGTCGGAACGCAAGGATGCCCAAGGCAACGTACTGTTGCGCGACAAGGAGACCGGGAGCCTGTGGTCGTGGCTGCGGGGCGAGGCGGTGGAGGGGGAGCTCAAGGGGCGGAAACTTCGCCAGCTCTTGTACAATCCCATCCTGAACGACCGGTTCGTCGCGTTTTACCCCGGCGCCCCGATCTTCGACGCCGCGAACTAGTCCGGAGAGCCCCAGCGGCCGGCTTCCCTAGCCTGCACCGACAAATCGTTATATAAAGTGAGTGCAGGAACGAGCCCCGAGCACGTGACGCCGCGGCGAACCCAGCGGCACACCACACGCCGGGCAACAGGTATTCCAAGATTCGTGAGCGCCACTGCCGACTATATCCGGGAAGCACGAGAGCAAAAGGGGCTGACGCTGGACCAGGCGGCGGATGCGACGCGCATTCCGCAGTACTACCTGGAGATCCTGGAAGGCGGCGGAAACGATCGCCTGGTGTCGGACCGGCTCTACATGGTCCACTTCCTGCGCACCTACGCCGCGTACCTCGAGATCGAGGTGGAGACGCTGGCGGCTCAGTTCGTGCGCGAAAACCGGGCCGTGGACGCTTCGCCCGCGCCTCCCGAGACGAAGCCTCGTTCGAGGAAGGCGGCGACGGCCGCCGTGCTGTTGGTCCTGCTGGTGGTCGCCGCCGGCGTGTACGTCTATGATCCCACGTTGGTGAACGTGGCCAATCTTGCGCGCACGCTCACCGAACGACCGGACGTGGGAGCACCGCCCGCCGACGCCCCGCCGGAAATCGCGGTGACACCCTCCTCGTCGACCCCTGTCACCACTCAAACGCCTCTACCGAGCACGAACCAAGACTCGGTGCTGCAACCGGAAGCCGACGAGACCGCGCCTGCCGAACCGGTCTTGGCGGGAAGCCCGCCCGCCGCGGACCCGGAACCGGCCGCCGCGCCGGAGCCGTCCGCCGAACCCGTGGCCGCGGTGGAGAATGCCCCCGCGGCGCCGGCCGATCCCGCCGAGGCTCAGCCGGAGACCCCGCGGGAGGTTGCCGCGACGCCGGCGGCGGAGCGGACGGCGGCAGAGGAGACCGCGGCTGCCTCGGAGACAGGGGAGATCGCCGAACCGCCGGCCGAGCAGACGCAACCGGAGGTCGCAGCCGCGAGTGCCGAACCCGGGGCGCCCGCGGAGACCGCGCCCGGCGGGACGGAGCCGGCAACGACCGCCGTGGCGAGCGGATCGGAGCCGCCGCGGACCGCCGGCACCGAGGCCGCGCCCGCACACACCCTCACCATTGCGGCCGATGCCCGTTCCTGGATGCGGATATGGGTGGACGACAAGCCGCACCGTGACCTGCTGCTGAACGCGGGTCAGAGCGCCACGCTTTCCGCCGGCACCGGGTTCAGGATCACCTTCGGCAACGCCGGAGGCGTGCGCCTCACGTTGAATGACGAGGAACTTCCCACCGTCGGCAGGTCCGGACAGGTGATCCGGAACTACAGGCTGCCGCGCCCCGAGCAGGCAACCCCATGATCGACCTCCGTTCCGACACGGTAACGACGCCCACACCCGACATGCTGAGGGCCATGACCGCGGCTGACGTGGGGGACGACGTGTACAGCGAGGATCCCAGCATCAACCGTCTGGAGGAAGAGGTGGCGGGTATCCTGGGCAAGGAAGCCGCGGTCTTTACGCCGTCCGGCTCCATGGCCAACCAGATCGCCATCCGGCTCCACACCCAGCCGGGCGACTCGGTGCTGTGCGAGGAAGGATCGCACACCTTCGCCTACGAGGCCGGCGCCGGGGCGGCGCTTTCCGGCGTCCAGTTCGACATCATCCCGTTCCGGGAAAAGCTCTCCGACGCGGCCATCACGAGCCGCTTCCGCGCCGACGGACTGCACGAGTCTCCCTCCAAGCTGATCCTGGTGGAAAACACCCACAACCGCGGCCGCGGCCGCGCCCTGGGCTGCCAGGAGACACAGCGTATCGTGGGGACGGCGCGCGGGCTGGGACTCAAGACCCACTGCGACGGCGCCCGGCTGTGGAACGCCGCCGCCGCCACCGGCGACTCCGAACGCGAACTGGCCGCGGGCTTCGACACGGTGGCGGTATGCTTCTCCAAGGGCCTGGGCGCGCCCGTGGGCTCCGCCCTGGCCGGCGGCCGCGACGCCGTCGCGCACGCGCGCAAGATCCGCAAGCGACTGGGCGGCGGCATGCGCCAGGCCGGGTTCCTGGCCGCGGCCGCGCTGTACGGGGTCCGGCAGCATCGGCGGCGCCTGCCGGAAGACCACCGCCGCGCCGCCGCCCTCGCACACGGCCTGGAAGAGCTCATGCACAATGGGAGTCCGCTTGAGGTGGATATCGCGGACCCGCCCACCAACATGGTCTATTGGCGCGCCCCCGACGGACCGGCGATGGTGGAGGCGCTGCGGGGCAGGGGTGTGCTCATGAACCATGTCGGCAACGGTTGGCTGCGTGCGGTCACGCATCTCCAGATCTCGGACGCCGACGTCCACGAAGCGCTCCTGCGGATCCGCGAGGTGCTGCGCGGGGGTTGACGCGGTCGGCCCGCATCCGATCCGCTGACGAGGCGCAAGCACCCTGCCTCCCCTGCGGCACCCTGCCTGACCCCTATGGGACCCGAAGACGCAAGATACGTCATCATTGGCGCTGGCTTCGCCGGAGCGGCCACGGCCTGTCACCTGGCTTACCGCGGCGCGCGGCAGGTGGTGATCCTGGAACAGGAAGCCGTGGCCGGCTTTCATTCGTCCGGCCGCAACGCGGGCTTCATCCGGCAGGTGCTCTCCGAGCCCTCGGTGGCGGACCTGGCGGCGAAGTCCGCCGAGTTCATCCGCAACCCCCCGCCCGGCTGGCCCGTGCCGGTCTCCTACGATGCCATCGGGTGCCTGATCCTGGGACGCGGCGCACAGTGGGAGGCGTTGTGCCGGGACGCGGAACTGGCGCGCGGGCGCGGGCTCGACGTCGAACTGTGGTCGCCCGAGAGAACGGTGGCGGCCATTCCACTGATCGAAGGGGGCGCCCTGGACGGCGCGGTGTGGTGCGCCTCGGACGGCGTCATCGACATCAACGCGCTGCTTTCCGGGTATCTCAGGGTAGCCCAGGGGGGTGGCGCCGAGATCCGCTACGGCGAGACCGTGCGCGAGGTGCGCGTGCGCGACGGACGCGTGCAAGGCCTCGCCACGGACCAGGGTTTCCTGGACGCCGACGTGGTGATAAACGCGGCCGGACCCTGGGCCGGGCCCGTGGGCGTCATGGCCGGCGCGGCGCCCATCGCGTTCCACCCGCGGCGGCGGCACCTGTTCGTGACCCCGCCGCTCGACTGGGTCAAACGCGACTGGCCCTTCTGCCTCAACGTCTCGGACGAGATCTATTTCCAGCCCAACTCCGGCGGCCTCATGCTGTGCCCATGTGACGAGGAGGACCTGCCGCCCTGCGACCCGCCCACGGACATCCGCGCCATGGAGCTGCTGGCGGAGAGGCTGGCGACCGTCTATCCCAGGTTTCCCGACGTCTCCATCGCACGCTATTGGGCGGGCCTGCGCACGTTCAGCGACGACAACCGCTTCGTCATCGGTTGGGACCCCAAGGTGGGAGGCTTCTTCTGGGTGGCGGGCCTCGCCGGCCACGGCGTCACCACCAGCGCGGCCGTGGGCTCCCTGGCCGCCGATCTCCTCTTCGGCGCCGACCCCGACCCCAACTTCTCCCCTGCTCGCTTCGCCTGAGACAGGAAGCCCACTTACGCCGGCCGCTTGACGAGGACCTCGTCGATGATGTGGTAGTCCAGGGCCATGGGCGCGGTCATGTAGCGGTCACGCTCGGTGTCCCGCTCGATGGTCGCGAGGTCCTGACCCGTGTGCTTGACCAGGATCTGGTTGACTTCCTCGCGTACCCGCAGCATCTCCCTGGCGTGGATGTCGATGTCCGCGGCAGACCCACGGTAACCCCCCAGAGGCTGGTGGATCATGATGCGCGCGTGGGGCAAGGCAAAACGCTTTCCCGAAGCGCCGCCGGCCAACAGCAGCGCGCCCATGCTGGCGGCTTCGCCGACGCACACCGTGGCCACGTCCGCCTGGATGTACTGCATGGTGTCGTAGATGGCGAGCCCCGCGGTGATCAGCCCGCCGGGCGAGTTGACGTACAGGTAGATGTCCTGCGTGGGGTTCTCGGATTCAAGGTAGAGGAGCTGGGCCGCGACGGTGTTGGCCACCGGGTCGTCGATCTCTCCCACAAGGAAGACGATGCGGTCCCTCAGCATGCGGGAGTAGAGGTCGTATACGCGCTCGCCGCGACCGGTGTCCTCCAGGACGGTGGGTATCTCGAATTGGTTTCGCATGGCCATGAGCGTTGTCGTCAGGAACTCAAGAGGCCGTGCCGATCGAGGAATTCGCGCATGATCGCCACACAGCTCTCCGGTTCTTCAAGCTGTAGAAAATGTGTCGTTTCGGGCACGAAGTCGTAGTCCACGGTCAGGATGTGGCTCAGGTCCAGCGTCGGCAGGTAGGAAAAGGGCAAGGTCGGGTCGGCGCCGATGACCTTGGTCGGGCTGCGGAGCTTCTCCAACTCCACCATGACGGCAAACGGGGCGGCGTATTGGATGATCTGGGCTTCGTAGTCCCGCG
>JAPPHF010000070.1 GCA_028821115.1 Deltaproteobacteria bacterium | reverse complement strand
GGATACACGCGTTGGTGCCGCCGAATCCGAAGGAGTTGGACAGGGCGACCCCGATGTCCGCCTGCCGCGGCTCGTTGGGTATGTAGTCGAGATCACAGTCGGGGTCGGGCGTCTCGTAGTTGATGGTCGGCGGGAGCACGCCGTGGTGGAGCGCCAGTACGCTGTAGATGGCCTCCACCGCGCCGGCCGCGCCCAGCAGGTGGCCGGTCATGGACTTGGTGGAGCTCACCGCGACGTTGCGGGCATGGTCGCCGAAGACCGTCTTGATGGCCGCGGTCTCGTTGGCGTCGTTGTACGGCGTGGAGGTGCCGTGGGCGTTGATGTAGTCCACGTCCTCGGCCGCGATGCCGGCATCTTCGAGGGTCAGGGCCATGCAGCGGGCGGCTCCCTCCCCGTCCGGAGACGGGGAAGTGATGTGGTAGGCGTCGCCGTTGGTCGCGTAGCCGATCATCTCGGCGTAGATGGTGGCGCCGCGGCGGAGAGCGCGCTCGCGCTCCTCCAGCACCAGCATGCCCGCGCCTTCCGACATGACGAATCCGTCGCGGTCCTTCTCGAAAGGCCGGCTGGCCCCCTCCGGATCGTCGTTGCGCGTGGACAGCGCCTTCATGGCGCTGAAGCCGCCCAGTCCCAACGGGGTGGTGGCCGCTTCGGTGCCGCCGGCGATGACGGCGTCCTGCCGGCCTTCACGGATCAGGTGGAAGGCTTCTCCCAGAGCGTTGTTGCCGGAAGCGCACGCGGAGGTCGGCGTCCAGTTGACCCCTTTCAGGCCGTAGCGGATGGCGATCTGGCCCGGCGCCAGGTTGGAGATGACCTTGGGGATGAAGAAGGGGGAGATCCTGCGCGGACCCTGCTTCAGGTACACTTCGTAGTAGTGCTCGATGGTAGCGATGCCGCAGAACCCCACTCCGACGATGGACCCCGCCCGGAACGCCTCGTCGCCGTCGACGGAGAAGCCGCTGTCCTCGATGGCCAGTTGGGCCGCGGCCAGGGCGTACTGCATGAACAGGTCCATCTTCTTGACTTCCCTGGCGTCGATGAAGTCCCCGGGATCGAAGCCATCCACCTGGCCGCCGATGCGGCATGCGAACGATTCGATGCCCTCGATGCGGGTGAGGGGTCCGATGCCCGAGCGCCCGGCCTGAACCGCTTCCCAGTTGGCGTCCATGCCGATGCCCAAGGGCGTCAGCATCCCCATTCCGGTAATGACCACTCTGCGTCCGTCAGGATTTCCCATGGCGTGCGTTATGTTGCTGATGGCGTCCGTTGCCAGTACCTCTCGTGGACTTGCAGCACTTCCCGTATGCGCGAGGCAATACGTTCGCCGCCGGGTTCCAGCCGGGCGGCTTCCTCGGCCTGCATGCGGTCCAGCACCGTGGCCACGGAGTTGCGGAGCGCGGACAGATCGTAGCCGCCTTCCAGGAGAAACGCGATCCTGCCGCCCGCGTGCTTGCGGGCCAGCTCCAGCAGCGCGTCGGCCATGACGCCGAAGCCCGCTTCGGTTACGCCCATGGCCGCCAGGGGGTCGTCCCGGTGCGAGTCGAAGCCGGCCGATACCAGCAGCCAGTCGGGCTCGTACCGTTCAATGGCCGGGACGATGATCTCCCGGAACACCGCCAGGTATTCGGCGTCGCCGCAGCCCGCCGGCAACGGGACATTCACCGTGTAGCCCTCTCCCTTGCCGCGCCCGACGTCTTCCAGGGCTCCGGTGCCGGGGTAGTACGGGTACTGATGCGTGGACAGGAAAAGCACCGAAGGATCGTCGTAGAAGGCGTCCTGCGAGCCGTTGCCGTGGTGCACGTCCCAGTCCACGATCGCCACCCGCCCCGCGCCGTGCGCCTTCTGGAGATACCGCGCTCCGATGGCCACCGTGTTGAACAGGCAGAAACCCATGGCCCGGTCCCGCAACGCGTGATGGCCCGGCGGCCGCACCATGGTGAAGCCGTTGGCGTACTCCGAGGCCGCCACCGCATCCAGCAGTTGCAGGAACCCGCCAACCGCCATCAGGGCCACGCCGAAGGAGTCCCGGCAGGTGAGGGTGTCCCCGTCCAGCGCGAACTGGTTGTGCTCGGAGGTGGAGCGGACCAGGTCGATGTAGCCCGCGCCGTGGCACAACTCCAGTTCCTCCTGCACGGCCGCGCGAAGCGGCAGAAGCTCGTAGCCGGCGCCGCCCACAACCTCGCCGGCGAGGTCGAGGAGGGTCTTGAGACGTTGAGGGCTCTCGGGATGATAGGGGCCGGGCTCGTGCTTCAGGAACACCGGATCGGTCACGATGGCGGAACGAGGCATGCTGCGCGTAATCTACCACCGCGCGCGCGGCGGAGTCAAAGCGCAATCCCGGCGCTGCCGGGTCTCGCCGGCACTCTTTGACTCGCCTCCGCAAATGCCTTAGCCTAGCTTCAGGGAGTTCGGAGTCGAAATGTTTGGTATCGGAATGCCTGAACTGCTCTTGATCCTGGCGGTGGCCCTGATCATCCTCGGGCCCAAGAAGCTGCCCGAGATCGCACGCTCCCTGGGGCGGGGGATTGCCGAGTTTCGCCGAACCACCGACGACGTGAAGCGGGAAATGCAGGCCGCGGCGGACGAGATCGACGCCCGTCCGGAGAGCGAGAACACAGGCGCCGAGCCGTCCGGAGAAGGCGAAACCGCCAATACCATATCTCCAGCGGGCGATCCCACCAAGAAAGAGTGAACGCGGACGAAGGAGTGAGCGGAGAGGAGGGGGAACGGCTGTCGGACGACGCCAGCATGCCCCTGACGGCTCACCTGGAAGAACTCCGCTCCCGGCTCATCAAGTGCTCACTGGCCGTTTTGGCGGGCTTCATCGTCTGCTATCTGGCGGCCGACCATCTCATCCGGTTCATGACCGCGCCGCTTCTCCGCCTGGAGGCCGCCGGCCTCACCGTGATCGGCACCGGCGTGGCGGAGGCGTTCTTCGCGAAGCTCAAGGTGGCGTTCGTGGCCGCCATCTTTCTGGCGTTGCCGGTGTTGTTGTGGCACGCCTGGAAGTTCGTGGCGCCGGGCCTCTACCGCCACGAACAGCGCTACACCAAGGGCTTCGTCGCCTTCGGGACGGTGTTCTTCCTGCTGGGCGCCGCTTTCTGCTACACGGTCATCTTCGACATCGGCTACCGGTTCTTCCTGGAGCAGTACCAGCAACTGGACGTCCGTCCGGCGATTCGCGTGAGCGAATACCTGTCTTTCTCCGCCAAGCTGATGCTGGCGTTCGGCGTGGTCTTCGAGTTGCCGGTGGCGGGGGTGTTCCTGGCCCGGGTTGGGATCATCGATCACCGCATGATGATCAACCGGTTCCCCTACGCGTTTCTCGGCATTGTCGTGCTGGGCGCCGTCCTCACCCCGCCCGACGTGATCTCGCAGGTGTTGCTGGCGCTGCCGCTGACCGCGCTCTACGGCCTGACCGTCGTGGTGGTGTACTTCATTCGCCGGAAGGAACCGGACGAGTAGGGCTCGACGCGAGAGCCTATTCGACGATCGCGAGCACCTGTCCGGACTCCACCGATTCCCCGGCCTTGACGCGGATCTCCTTGACCTCGCCGTCGCTCGGCGCCCGCACCTCGTTCTCCATCTTCATGGCTTCGACGATCACAAGTCCCTGGCCCTTGTCCACGGTGTCGCCTTCGTTGACGAGCACGGCCACCACCTTGCCGGGCATGGGGATCTTGACCTCCTGCCGGCCGGACACCTCGATGCCGGACTGCCGGCCGCCGACCCGCACCTGCCGCTCGTCGGACATGTTGATGCGGTAGGTCCGCCCGTCCAGCAGCACGCGGTACTCGTCCTCGGTGGTGTCCACGTCCACCTCGAAGGAGCGGTTGTCGATCAGCAGGGAATAGTTGTTCCGACCCGTCCTGCGGCCGTCCACCATGAACTCGTGTCCGTCCACCACCACCTTGTAGACGGATTTCTCGGTCTCGGTGATGCGCACCACGGACGTCTGGCCGCCGAGCTTTGCAATGAACGCCACGGCCCTACCACCCGTTCCTCGGGCTCGACGCGCCGGAGTGGAGCTGTAGCGCCTCCCTGCGCCCGGCCTCGCGCCATTCGGATTTTTCCGCCGCCCCTTTCTCAACCATCCGGAGCGCGCGTTCCTGCTCCCGGTGCAGCGCCACGATGGCCGCCGAGGCCAGCGCGACGTGGCGGTCGGGATACACCTGCTCCATGGCCATGAAGCCGCGCTGTTCGTCCACGAACCCGGTGTAGAAGTCGCCCTCGATGAACTGGGGGTGGCGCAGCATCCACTGGTGGAAGGGAATGTTGGTCTTGACGCCGCGCACCTGGTACTCGCGCAGGGCTCGCTTGAGGCGTCGTATGGCCTCCGCGCGTTCCTCGCCCCAGACGATGAGCTTGGCGATCATGGGGTCGTAGTGGATCGGGATGTCGCCGCCCTCGTAAACGCCGCAGTCGTTGCGGATGCCGAATCCCTCGGGCAGCCGCAATCCCTCGATCTTTCCCGGACACGGCATGAAGTCGGTCTCCGGGTCTTCGGCGTAGATGCGGCATTCGATGGCGTGCCCGGTTGGGCGGATCTGGCGCTGCGACCACGGCAGGGGCGCGCCCGCGGCCACGTTGATCTGCGCCTTCACCAGGTCGATGCCCATGACCCGCTCGGTGATGGCGTGCTCCACCTGCAGGCGGGTATTCATCTCCAGGAAGTAGAAGTTCTTGTGGCGGTCCACCAGGAACTCCATGGTGCCGACGCCGGTGTAGCCCAGCGCCCGCGCCCCCTGGGCCGCGGTCTTGCCCATGAGCTTCTGCATCCGGAGGTCGATGGTCGGTGGGGGACATTCCTCGATGATCTTCTGGTGGCGGCGCTGGATGGAGCACTCCCGGGTGTACAGGTGCAGCACCTTGCCGTAGATGTCGGCCAACAGCTGCACTTCGATGTGGCGGCACCGCTCCAGGTACTTCTCGACGTAGAGGCGGGAATCACCGAAGGAGGAGGCCGCCTCGGAGCGCGCCGCGCGATAGGCGGAGCGTATTTCGTCGCTGGACTCCACCAGCCGCAGCCCCTTGCCGCCGCCGCCCGCCACGGCCTTGAGGACACAGGGGTAGCCGATGGCCGCGGCCGTCTCGAGCACCTCTTCCTCCGAGCTGAGGATGTCGTCGGAGCCGGGAATCACCGGCAGCCGCGCCTTCTTCATGAGCGCCCTGGCATTGACCTTGTCGCCCATCTGCTTGATGACTTCCGGAGACGGCCCCAGGAAGACGATCCCCGCCTCCGCGCAGGCGTGGGCGAACTCCGCGTTCTCGGCGAGGAAGCCGTAACCCGGGTGTACGGCGTCGGCCCGGCTTTTCCTGGCGGCGTCGATGATCCGGTCGATGCGGAGGTAGCTCTCCGTGGACGGAGCCGGTCCCACCGGATAGGAGTAGTCAGCGTACTTGACGTGAAGCGCCTCGCGGTCGGCCTCGGAGTAGACCGCCACGCTCTCGATGTCCAGTTCGCGGCACGCCCGTATGATGCGGACGGCGATCTCGCCGCGGTTGGCCACCAGGATCCGTTTGAACATCTTCAGGCGATCCCGATACTCGCCCCGCGCTCAGAGCGGGATGTTGCCGTGCTTCCGGGGGAGGCTGTTGTCGCGCTTCTTCTTCAGCATCTCGAGTGAACGGATCAGCGTGGGACGGGTGTCCTCGGGCACGATGATGGCGTCGAGGTTGCCGAGTTCGGCGGAACGGAACGGGTTGGCGAACAGCCGCCGGTAGTCGTCCACCAGCTTCTGCCGGGTCTTCTTCTCGTCCTTGGCGTCCTTGAGCTGGTCGCGGAAGACGATGTTGATGGCGCCTTCCGGGCCCATCACCGCAATCTCCGAGGCCGGGTAGGCCAGGTTGATGTCGCCGCGCAGGAACTTGCTGGCCATGACGATGTAGCCGCCGCCGTAGGCCTTGCGGGTGATGACGGTGATCTTCGGCACCGTGGCCTCGGCATACGCGAACAGGAGCTTGGCTCCGTGGCGGATGATTCCGTCGTATTCCTGGTTGATGCCCGGGAGGAAGCCCGGCACGTCGACAAAGGTGATCACCGGTATGTTGAAGCAGTCGCAGAAGCGCACGAAGCGGGCCGCCTTCACCGAGGCGTTGATGTCCAGGCACCCCGCCAGATGCGCCGGCTGGTTGCCGACGATGCCCACCGTCCGCCCTCCCAGCCGCGCGAACGCCACCACGATGTTGGGGGCGAACTCCTTGTGGACCTCGTAGAAGTAGCCCTCGTCCACCACCGCGGCGACGAGCTCCTTCATGTCGTAGGGGAGGTTGGCGTTCTCCGGCACCACGTGCTGCAAGCGCTGGTCGCGGCGGTAGGGGTCGTCCTCGGTGGGACGGAACGGCGGCTCTTCCAGGTTGTTGCCGGGCAGGAAGCTCATGAGCTCGCGCATCATGAGCAGGCAGTCCTTGTCGTTGTCCGCGGAGAAATGGGCCACGCCGCTCTTGTGGGTGTGGGTCTCGGCCCCGCCCAGTTCTTCCTTGGTGACCTCTTCGTGGGTCACGGTCTTGATGACGTCCGGGCCGGTGATGAACATGTACCCGGTGTTCTTGGTCATGAAGATGAAGTCCGTGATGGCCGGCGAGTAGACCGCGCCGCCGGCACAGGGTCCCATGATGGCGGATATCTGGGGGACAACGCCCGACGCCGTGACGTTGTTGGCGAAGATGCGGGCGTAGCCGTCGAGGCTGACGACGCCCTCCTGGATGCGCGCGCCGCCGGAGTCGTTGATGCCCAGGATCGGCGCGCCGTTCTGCATGGCCAGCTCCTGGACCTTGCAGATCTTGTCCGCCACCACGCCGCTCAGGCTGCCGCCGAAGACGGTGAAGTCCTGAGCGTAGACGAAGACCGTGCGGCCGTCGATGGTGCCGGATCCCGTGACCACGGCGTCGCCGGGAATCTTCTGGTCCTGCATGTCGAAGTCGGTGCATTCGTGGGTCCGCAGGCGGTCCAGCTCCACGAAGCTGCCCTGGTCCAGAAGGATTTCGATGCGTTCCCGCGCCAGCAGCTTGCCTTCCTTGTGCTGCCGGCGAATGCGCACCTCGCCGCCGCCCAACTCCGCCCGGCGGTCCAGTTCCTTCAGTCTGAGTAGCCGATCCTCTACAGCCATCAACGCCCCTTGCCTGCCGCCTTCCGGTGGTTCATAACCGGTCCGTGTCCGTCGAATATCATGCAGTCGCGGCATCGCCTGCCGCTACGGTACACGGTTCGGTCTCTTGACCCCGGAACGTTGCCGCGGTTATCAATGTCGGTGGATCCTGGGAATACCAAAGAACCCCCGGAATTGTAGTTTCCCCAAGGTGAAAATTCAAGGATTGCCCCGGACTCCGTCGTATCCCAGGCCTCCCAAGCTATGACCGGAGCACCTGACTATCCATTCTTCTCGGACCCCCCGCCGAGAATCGCGGGACATCGCGGCGCCGCCGGGACCGTGCCGGAAAACACCCTGGCTTCGTTTCGCCGTGGCCTCGATGATGGCGCGACCTTCATCGAGCTGGACGTTCATGCCAGCCGCGATGGCGAGATCGTCATCATTCACGATGAGACCGTCCAACGCACCACCGACGGCAAAGGCGCGGTGCGGGACATGGATGCCGCGGAGTTGGGCAAGCTCGATGCCGGTTTTCGCTTCTCCCCAGACGGCGGGGCCACCCATCCGTTCCGCGGCCGGGGGATCGGTGTGCCCACCCTGCGGGAGTTCTTCTCGGAATTCCCCCGGACCAAGGCCACGCTCGAGATCAAGGAATTGCCGGCGCCGGCCATCGAGACGCTGTTCGATCTCGTGGAAGAGTTCGGCAAGGCGGATGAGGTGCTTGTGGCAACCGAGGACGACGCCATGATGGGCGCCGCCCGGGCGGTCATGCACCGCCGCAACCTGCCCGTCGCCACGGGATTCTCCACGGGCGAGATCCGCGCCTTCATGACCAAGCTTTGGACGGGACGGGAGCCGCCGCCTGACGTTCCCGGCCAGGCGCTGCAGATCCCGCGCCGCTATCTGGGCATGCCCCTCGTCACCCGGGCATCGGTGGACGCCGCCCACCGCCGGGGCGTCGAGGTCCATGTCTGGACCGTCAACGAGGTGGACGCGATGAAGGAGCTCCTGACGCTGGGGGTCGACGGTATCATCACGGACTACCCGGCCCGGGTTCGCGACCTGCTCCATCCGCCACAACCGCGTTGACCCGCTTCTCTGTCCGCCGATGCAACGTGAAATTCCGAACCAGCGCGTGGCGCCCTTGCTCGATGCGTTGGACCAGACCGACAAGGCGGTGGTCCGCCGGGCGGTAGAGGAGTTGGTGGCGCTGGCCGCGGAGGAGCCGGAAGTGGCCCAGGTGTTGGCGCAACGGCTGCGCGAAGCGCCCCGTTGGCCTGTTGCCTACGTCCTCGGCCAGATCACGCGTCCCTCCGCGGCCTGTCTGGAAGTGCTCGAGTGGGGACTCGGAAGCGGCGACCAGGACCTCCGGTGGGCTACGCAACTGCTGCTGACCGACCTGGGGAAGCGCTATTCGGAGGTGCAGGCGCGCCTGGAGGATCTCCTGCGGCAAGGCACGCCCACCCAGCGGCGCATGGCGGTTTACTGCCTGCGGGATGTGGGCGCGGCCGGGGCCGGCTTGCCGGGCGCCGTGCTCCAGGCCATCGCAGACCCGGAGCCGTTGGTCAGGGTGGCGGTGATCACGACGTTGGCCAAGACGTCGGAGCCGCAACGGGGCGCGCTGGATTCCCTCCGCAAGGCAGCCGCCGACGATCCCGACGCCCGCGTACGAAACGCCGCGGCGTTTGCCGTGAAACAACTTTCGGGTCCTCGGACAAGGCTGCCGTAGGGGCGGGTTTCAAACCCGCCCGTATGTGGCCCTCCTTTCACGGCCTTTGCAAACAAAGTTTGACAAACCAGTTCCGCTCCCTTAGGATACGGCCAAGCAGGGAAAGGAGGTGGTCAAAATATGAGTGACATATGTAGCTGCGAGGTGACTGAGACCTAGGCTCTCGAGCCTTTTCGGAATTGAGGGTCTTGGTCAATTCCGACAGTACACCGAGCCCTGGCTGGCCAACGCGTCAGCCAGGGCTTTGTCATTTCCTGGCCTTGCTTCCGCGGTCCCGTTCCCCCGCTTGGACTCTCGGTCCTTATCTGGTTACGTGCTTTCCGGCCAACCGATGAAGCTCGCCTGACGGCCGGTGGCGTCGCCGCCGCGGTTCGATTCGCGCCGATAGGAGAAAAGGTCGGCCGGGTTGCACCCGGTACAGGGCCCCACGGCAGCGATCCGGTCCTCCGGCACACCCGCCGCGGCCAGCAGCGCGGCGTTCAACCGGCGCAAGTCGAGGTAGGTCTTGCCGTCCCTGCGTTCGAGGGAGGCTTCCGCGTCGTCACCCCACGCCTCGATGAGCGGCTCCGAGACGTCGGGGCCGATCTCGTAGCAGCAACTTCCGATGGCCGGTCCCAGGGCGCACCGCAGGTCTTCCGGCGTCGTCCCGTAGCGGCTCTCGATGTGCCGCACGGTCTTGGCGGCCACGCCGGCCAGAGTGCCGCGCCATCCCGTGTGGATCACCGCGGCCAGCCTTCGCCGGGAGGTATGCGCCCAGCAGATCACGGGCACGCAATCCGCGGTAAGCACCCCGAGGAATACCCCGGGAGCGTCCGTCACCATGGCGTCGCCCTCGCCCGCGTCCTTGCAAGGCTCGGCAACGTCGATGACGTTGTCGCCGTGCCGTTGCCGCATGGTCACCATCCGGGTGCCGGCCATGCCCACGGCGCGTTTCATGTCGCAGTAGTTGTCCTTGACCGCCTGGGGATCGTCGCCCACCGTGAACGAGACGTTGAGGCTTGCGAACGCGCCCTGACTGTTGCCGCCGTTGCGGCCCAGAAACCCGTGCCGCAATCCCGGTTCGGCTTCCCAACCGGGTACCCGATAAACGGTCATTTCCACAGGCGTCTCAGAAGCGCGACAACAGTTCGCCGAAGCCGTCGACCTTGTCCGATAGGCCGTTCTGGCGCAACGCGTACCAGTAGATGGCCGTGTTGATGGCAATGACCGGCTTCCGGAGGCGGCGTTCCGCTTCGCCCGCGAGGCGCGCCATGACCAGGTTGGTGCCTACTTGCACGATCGCGTCCACGTCGGCGCCGTCCAGTTCGTCGATTGCCGCCTCCAGCGTGTCCGCCTGGACGTGGGCGATCAGCACCGGACTCTCGCACTTGAGTCCCTTGAGGCGCACCACCTCGTACCCGCAATCGGTGAAGAACCGCACCACCTGGGCGTCACCCACCGGCATGTACGGCGTGATCACCGCGATGCGTTTGATGCCGCCGTAGGCTTCGAAGGCCGCCTGGCAGGCGTAGGAGCCCATGGCGACCGGCACTCCTGCCCGCCGCTCCACCGCTTCCAGCAGCCGCCGGCTTCCCTCGGCGCCGTCCCAGAAGGTCTCCGAGGACATGCCCATGATGAGGTATTCGGGCCGGCAGGTCATGACCCGGTCGATGGCGTCGTCCACCCCCGCGCGGATGTTCCGCATCAATTGCTCGAAATCCGCGTCGTCGTGGATGAGGTCGTCGGGAATCCAGATCCGGGCGAAGTGGTTGGTCACTCCGCGCGGCCGCATGTCGTCGAACTCCGGCTGCACCGAGGTGTTGGTGGAGGGGGCGATGACCGCGAACTTTCGCCGCCAGCCAAGGGCGTCAACCATTCATGTTCCTCCGGATTCGCGCGTACGGTCGGCCCAGGAGGCTGCTGGACGCGTGTTCATGCCGCAAGGTATAACACCACACGGTCCCGGAACTGAAGCAGGAACGCGGGGCGACGGAAGGGACGAGATGGCGATACCGGAACGTTACAACACGGGCTACAACATCGGCGTCGGCGGGGCGGTGGTGCGGGACGGCCGGCTGCTTTTCGTCCGGCGCGCGTCGCGTCGCGGGCGGGGAAACTGGCAGGTGCCGGGCGGGTTCATCGAGCCGGACGAAACCATCGAGGCCGCGGTGGTCCGGGAGGTGGCGGAGGAGGCGGGAGTGGAGGCCGAGGTCGAGGGGGTGCTCGGCGTGCGCAGCCGCTACGACGAGGATTCCGGCAATAGCCTGTACGTCGTGTTGCTGTTGCGAGGCCTCACCGAGAATCCCACGCCGGACGGACGCGAAGTGGACCGGGCAGTGTACCTGTCGTTGGACGAGATCCGAGCGCTGGACCCGCTGCCCCAGACCAACTGGGAGGTCGCGCAAAGCGCCCTTTCGCCCGAGCGGCGTCTGCTGATGCCCAAAACGGCGTCCAACCAGCGGGGCCAGATCTTTACGTTGTTCATCGGTTAGCAGCGCCTCGCGGCCGGCTGCTTGGTTGCAAGTCCGCAGCCCCCATGTTACACGAAAACCCCATGTCCAACGTGGAACCGAGGTACGCTGATCTCGCAGAAAAGGCGCTCTCCGGAGACCTCCTGTCGCGCGCGGAAATGAAGTCCGTCATCCACGGCGCCGACGAGAGACTGCCGGAACTGCTCGAGGCCGCTTTCCGTATCCGCCACCACTACTTCGGCAAGAAGGTGCAGATCCACGTCCTGATGAACGCCAAGAGCGGGCTCTGCCCGGAGGACTGCGGCTACTGCTCGCAGTCGTCGGTTTCCGAGGCCGAGATCGACAAGTACCCGTTCCTCGCCAAGGACGAGCTGGTGGACGCCGCCGTCAGGGCCAAGGAAGCGGGCGCCATGCGCTTCTGCCTGGTCAACAGCGGTCGCGGCCCCACGCTGAAGGAAACCGAGAAGATGGCCGAGGCCGTGGCCGAGATCAAGAGCAAGGTGCCCATCAACATCTGTGCGTGCATGGGGCTCTTGACTGAGTCCAAGGCGCGGATCCTCAAGGACGCCGGCGTAGAGCGGATCAACCATAATCTCAACACCAGCAGCCGCTACCACCCGGAGGTGGTTTCCACCCATACCTACGACGACCGGGTTGCGACACTGGAGAGCGTCAAGGCCGCGGGTCTGTCCACCTGCTGCGGCGGCATCATCGGCCTCGGCGAGCAGGACGACGACGTCATGGACCTGGCGGTCTCGCTGCGTGAGCTGGACGTGGACTCGATTCCCGTCAACTTTCTGCACGCCATCCCGGGGACCCCCATGGAGGGACGCTCCAACCTGACCCCGCAGTACTGCCTCAAGGTCCTGTGCCTGTTCCGTTTCGTCAATCCGAGCAAGGAGATACGCGTGGCCGGCGGCCGCGAGGTCAACCTGCGCTCGCTGCAGCCGTTGAGCCTGTACCCGGCCAATTCGATCTTCGTCAACGGCTACCTGACGACTTCAGGTCAGGAGGCCTCCGACGCCCACCGGATGATCGAGGACCTGGGCTTCGAGATCGAGACGTCGGAGCAGCACGAGGTTCCGGCGCAGCAGAGTATCGCGTAAGGAGAAAGTGCCGTGGCACGAATAACCGTCGAAGATTGCCTCAACGAGGTTACCAACCGCTTCAAGCTGGTGATGCTCGGCTCCCAGCGCACCAAGCAGCTCCTCAAGGGCGCCAAGCCCCTGGTCGACGCCGACAACCGTGAGATCGTCGTGGCCCTGCGGGAGATCGCCGCGGGCAAGGTCCGGGAATCGCAGCCTGAAACGACCGAAATCGAGTAAGGGACTCGCGCCGTTGGGTCAGGCTCTCTGCGGCTCGATGATGACCTTTAGCGAATCCTTGGCGTTGGCCACGAGTTGAAAACCCTTTCCCGTTTCCGCCAGTGTGAGGCGGTGGGTGACGAGTTCATCCACGTTGACCGTGCCGCCCGCCAACAGATCCACCGCATCCTTCAGATCCCGCGGACTCGCGCCATAGGAAGTGACGAGGCCGACCTCGTCGCGCCACATCTCGTATAGCGGCATGGGCACCTCGTGCCCGGCGGGAGTGGAGGCGAAGAAGAGCAGCTTGCCGCCGCGCTCGACGCTCTGGAACGCTTGCCGGATCGCTGGTGCGGCGCCGGTGCACACGATCACGAGGTCCGCGAGTCGTCCGCCGCAGGCTTCGCGCAGGCGCGCTGGGACGTCGTCGGTGGCGTGGACGGTGTGGTGGGCGCCCAGGGAGCGGGCTAGGCGCAGGCGTTCGTCGTTGATGTCGGTGGCGACCAGGGTCTTCACTCCGCGGCTCCGGGCCACCTGGACGTGCAGCAGCCCGGCGATGCCGGTACCGATGACCAGCACGTTTTCCTGCAACGGCGCGCGGGCGTGGTCCTGGGCCCGGACGACGCAGCCCAGGGGCTCGACGAAGGAGCCCTGCTCGAAGGAGAGCGAATCGGGAAGCAGGAACGTGCCGCTATCCACGTTGACCTTGGGCAGCCGCAGGTACTCGGCGAAGCCGCCGGGATCGAAGTGGGTCTCGCGCATGAGTTGGCAGACCGAGGCGTGTCCGGAGCGGCAGTGGTGGCAGTCGTTGCAGGGCACGTGGTGGGTGGTGACAATGCGGTCGCCGGGGGCGAAGCCGGTCACGCCGTCGCCCACCGCGGTCACCTCGCCTGTGACCTCGTGTCCGAGCACCCGGGGCGCCTGCTTGCGCCGGTACCATTCGAGCACGTCGGTACCGCAGATGCCGCTGGCCTGCACCCGCATCAGCAACTCGCCCGGACCGGCCTTGGGAACCGGCAGTTCCTCCAACCGAACGTCGTCGTTGCTGTAGTACATGGCTACGCGCATGGGTCGTTCCTGAGGTTGGGCTGTATCCGGCCGAGTCCTCATCCGGCTAACGCCGCAACGTCATTCCCGCACCCCCTCCGTCATTCCCGCGAAAGCGGGAATCCAACGGCGGGGAGGGGAAACCGGGCGTGACACCTCGCTCCACCC
>JAPPHF010000175.1:5625-14036 GCA_028821115.1 Deltaproteobacteria bacterium | reverse complement strand
CCCTCCTGGCCACCGGCGGAGGCGACGCGGTGACGGTCTGGAGCTTCCGGGGAAGCGGTCCAGAAGGCACGCGGCCCGGCGTTCTAAAACGTCATGCTCAACCTGTCACAACCCTCGCCTTCGCTCGCCACGGGATGCGCCTGGCCTCGGCAGCACGGGATGGCGCCGTAGTCGTGTGGTCACTCAAGAGGAATGGGAAAGGCCGTCGTATCGGGTCCGCGGTTTTGGCGGACATAGGGGCGGGACTGTACTGGCGGCCAGACGGGCGCGCGCTTGCCGCGCTCGACGCCCAGGGCGGCGTGACGGTTTGGGGGATAGGAGCAACATAGGCCCGAATTGGCCGCCGCGGCCTCACTCTTCTGTCGTACACCCGTAGCGCCCCGGGCGGGCGCCGGGAGCGTGTCAGAGTAATCGGACAGGCTCCTAGGAGGCCGCAGGGCTCTTGGCCACGGCGTCCGGAGGGCGTATGTAGTGGGGGCTCAGCGGCTCGGCCGCGATCGCCGGGGCCGTGCAATACTTCTCTCCGGCGATGCTCGCGACGGCAGAGGCAGTGCACGGGAACTCCGCGCCGGCGGTCACCCGGGCGTCGCCGCCGGCGCACCGCTCGATCACCTCCGCGTACGCCTGCGCCCCGGGGCCGACGAAGATGCAGGGGCCATTGCCCAGCGCGTCCACCCGACGGACCATGGACTCCGGCGCCTCCAGGCAGTCCTCGATCAGACATTCGAACGCCGCCGCCGTGCGGCGGTAGAGGGCGCCGTAGACCTCGCCCTTGCGCGCGTCCAGCATCGGGCATATGAGAGTCGTGCCCACCGCTCCGGACACCCTGTACGCCGCGGCTTCCAGGGTGCGCACCCCGACCACCGGCGTATCCGAACCGTAGACCAGGCCCTTGGCCGTGCTGATGCCGATCCTCAATCCGGTGAACGAACCGGGTCCGACGGCGACCCCTACCAGGGAGAGGTCCGAAAAGTCGGTGCCGGCGCGTTGGAGCACCTCGTCGATGAGCGGGAGCAACCCCTCGGCGTGGTTCGACCGGCCCGGCCGGCGGTCTCCCGCCTGCATCGATTCCCGTACGCATTCGGCTACGAGTTCGCCGCCGTCCAGGACCGCGGCGCTCAGCAACGCCGTCGACGTGTCGAGTCCGAGTACCTTCATGGCCAGCGTCGGTCAGCTTCCGAAGATTCGCGCCAGATCATTGTAGAACGCGTAGACCATGACGAAGAGCAGCATCACCAGGCCCATCTGCTGCGCCCGCTCCCGCTGCCGGACGTCGAGGGGCTTGCCGCGCACGGCTTCGATCAGGAAGAACAGCAGGTGTCCGCCGTCCAGCATCGGGATCGGCAGCAGGTTCAGGATGCCGAGGTTGATGCTCAGCAACGCCAACAGGAACAGATAGTCCGCCAGCCCCCGCTGGGCCTGCTGTCCCGCCAACTGGGCGATCATCAGGGGGCCGCCGAGATTCGCCGTATCGACCCTTCCGATCACCATCTTGACCAGCACTTCCACCGTCAGGAGCGAGAGCTCCACCGTCCGGGTCACCGCCAGCCAGCCCGCCGTCAGCGGATTGCCCCTCTCCACTTCCACGGTTCCGGCGCTCTGAATGCCGATCAGCCAGGTCTCCTCGGACTCGCCCAGAAGATTCTGCGTCTCTCCCCTGACGGGGCGCAACGCGACCGCGAACTCCCGGTCGCCGCGGACCACGCCCAGATCCAGCGGGCGCCCCTGGCTCGCCCTGACCTCGCCAGCCAGCTCGTCCCAGGAACGGATGGGACGGTCGCCCACCACGACGACCCGGTCTCCGGCCTCGAGGCCGGCGCCCGCTGCCGGTGAGCCGGGCTTGACACCGCCGATCTCGGCGGTGCGGTAGGGAATGCCGAAAATCAGGAACACGCAGAGGAACACCGCCATGGCAAGCAGGAAATTCGCGCCCGGCCCGGCCGCCACGATGGCCGTGCGGGCGGCCAGGCCCCGATCCGCGAAGGACCGGTCCCGGTCCTCGGAGTCGACCTCCTCGCCGGGGTCCTCGCCCACCATCTTGACGTATCCTCCCAGCGGAAACGCGCTCACGCAGTATTCGGTTTCGCCGTGCCGCCGGATCCATACCTTCGGGCCGAAACCGATGGAAAAGGTCAAGACCCCCACGCCGGCCTTCTTGGCCACCAGGAAATGGCCCAGCTCGTGAAGGAAAACCAGCACGCCGAAGGCGACCACGGCGGCGACGATCATGTAGACGACGTCGATCACCTTGCCGATCCGTTTTGCTGAACGAGTTCCCGGGCGAACCCCCGGGCCCATCGATCGGCCTCGAGGACCTGCGTCAGGGTTCTCGGCTTGACGGGCACGTGGGCGTCGATGGTCTTGCGGCTGATCTCATGGATCTGGCGAAAGCCGACCCGGCCATCCAGGAAGGCGGCCACCGCCACCTCGTTGGCGGCATTCAGAACGGGCGGAACCGTACCGCCCTTGGCCAGCGCTCCGTAGGCGATCTCCAGCGCCGGATAGCGCCGGCCCTCCACTTTCAGGAAGGTCAGCTCCCCCTCCCTGGGCAGGTTCAGCGGCGCCAGCCCGGAATCCAGCCGCTCGGGATAGGAAAGCGCGTAGGCGATGGGAATGCGCATGTCCGGTATGCCGAGTTGCGCCATGACCGCGCCGTCACGGTAGCGCACCATGGAGTGGACGATGCTCTGGGGGTGGATCATCACCTCCACGCTCTCGGCGGGCACGCCGAACAACCAACGGGCCTCGATCACTTCCAACCCCTTGTTCATCATGGTGGCGGAATCGATGGTGATCTTCGGGCCCATCTTCCAGGTGGGATGTTGCAGCGCCTGGCCGATGGTCGCGCGGCGCAGCTCCCGCAGCGGCGTCCGCAGGAACGGCCCTCCGGACGCGGTCAGGATGATCCTGTCGACGTCCGTGCGCCGGTTCCCCTCGAGACATTGGAACACCGCACTGTGCTCGCTGTCCACCGGCAGCAGCCGCACCCGCCGCTTCCTGGCCTCCCGCACGAAGAGCTCGCCGGACATGACCAGGGCCTCCTTGTTGGCGAGCCCCACGTCCTTGCCCGCCTGCACCGCGGCGAAAGTCGGTACGAGTCCCGCGCCGCCGACGATGGCGGCCAGCACGAAGTCCGCCGTGGGCTCGGTAGCCGCGGCCACCGCTCCCTCCTCGCCGTGGACGATTTCCACCCTGCGGCGGCCAATGAGCTTGCGCAGGGCGTCGACGTCTTCGCGGTCCTTGACGCTGACGATGCGCGGAGCGAACTCGGCGACCTGGCGCGCCAGCAGTTCCAGGTTGCGCCCGGCCACCAGCCCGCTGACCTTGAACCGCCGCCTGAAAGTCCGGATCACGTCCAGGGCATTGACCCCGATGGTTCCGGTGCACCCGAGAATGACGATGGATTTCATGATGACAAGAACCGCAGGCAGTAGGTGCCGAGGACTCCCGGAAAGATGAGGCTGTCCAGCCGGTCCATCAGACCGCCGTGGCCGGGAAGGATACCGCCCGAGTCCTTGGCCGCGAAGCCCCGCTTGAGCAGCGATTCGAAAAGGTCGCCCACTTGAGCGATGAGTACGATGGCGAGCGAAAACACCAATACCACACCCGATGACAAGCCCAGCAGCCACCAGCCGGACAGCCACCCGGCTGCCACGCCCGCCACGGTGGCGGCCACGGCCCCTTCGACAGTCTTTCCCGGGCTGACTGAAGGATACAACTTTCTTCGGCCCAGGGCCACACCGGCAAAGTAGCCGGCGCTGTCGGCCGAGAAGACGACGAACAGCACCCAGAGCACCCACTCGTACCCGCTGCGGTAGAGCAGCGCGAAATGCGGGAACAGGTAGCCCAGGTAGACGGCACCGGCCAGCGCCAGACCGAGCCGGCGGTAGCGTTCCTCGACCGCGCCGCCGGTAAACACGAACACCGTGAACAGGCCCGCCACGATGAGCGGGAGATAGCCCGACAGTCCGGGCACCACGAGGGTCAGGGACAGCAGCATGCCGGCCGCGATGCCCGTCGCGCGCATTCCGCCATGGTCCGGAAAGGCCATGCGGAAGTATTCGTGGAGCGCGACGAGGGTGAGGACCTCAATGAACGCCGAGAAAAGCCAGACGCTGTCCACGACGATGATCCCGACGACGACGGGGATCCCGGCCAGCGCGGTCAGTACCCGGGTGCGCATCTCAACCCTGCAGCAGTTGCTCGTCCGTCTTGCCGAACCGGCGTTTCCGGCGCTGGAATTCCAGCAGCGCCTTGATGTACTGCTGCTCCGAGAAGTCGGGCCAGAGAGTGGGCGTGATGTACAGCTCGGTGTAAGGTATCTGCCAAAGGAAGAAGTTGCTGATGCGCATCTCCCCGCTGGTGCGGATCAAGAGGTCCGGATCCGGAATGGGTCCGGTCTCCGTGTTGGCGGCAATCATGGACTCGTCGATGTCCGCGAGCTCGCACTGCCCGGCCTTCACCTTCCGGGCGATGTCCCGGACGGTCTTGACGATGTCGCCGCGGCCGCTGTAGCTGAGGGCGAGAATCACCGTAAGAGCGGTGTTGTTGCGGGTGAGGCTGATGTTGCGGTCGAGGACCCGGCGCACCGAAGCGGGCAGGCGTTTGCGGTCGCCGATGGCCACGAGGCGGACCCCTTCGCGCATCATGCGCTCCTGCTCGACCTCCAGGTAGTTCTCCAGGAGGCCCATCAGCCCCTCGACCTCATCGTGCGGCCGGTTCCAGTTCTCGGATGAAAAAGCGTAGAGCGACAGGTAGCGGATGCCGAGGTTGCGGCTCAACTCCACCGTGGTCCTGACCGACGCCGTTCCCTCGCGGTGACCCTCGATGCGGCTCTTGCCCCGGAGCCTGGCCCAGCGTCCATTGCCGTCCATGATGATCGCGACATGGGTGGGCAATCGGTTTTTTTCTAGCCCGTAGAGCTCCATTCCGGAAAGATTGAAAGGAAGGCCACTAAACCTCCATGATCTCCTCTTCCTTGGCCTTGAGGAAACCGTCTACCCTGCCAACGAACTCCGCGGTAATCTTCTGGACGCGATCCTGGCCCTGCTTCACCTCGTCCTCGGTGATCTCCTTGTCCTTCTGCATCTCCTTCAACCCGTCGATGGCGGCGCGCCGGTGGTTTCGCACGGAGACACGGAAGTCTTCCGCGGTCTTGCGTACCTGTTTCACGAGCTCCTTGCGACGCTCGCCGCTGAGTTCCGGTATCGGCACCCGGATCAGTTTGCCGTCATTGGACGGAGTGAGGCCAAGGTCGGCCTTCAGGATCGATCTCTCGATGTTGGCGATGGCGCTTGGATCGTAGGCCTGTATCGTCACCAGCCGGGGCTCCGGGACCGCGATGGTGGCGATCTGGTTCAGCGGTGTCTGGGTGCCGTAGTATTCGACCGTCACCCCTTCGAACAGGGCGGCCGAAGCCCGGCCGGTGCGCACGCGTCCCAGCTCCCGGCGCATGGCCGCCAAGGTGTTCTCCAACTCTTCCTCGAAATCGCTGTAGAAGGCGTCGTCCATCTTACACCTATGGGCAAGTGTCGTGTCACCGGTCGCTGACGCCCACCAGGGTGCCGATGGGCTGACCGCTCACCACCTTGCGGATATTGCCCCGCTCCATGACGTTGAAGACGATGATGGGAAGCTTGTTGTCCATGCACAGCGAGATGGCGGTGGCGTCCATCACCTTGAGCTCCTTGCTCAGCACCTCCATATGGGTCAGCTCCCGGAAGAGCTTCGCTCCGTGATTCTTCAGCGGATCCGTGTCGTAGACGCCGCGAACCTTGGTGGCCTTCAGAATCACCTCGGCGCCCACCTCCATGGCCCGCAGGCTCGCCGTCGTGTCCGTGGTGAAATAGGGATTGCCGGTTCCACCGGCAAAGATGACAACACGGCCCTTCTCCAGGTGCCGCACCGCGCGCCGGCGGATGTACAGCTCCGCCACTTGGCGCATCTCGATGGCCGACATGACCCGGGTCGAGACGCCGATCTTTTCGAGTGCGTCCTGGAGGGCGATGCTGTTGATGACCGTGGCCAGCATGCCCATGTAGTCGGCGCTGGCCCGGTCGATGCCGTGGTCACTGGCCTCGGCGCCGCGCAGGATGTTGCCGCCGCCGATGACCAGGGCGATTTCACAGCCAAGTTCGTGAACCTCGCGAATTTCCTCCACGAACCGCGTTACGGTAGCCGGATCGATGCCGTACTGGCGCTCCCCCGCGAGGACCTCCCCTGTGATTTTCAGAATGACTCGCTTGTATCTCAACTCGACGGCGGTCATTCGGTGGAGTCCTACTCCTTCATCCCCTCGCCGACGGTATAGCGAACGAAGCGCCTGACCCGGATGTTCTCGCCCAGACGGGCGACGGCGTCCTGTACCAGGTCCCCGACCCGGCGCGTGGGCTCCTTGATGAAAGCCTGCTCCATGAGGCAGGCCTCCTCGTAGAAACGCTCCATCTTGCCGTCGACGATCTTGGCGAGCACGGGCTCGGGCTTTTTCAACTCTTCCGCCTGCTGCCGGTAGATCGCCTTCTCCCGCTCCAGCTCTTCCTCGTCGACCTCCTCGCGCCGGACGTAACGCGGGCTGGCAGCCGCGATCTGCATGGAAAGGTCCTTCACCAGAGCCTGGAATTCTTCGGTGCGAGCCACGAAGTCGGTCTCGCAGTTCACTTCCAGGAGGACGCCGATCTTGTTGCCGCCGTGGATGTAGGCGCCGACCAGGCCCTCGCTGGCCTCACGCTCGGACTTGCGCGCCGCCAGCGCCAGCCCCTTCGCCCTCAGGTGGTCCACGGACTTCTCGAAGTCACCCTCGCACTCGACCAGGGCCTTCTTGCAGTCCATGAACCCCGCGCCGGTTTTGTCCCGCAACTGTTTGACTAGACTCGCATCGATGGCCATGCCCGCTCAACTCCCCGCCACGGTCGGCGCGTCCGTGGATTTCTCTTCTTCGGAATCTTCCTCACCGGACTCCGGCGCCTTGGTCCCTTCCGATGCCGCCGGCACAGCCGGTGCCGCGGCTGCCTCCGGTACCGCCGCGGCTTCCCCTGCCGTTGACGGCGCCGCCTCCGGTGCGGCGGCTGGCTCCGCTACGGGTTCCGGCGCGGCCTCGGTCTCCGGCTCGGCTGCTGCCTCCGCGGGTTCCGGCGCTACCGTCTCCGGACCCTCCCCGGCCGGCTCCTCTTCCGAAGCGGCCTCGGCCTGCGCGGCTTCCGCCTCCATCTTCGCCTGGTCGCACAACGCCTTGCCTTCGTTGACGGCTTCGGCCATGAGGCTGCAGAAAAGCCGGATGGCACGAATCGCATCGTCATTGCCGGGGATCTTGTAGTCCACCAAGTCCGGGTCGCAATCCGTGTCGATGATGGCAATCACCTTGATGCCGAGCTTCCGCGCCTCGCGCACCGCGATGGCTTCCTGCCCGGGATCGATGATGAACACGGCGTCCGGCAGCTTCTTGATGTCCTTGATCCCTCCGAGGGCGCGCTCCAGCTTGGCCCTTTCCCGGCTGTGCGAGAGCATTTCCTTCTTGGTCAGCGCCTCGACGATCTTCGGATCGTTGGCCATCTCCTCGAGCTTCTTGAGCCGGTCGATGCTCTGGCGAACGGTCTGGAAGTTGGTCAGCGTGCCTCCCAGCCAACGATGATGGACATAGGACATGCCGCAGCGTTCCGCCTCTTCGCGAACCGAGTCCTGCGCCTGTTTCTTGGTCCCCACGAACAGAACGTGGCCTCCGCCCATGATCAGGTCCCGAACATGGGCGCAGACGTCCTTGACCATCCTCACGGTCTGCTGCAGGTCGATGATGTGAATCCCGTTGCGCGCCCCGAAAATGTAGGGCTTCATCTTGGGATTCCAGCGACTGGTCTGGTGTCCGAAGTGGACACCGGCTTCCAGAAGCTGCTTCATGGATACGTCGGTCATAACGCCAGAACCTCGAATTTTACGTAGCTCGCCATCCTCTTGTCCTGTCTTTCAAACTTAGTGTCGCGACACTGGGGATCTTGCTCGTTGTGCGCTACCGGGAATGGAAGAAAGCAACGATCGGCTATTAGCAAAATTGGCACCGCCACGCAAGGGAACTTCGGAACGCCCGGTGTCCTGTCCCACAATTACGTGGGACAGGACGCTAGGTGTTCATGGACTCCAGGAATTCCTTGTTGTTCTTGGTGCCGTGCAGCTTGTCGAGGAGGAACTCCATGGCCTCGACGACGCTGAGCTGCGACAGCACCTTGCGGAGGATCCAGATGCGGTTCAGGTCCTCCTTGGGGATCAGCAGCTCTTCCTTGCGCGTGCCGGACTTGTTGATGTCCACGGCGGGGAACACGCGCTTGTCCATCAGCCGGCGATCCAGGTTGATCTCCATGTTGCCGGTTCCCTTGAACTCCTCGAAGATCACCTCGTCCATGCGGCTGCCGGTGTCGATCAGC
>JAPPHF010000175.1:0-5493 GCA_028821115.1 Deltaproteobacteria bacterium | reverse complement strand
GAACTCCTCGAAGATCACCTCGTCCATGCGGCTGCCGGTGTCGATCAGCGCCGTGGCGATGATGGTCAGGCTGCCGCCGTCCTCGATGTTCCGCGCCGCGCCGAAGAATTTCTTGGGCTTGTGCAAGGCGTTGGAGTCGACACCGCCGGAGAGGATCTTGCCGCTGGGCGGCACCACCGTGTTGTAGGCCCGTGCCAGCCGGGTAATGCTGTCGAGCAGGATGATGACGTCCTTGCCGTGCTCCACCAGGCGTTTGGCCTTCTCGATCACCATCTCGGCCACCTGCACGTGGCGCGTCGCCGGCTCGTCGAAGGTGGAACTGACCACCTCGCCGATCACCGAACGCTGCATGTCGGTGACCTCTTCCGGCCTCTCGTCGATGAGCAGGACGATGAGGACCGCGTCCGGATGATTGTGGGCAATGGCCTTGGCGATGTTCTGCAACATCATGGTCTTGCCGGTCCGCGGCGCCGCCACCACCAGGCCGCGCTGCCCCATGCCGATGGGTGTCAGCAAGTCGATGAAGCGTGTTGTGTACTCGTCCGCCTGGTGCTCCAGCGTAATGCGCTTGTCGGGGTACAGCGGGGTCAGGTTGTCGAAGAGGATCTTGTCCCGGACGTTGTCCGGGTCGCCGTTGTTGATGGTCTCCACCTTGAGGAGGGCGAAATACCGCTCGCCGTCCTTGGGAGGCCGGATCTGGCCGGAGATGATGTCACCGGTGCGCAAGCCGAAACGCCGGATCTGGCTGGGAGATACGTAGATGTCGTCCGGGCCCGGGAGGTAGTTGTAATCCGGCGCCCTCAGAAAGCCGAAGCCGTCGGGTAGGGTTTCCAGCACGCCCTCGCCGTAGACATAGCCGTTCTTCTCGGTTTGCGCCTGCAGGATGGCGAAAATGAGATCCTGCCGCCGCATGTTCGCCGCGCTCTCGATGCTGAAACCCTTGCCGATGTTGGCCAGCTCGGCGATCTTCTTGCTCTTGAGCGAGCTCAGGTTCAAGCCGTTCTGATGCACGGGCTCGGCCGTCGGAGCGGCGCGGCCCCTGCGATGGTTTGGAGCCGTTTCGCTCTTGGTCTCGCCTTCTGCTGCGGAGCGCGTTCGTACATTAGCCATAAAACTTCCTTTCAATCACGCTGTCGGCGGCCTGTCGAAATTGGACAGGTAGCGACTGCAAAGCAGGAACCCGGATCGATTGGTAGCAATGATTGATAAAAACGGATTGGATCAGAAACGACTGGGTTACGGCACGTGGCCAGCAGCCTAGATACTAGGTGATGCCGGCAACTTTGTCAAGCACGCCTCGGCCGGGTTCTCGGACACGTCACGGCTCAACACCCGGCGGGCATGGACGATATCCTCTTCGATCTGTCGCACGAGCCCTTCCACCGACGGAAACTTCCGTTCCTCCCGAAGCCGTTCCACGAACGATACCTGCAGCCGGCGGCCGTACAGGTCCTCGTCGAAGTCCAGTATGTAGGTCTCGATGGTTCTCGGACCCGAACCGAAAGTGGGGTTCACTCCGACGCTGGTGACGCTGTGCAACCGGCGCCCACCGGTCTCAACCCACGTGGCATAGATACCGTTGGCCGGCACCACTTCGGTCCTGCTGCGTATATTCGCCGTAGGGAAGCCGAGTTCCCGGCCCCGTTGATGACCCTTGACGACGGACCCCGAAACGAAATGGCAACGTCCGAGCTGCCGCCGTGCGACGTCCACCCTGCCCTCTTCCAGCAACGCGCGGATCCGGCTGCTGCTGACGGCGTGATCCGAATCCGCCACGACCTCGATGACCTCGACATCCATTCCCGCGGCCGGCCCCCAGGCCATGAGATCCTTGACCGTGCCGGCCCTGTTCTTGCCGAACCTGAAGTCTTCTCCCACCCACAGCCGCTCCACGCCGAGGCGGACCAGATACCGTTCCACGAAGTCGCGCGGCGACAACGCGCAAAAGCTCGGCGTGAATCGCTGAATCACGACGCAGTCGACGCCGGCGCGCCCCAGGAGGGCGAGCTTGTCCTTGCGCGCCAGGATTAGCCGCGGCGCGAACGTCGGCGCGAGAATCTTCGCCGGATGGGGTTCGAACGTCAGGACCACGGCGGGTCCTCCACGCGACCGCGCATCCTCGATCACGCGGCGCAACAGGTCCCGGTGCCCCAGATGCACTCCGTCGAAGTTTCCGATGGTCATGACGGAACGAATGAGGGGGCGCTTGACGTGCCGCAGAATCCGCATCTTGTTCTTGGAAGCTACGCGTGCGAACTTGGCAGGAGCGGGACAAGAACCCGTCCTTCACTCCCGCGCAAGAATTCACGTGGTCGGGATCAGGTATCCAGGGATCGAATCTTGTCGCGCGCCTTTTCGGCTTCCTTGGATTGCGGGAACCGATTGATGACTTCCTGGAGAAAGAGCCGTGCATCGACACGATTCCCCAGCTCGGCAAACGAGTAGCCTATCTTGAGCCATGCCGCGGGGACCTTGTCGCTCTTGGGATAGTCCTTGCGTACCAGGTCGAATTCCACGATGGCCTGGTCGAAATTCTGGAGAGCATAATAACTTTCACCGATCCAGTACTGTGCATTGTCCGCCAGATTGCTGTCCGGATGCTTCTCGAGGAACTTCTTGAACTGTTCGATGGCGCCACTGTAGTCGATGGCGCCGCGATCGTCCTTCTTGCGCAACCATTTCCACGCGTCCTCGTAGTCACGCTGTGCCGTCGTCGCCGCGTCTTGGGCCGCTGTCGGTTTGGCCACCGCCGTTTGGGTGGCGGCCGTCGCCGGTTCCTTGGCCGCGGTATCCGCCGGCGCCCCGCCGGTCTTCAAGACGGCGTCCCGCAGCAGCCGCAGCTCATCCTCTCGCACCTTGAGCAATTCCCGCTGGCTCTTCACCTCCGTTTCGAGGGCCGCCAGCCTGCCCTGAAGCTCCCGCATGTTTCCCGCGCCAACTCCCGAACCCGCTCCGCTCCTGATTTCCTCCACCGCTCCCTCGGCCGCGTTCAAACGGCTCCGCATGGCGTCGACCTCGGCGCGGGTATCCGCCAACTGCTTGCGAGTCTTGTCGAGCTCCTCCTTCAAGCCGTTCAGCACGGCCCACTCGCGCTCCGTCAACGGCGCCCGATCATAGGGCACGGGCGCGGCGCGATATTCCACGGTGCAGCCCCAGGCTGAAACCAGCATGACGACGGCCGACATGGCCCAGGCAATGATTCGCATCGACATTAGCCCTCCCGCGAACGGGGAACCGGCGGGCGAATACGGCTAGCAGCCTGTACGGTACAGGCCGCGGGTAGCCTGTCCGAGCGAGCAGAACTCTCTACGAGGACGGCTTTTGAGTCCGAACGACGAAATGCGCACGCCGGTTCTTGCCCCAACACTCCTCCGAGCTCACTCCACAGACCGGGAGTTCCTCACCGTAACTGATGGTAGTAAGGCGATCCGGAGCATTTCCCAGCGTAACGAGATAGTCCTTGACCGCCTGAGCCCTTCGGGCACCCAAGGCAAGATTGTATTCGTTGGTGCCCCTGTTGTCCGCATGACCTTCGATCTCGATCGACACGCCAGGGTTCTGCTTGATCCAGTCGGAGTTGCGTTGCAGCACGTCGCGGGCCGCATCCCCCAGCTCGGAGCGGTCAAAGTCGAAGAGGACGTCCGCCAGCGCACCCTCTTCCGGAAGCGTGCCCTCCTGATGGGCGGTGAGGCTGTCCGTGCCGGTGGTCTTGATTGCGCCCTGCTGGCCGGCGTCCTGCGACAGGGTGCCCTCCGTGATGTTGCCCTGGGCGGGACTGCCCGCCGTGGCCGACGGGTCCGTCGCCTGCTCGCCCGGCTCGGGCGGCGCCACGCACGAAACGAGCAACACGAGAGACAGGGAACAAGACAGCAGGACAAACGCTTTTCTCATCATCCGTTTACTTTCTTACCTTCCCCAACGCTGGGTTGGAACGACTCGACAAGGATAGGTCAAAGGAACAAGGGTATGCCCGAATGGGGCTCACAATGGGGCTCACGGCAGCCGAGGTGACCACGACGGATGTGTATCATCTGCCGTGGAGCCTGTCAAACGTCGTTGACTCTCGCCATCCCTGCGCATCGTATAGATTCGACGGGAACCGGTGCGGTCCGAGGTAAAGGCGATGAACCGGCCATCCGGCGACCACGACGGATCTTCGTCGTTATGGCGGTTGGCTGTGATCATGCGATGCTCGCTGCCGTCCGCGCGAATCGTGAATATGTTCATGACGCCGTTCGCCCTTCCCGTGAAGGCGATCAACTCGCCGGCGGGCGACCAATCGGGCGACTGGTTGTAGTTGCCCTTGAACGTCAGCCGCCGGATCTTCCCGGTGGCGAGCTCCACGATGTAGATCTGCGGGGATCCATGGCGGTCGGACACGAAGGCTACCCTTCGTCCGTCCGGCGACCAGGTGGGAGAGATATCAATGCTGGCGTTCCTCGTAAGCCGCTCCACGATGTGGCCATCGCGGTTCAACAGGTAGAGGTCCTGATTGCCTTGCCGCTCCAACGGCGTCGCCAGATACCGCCCGTCCGGCGACCACCGGCCGCGCAGGCTCAAACCGTTGCCGGTGGAGATCGGCGTCTCCCGGTTGGTGTCGAGGTCGAATCCGAGCACCTGCGGCTTGCCCGTCTTGAAGGAGAGAAAGACGAGTCCCTTGCCGTCCGGGGTCCAGGACGGGAACAGATTGATGGTGCGGTTGTTGGTGACCTTCTTCTTGTCGGTCCCGTCCAGATGCGAGACGTATATCTCCTTGAACCGGTCCCTGCCGGTGGACACATAGGCGATCCTGGTATCGAACGGGCCGCGGACGCCGGTGAGCCTCAGGATGATCTCATCGACGAATCTGTGCGCCATGCGCCGCGCATCGCGGAGGCTGCCCCTGTATGTCTTTCCCAGGATCGGCGCCTGACGGAATACGTCGTGCAGCCAGAATTCGAACCTCACCTGGTCGCCATCGATCCTGAAGCCGCCCTTGACGAGCCCTTCGGCTCCGATGGTCGCCCAGTCCCGATAGTCGAATTCGCCGAGCCGGATCCCGGTCCGCTGAGGATGCTCGATGTAGGCGGACCGGTCGATGATGCTGAACCAGCCGGACCGGTCCATGTCGTCCGCGATCACGTCGGCGATGCGCTCGGAAAGGCGCTCGACGTCGTTGGGGATGCCAAGGTTCTTGAGCGGGGAAACCGCCATGCGGTAACGCTCGGCGCCCGGACCGACGATCACACCTCTGATCTGTGCCTGAACCGTCGCCGGTAACAGCCAGCAAAGCATCATTCCGGTGACGATCCATGCGGTCGCTCGACACCAGCCGTTGCCGGAAGCCGGTCCGCCCGCACGCTGACGCGGTGACGGTATGTTCCGTCCTCCCATGGTCCAAGAATTCCCTTCGCTCACGTCGAGTACCCCGTGGCTATGCGCCGCTAATGTCCCGTCCGACTAGTGTGGTGTCTGGTTAATTCGCAGCATAATCTGCGGGTCTTTTTCGCCGTC
>JAPPHF010000014.1 GCA_028821115.1 Deltaproteobacteria bacterium | reverse complement strand
CCACGGCGGACATGCGTGCGCTTACAGGGACTGAGTATTGGTTGAATCAGGTTGCGTATTGATTACGTCTATCGACACAAGGCGTGTAACATTCCGATATATATGGATTTGTGTCTGTTAGATCGCGGAACCGTCCAGGAAGTGCTCTACCAGGAAAGGGATGTCCTCCCGGCGCGTCCGTAACGGTGGCACCTCCAGGGAGAGTATGGCCAGACGGTAGTAGAGGTCTTCACGAAACTGTCCCGCGGGTATCGCTTCCCGCAGATCTCGGTTGGTGGCCGCGACGAAGCGCGCATTGGTGCGCATGGCCACGTCGCTTCCCAGCGGATTGAATTCGCGCTCCTGGAGCACCCGCAGGAGCTTCGCCTGCAGCCTCGGGGTGGTCTCGCCGATTTCGTCGAGAAATATGGTCCCTTCCTTGGCGGTCATGAACCGTCCCGATCGGGAGTTCTGTGCACCCGTGAACGCCCCCCTGACGTGGCCGAAGAGCTCGTTCTCGAGCAGGTCCTCGGGTATTGCTCCGCAGTTGACGGCAACGAATGGCTGTTCCGCCCGCCTGCTTCGGTCGTGAATGGTCCGCGCGACGAGTTCCTTGCCTGTGCCACTCTCGCCGGTTATGAGGACGGTCGAATCGCTGGCGGCGATCCTGAGCGTGAGATCGAAGACATTTCGCATAGCTTCGCTCTTCCCGATCATGGAGCCAAGTGTGTGGCAATCCGGTTCGTCCGTTGGGCGTTTCTTCTGTAGCCCCATTCGGTCCCTCCTTTGGCACATTTTTGAACTGCATGTACCATAATCATGCAAGAGTAGGGCCATCGTCACCCGGCAATGAATTTACCCGCGATTTTGCCGCGTAGAATGAAAAAGTGGAGAGAGGACGATGTTGAGATCGGCGGAAGTGTCAGGGAGGTGACAATGGGCAGTGCTCATAAGCTCTATTTTTCGAATTATTTTTGAGTTTTAAGAAAAATTATGAACAGTTCGGAAAGTGACACTGCCCGTCAATTTCCATGCGGTTCCCCCTCGTAAACGGGCCCCGGGGCCGTAAGGGCCGGGACGGCTTCAGCTTGAAAATGTGCACCGAAGCGGGTTAATTGATGGCGTCGTGTCCGAAGGTGATTCCAGGCGTAAAGGAGTCTCTGCTCCCGCCGAACAACTCCCCCCCGTCCCCCTCACCCTGGAAGGATGGAGCGTCCTGCACCAGATGTTCCGAATCCGCTGGCCGGAGTGGAACGCGGTGGCCCCGGCGCCACGCCAGAGAGCCGTCGACGAAGCGGCGGCGGCCCTCAAGTCCATGGAGTACACTCCTAACGGCCGTAGCGGGCTCGTGTCCCTGCTCGGCCACAAGGGCGACCTGATGCTCATCCACTTCCGCGACTCGTTCGACGCCCTGAACGAAGTCGAGCTGGCGCTGGCGCAACTCCAACTGGCGCCCTTCCTGGAGCAGACCACGTCCTATCTTTCGGTGGTGGAACTGGGGCTCTACAGCGCGTCGGGCCAACTCTACGGCTCCCTGCGCGAGAAGGACATCGCCCCGGGCACGCCGGAGTGGAAGGAGCAAGTGGAGGCCTATCTGGCCCAGGCGCGGAAGACCATGGAGGGGCGGCTCTGGCCCGACATACCGGCCCGGCGCTACGTCTGCTTCTATCCCATGGACAAGAAGCGGGGCGAGGAGAAGAACTGGTACGACGCGCCATTTGCCGACCGGCAGCGGATGATGGCGGACCACGGATTCATCGGCCGCGGCTACGCCGGCCGGGTGACCCAGATCATCTCGGGCTCCATCGGCTTCGACGACTGGGAGTGGGGGGTCGATCTCTTCGCCGACGATCCGGTGGTTTTCAAGAAGCTGGTCTACGAGATGCGTTTCGACGAGGCCAGCGCGCTCTACGGGCTGTTCGGCCCGTTCTATCTGGGGCTTCAGTTCCGCGCCGAGGAGCTGGGGTCACTGCTGGAGGGGAGGACGCCGGGGTTCGGGCCGGAACCTGCCGCGTAGGCTCGGCCTTTCCTTTGACAACGGATTCCGGATCGGTTAGTCATTAATTTAGCAAGCGTCGTTGGGGATCGTCACTTTCCTGTGTCGGGTCCTCCGTCGGAATACAATAGCCTGTAGTGGCCTCGGAGTAGCTGCCCGGGCCTAGGCGAATACGCGGAACATCAACACACCCTGATGATGCTTGCAAGGACCCGACTACCCGTCCTCGGGTATTCGGCCGTCCGCCAATGTTGCCTACTTCTTTGCAAGGAGGTGCGCAATGGCACGGCGTCAGGGTGTCGCCATCGCCTTCGTTTCTGTTTTCCTTCTCGGCCTCGGCCATCTCCCGGCAGCGGCCGGTGATGCGGCCCGTTCGTCGCCAATCAAAGACAAGACCGGGGCGAAGCTCGCGTCCGAAGCCGAGGGCATCCAGACCCCGGCCCGCGTGTTGTCGGTGTACGACGGCGACACCGTGAAGGTCGAAGCAGCCATGTGGCCCGGTCTGACGTGGACCGGAAGCGTCCGTGTCCAAGGGGTGGATACCCCGGAGCTCCGGAGCAAATGTGACGGCGAGAAGCGCAGGGCTGTCGCGGCGCGCGACTTCGTCAGGGAACGGGTCGGCAAACGGGTAACGCTGGTAAACGTCAGGAAGGGGAAGTACGCCGGGCGCGTGGTGGCGCGCATTAGACTGGCTGACGGAACCGACTTGACGGAGCTTCTGATACAGGCCAGGCACGGACGGCCCTACGATGGCGGACGGCGCCGCGGGTGGTGCGGCGAGCAAGGGAGCTGATGCGTGCGCCGGTCACCCCCGGCCGGCTTAGCGGACCCGGCCGCGCAGGCCGTCGAAGTAGTCGGCGTCGGCCGTGTCCCCCGGTGGCGATGTGGCGCCTTCGAGAAGCAGGCCGCGAAGGTGCTGGCGGTCCCGTTCCTTGCGGATCAGCTCCCGGACAAATTCGCTCGAACTGCTGTAACCGCCCGCACCGACCTGATCGTCCACGAAGGACTTGAGGGCATCGGACAGCGATATGTTCATTGTGGTCATGGTGCAACGCTACCGGTATTGGCAAGGGCAGCGGCGTCGGATCTGACTCTCAGAATTCGATCCCGATCTCCCTCGCGCTGGCTAGCTCGAAGATCCGGCTGGCGATCGCGATATCCGCCACCCCCTGTCCGGCATTGTTCTTGAACAGGGTGATCTGCTCCGGCGAGGTGCGGCCCGGGATCCGGCCGGTCAACAGGTCGCTCAGGTCGCCGACCTGGTCCCATTGGAGGATTCCCTTTTCCACGGGCTCGTAGAAGTCTCCCTGCTGGTCCTGGACGGCCTGCTCGCGGGAGTTGGCGACGATGACGTCGGCGCGCTGCACGGTGGCGTCGTCGATCTCCCGGCGCCTTTGCTTGATGAGGCCGGCGTTCATGAGGCCGACGTTGCCGCCGACGATGGAGGTGACGTGGACGCCGGGCTCCAGCCACGAGCCGTCGAACACCGGCACGTTGGAGTTGGTGGCGGTGAGGACCACGTCGGCGCCTTCGACGGCCTCCTGGGCGCTGTCCACCGGGATCAGCTCGCACGACACGAGCGGTTGCATCTCCTTGCAGAAGGCGGCGCGAGTCTCGGGAGTGCGGCAGAAGAGCTTCACCTGCCGGAAGGGTCGGATGGCGGCGAAGGCCAGCAGGTGGTACTGGGCTTCGGCCCCGGCGCCGAGAAGGCCCAGCACCGCGGCGTCCTCCCGTGCGAGATGGCGGGTGCCCACCGCGCTGGTGGCGGAGGTGCGCAACTGGGTGGCGCGGGTGGCGGGCACGCCCGTGACGCCGAATCGGCCCACCAGGACTCCCTTGAGGGAAGAGTCCCGGGTATCGAACAGCACTACGCACGGACGCCCCGCGTGGTCGTAGGTCTGGTTTTCCGTGGACGTGGCCACGAACTCCGAATGGGCTAGCACGCCGATTCCTCCCAGGCTGGGCACGCCGCCGGGATGCACGCTGACTCGTGCCCCCTCCCGGGTCATGACCCGGCGGCGCGGGGCGTTGAGCTCCCCGTTGTCGCCCAACTCCCGGAACCCCGCCTCCACTGCGTCGATGGCTTCTTCCATGGTGATGATGTCGGGTGCGTCTTCGGCTCGAATCAGTAGTGCCACGTTGCTCCGATCCTTTCGGTGATTGCCGCGCAGGAAACCGCGGTCACGGAGACGAGGTTCCGGTTGCCGCGGCCGGCACCGCTCTGGAGATGGCCCGTTCGTCGATGGGCCAATGGATGATCGCGGCCGCCACGCCCAGGCCGACTGCGGTCCACCAGATCAGGTCGTAGGAGCCGGTGTAGTCGAACAGCACGCCGCCCAGCCAGATGCCGATGAAGCTGCCGATCTGATGGTCCAGGAACACGATGCCGTAGAGCATGGCCATGTAGCGGGTGCCGAACACCTGCGCCACGATGCCGCTGGTGAGGGGGATGGTGCTCAGGAACAGCAGGCCGATGAGCGACGAGAACACCACGACCGTGAAATAGGTCATGGGAAACAGGAAGAAGCCCGCCATGACCACCGCGCGCCCGAAGTAGATCAGGCTCAGCAGGTTCTTCTTGCTGTAGCGGTTGCCGAGCACGCCGGCGCCCACGCAGCCGATGACGTTGAACAGGCCTATCAATGAGATGGCGGTGGCGCCCACGGCGGCTGACAGTCCGTTGTCCAACAGCAGCGGAGGCAGGTGCTGGGCGATGAACAGGGTCTGGAAGCCGCAGACGAAGAACCCGGCGGTGAGCAGAAGGTATCCCTTGTGGCGCCGGGCCTCCGCCAGGGCCTGCCAGGGAGTCTGGTCCGCCTGCGCCGTGCCCGCCGCCGCCGTCTTCTCGGCAAGTGCCGCGGAGAGCGGGACGATGAGCCCGGCGGTCGCCGCCAGCAACACCAGGGCGTCCACCCAGCCGTAGGTCGAGATGAGGACCTGTCCGAAGGGCACCACCAGGGTCTGTCCCAGGGAGCCGCCGGCGCTGCCGATGCCGAGGTAGAGGCCTCGCCGGTGGGGCGGCGCGGCGCGGCCGATGACCGCGAGGACCATGGAGAAGCTCGTGCCGCTCATGGCCACGCCGGTGAGGAACGCCGTGCTGAAGGTCATGCTCCACGGGTCCGTGGATACCGACATGAGGTAAAGGCCGATGACGTAGGACACCGCGCTCAGGGCCACGACTTTGCCGGAGCCGTAGCGGTCGGCCAAGCCTCCCAGGAACGGTTGCGCCAGCCCCCAGATGAGGCTCTGGAGCGCGACGGCGAAGGAAAAGATGCCCCGGGGCCAGCCCAGGGTGTCGCTGATGGGGATCAGGAACAGGCCGTAGGTCTGGCGGATGCCGAAGGCCAGCATCATCACCAGTGTGCCGCAGACGAGGACCACGACCGGGGTGCGCCAGGATCGTTGCATGGGTCTCATGAGTCATAGAGGCAGAAGGGAAGGGAGTCAAGGCGGAGCCGGGGATGACAAGGGTTTCCGTATCGTGCATAAAGTCCCGACGGCCCAGTGTATAAAGGTGCAACAACGGAGGTCATGCAATGGTTTTCAGGATCGGCACCGCGGACACCGGCGGCACGTTCGACACCCAGGGCATGGCTGTTGCCGAGGTCTTCAACGAGTCGCGCCCGCCGGAGGAACGCTGCGAGCTGACCCGAAGCTCGGCGAGCATCGACAACGCCAACCGGCTCGACCGGGGCGAGATCGAGTTCGGTTTCATGGCATCCAACTGGGTTCCCCGGGCAGGGCGGGGGACGGCGCCCTTCGACCACCCCATCGGCCTGCGCATGGTTTCGCCGGCCAACGCCGGCCCGATCTTCTTCGTGACCTTGGCGGATACTCCGGTGGACAACATCGCCGATCTCGCCGGCAGGCGGGTGGCGGTGGGAGCCAGGGACAGCGGCATGACCCAGCACGTCCACACCATCTGTGATGCGCTGGGCATTCCCTTCTCGGACTTCACCCCGGTCTACATGGGCTTCCCGGAGGGAGCGGACGCCCTGGTGGCGGGGGAGGTGGACGTCCAGTTCCAGTGCCCGATCCCCAATGCCGTGATGACCGACCTGAGCGAACGGGCCCGGGTCAAGGTGGTCCCGTACCGCGAGGAGCAGATCGGGCAGGTGTTGTCGCAGGTTGCCTTCTACAGGCGTGTGATCATGCGCCGGGGTGTCTTCCGGGGCGTCGACGAAGACATTCCCCAACTCGCGGTGCTGAACGTCCTGGTAACGCACGAGCGAGTGGACGACGATCTCGTCCACTCGCTGGTCTCCACCCTGGTGAGGAACACCGGGCGGCTCGCGCGGATCAATCCGTTGTTCGAGGGTCTGGATGAACTCTACGAACCTCTACGCACGCAAGGGCCCGGGACGCTGGAGTTGGAGGGCGTACCGTTGCATCCGGGCGCTCTGAGGGCCTACCGGGATGCGGGCTATCTTGATTGACGGGATGCTGTTGTTGGAGGCATCGCGGCCCCGATTAGCGAAAACCACCGGCAGCCTTTGAGGAGGAGGACACGAAGATGCGAACGGGAACATTGCTCAACCGGACGTCGTTGATGTTCGTCGTCGGCCTGCTCGTGCTGGCCGGCGTCTTTTCCGATGGGCACCGCGCATCGGCGCAGACGCAGGAAGCGTGTCCGCTTCCCGCCGGCGGGACTCCCGTCGCGCCCCCGCGCGTGACGGCGCAGCAGGTGGAAAACGGCACCGGCAGCTTGATGGAGTTCGTGCTGGAGGCGAGAGAGCGGTCCGTCGAACACGCCCGGCAGGCCACGACCGCGGAACAAGGGCTATACATTGCATGTCTCGTAAGGGAGGAGGGTGGACCCTGGCGTTCCGGTTCCACCTACGTCGTGAGCCTCACGCTCGACGGCAGGGTGTACCTTCACGCGAAGGACATGTCGTTGGCGGGCAGGCTGCTCAACCCCTTTATTTATGGAGAGATCCTTTCCGCGTTGGGCGTCTCCCCAGCCGATCTGGCCAACCTGGGGTCTCCCGATCCCGATACGCGCAACAGTGCTTTCGCCGCGGTCATCGCCACATTGTCGCAAGAACCGGATGCTCCGTTCGATGCCACCGTCCCTATACCGGGCCTGCGGCCCGGCATACCCGGTGCTTCCGGCTACGCCGCCGTCTACGTCTCGCCCGAACTTCGGAGCCCGATCGTGCTGCTCGCCGGATTCGATATCAACGAATCTCACTTCGCCCAGGAAGACATCGATTACGGCGACCCGGCTATTACTGCCAGGGACGTGGTGGACCGAGAGACCCTGAAGGCCTTCGTCACGGAAGCGGGGGAGTACTTTCTCGGACTCCAGCAGAGCGGCGATCCAGCCGCATGGTCGAAAGCCAGGATCGCCTTGCGGGATCCGAACGGACCCTGGAGACACGGTTCCGTGTACCTCTACGTGTTGGATCTCAACAGCGACCTCATCGTCTTCCACGCGGCATTTCCGGACAGATTCGAGTATCGGCCCCTGGTGCCGACCGTCCATGACGCCGTGACCGGAAAGCTCGTTTTGCCGCAGGTCATCGAAGCGGCGACCAGCGGCCCGGAGGGCGGCTTCGTGGAGTACTACTTTGACGATCCCGAGGACCACTCCGACAGTGCCGACATCCCCAAGGTGGGCTACGCCCGCGAGTTCAAGGCGGACATCGTCAGGTCGGACGGAATCACAGTCTCATTGGACCTCGTCATCGGGTCGGGCTTCTATCCGAGCTCACCCTCGGTGGCTGCGGCGCGCCAGAACACGGTGGTCAAGTCGGTGCTGCCCCAGGTCATGCGGGCCATGACCGCGAGCACGGTCGATGCGGTTTCGGGCCGCCTCCAGCAGGCCGCCTCCGGCGCGCCGCCGGCCAAGGGGTTCAGCCTTGGCGGCGCCTCCACGCTCCCCGATGCCCTGCTGACGCACGGGCGGGCGCTGGCAAACGACTCGGTCGACCCCAGCCGGCTGCTCCAGGGCTCGTCCTTTACTCTGCCGCTCAACGCGGCGGCCAAAGGGCGGGGTGGCTTGGTCGGAAACCTGACGTTCTGGGGAAGCGGCGACTACCGCAACTTCTCGGGCGGCAACCTGAAGACCGTGGACTACGACGGCAACATGGTGAGCGCCAACCTCGGGATCGATACCCGGGTGGGGGAGAACCTGCTGGCGGGGGTGTCTGCGGGGTGGGCTCGTGGGACGGTGGACTACACGGACTCCAACGCGGTGACGGGCGAGTTGGCGACCACCGTGACAAGCGTCAATCCGTACGTGGGCGTGCAGACGCAGGGTGGCATGAACCTGTGGGCCACGGGTGGCTACGGCTGGGGCGAGGTGGAGGTCGACGATGCGTTGGCGGGAGCGGAAGCGAGCGACCTGACGCAGAGGATGGTGGCGGCGGGGGTGAGGGGGCCGCTGGTGTCCAGCGATGAGCTGTTGACGGGCGGCACCACGAGCCTGAGCCTCAATGGGGAGACGGCATTCACGTGGGCGGACGTGGACGGCTCGGGGGCTTTGGAGAGCATGAGGTTGGAGGCCAGCCGGCACCGGCTGATGCTGGAAGGGAGCCATGTCCGGAAACTCGCCTCGGGGGCGACATTCACTCCGTCGATCGAGGTCGGCATGCGGTATGACGGCGGGGACGGCGAAACCGGCAGCAGTATCGAGACGGGGGGCGGCCTGCGCTATGCTGACTCGGGGAGCGGTCTGACTATCGAGGGCCGGGCCCGGACGGTGCTGGCCCATGGCGGCGACTACGAGGAGTGGGGGGTAAGCGGGTTGTTGCGGCTCGACCCGGGAGCAGCGGGTCTGGGGTTTTCGCTCAGCGTGGAGCCGGCGTGGGGCCGTACGGCCAGCGGGGTGCGGCGGATGTGGGAGAGCGGGGTACTGCCCGGTCTGGCGGCCAGCGATCTGGCGGCGCGGGTCAATGCGCGGGTGGGCTATGGCTTCGGCACCACGTGGAGCGGTCGGGGGGTGCTGACGCCGTACACCGGCGTGTCGCTGTCGGGAGAGGGGTCACGGCGGTTCAGCCTGGGCGGGCAGTACAGGATGGGGTCGTCGGTCACGATGAGCCTGGAAGGCGTGCACAGCGACCCGGCGCACCGCGCCACCAGTCAGGGCGTCATGCTGCGCGCCGTCCTCAACTGGTAGATGTACCCGTGTTCCCTCTGCCGGCGAGGGCCGCAAGAAAGTCGGCGGAGCATTGGCAGGACCGATGAAGAAACCCATTGACGCGGCGGATCTCCTCGTATCAAGAGCCGGCGAAGACAGCGACTTTCGCCAACGTCTTCTCGCGAAACCCAAAGAGACGATCGAAAAGGAATTCGGCGTGACGCTGGCCGAAGACCATGAGATTCACGTGCATGAAGAAACGCATGCAAAGACGCACTTGGTGCTTCCGCCGCGGAGCCGGCTCAGCAAGGCCGAGCGGGAGGAGGCGAGGACCGGCGCGACCTCACTCGAGTTTCTTCGCAAGACACTCCACGACCCCGCGCCGCCGGTTCGTCTCCCCGCCGTTAAGCGGGTGAGAGCCCGAAGGAACGCTGCTACCTCAGAGGCACTTGCGAGAGCGGCCAGGAGAAGCATCCGTCGCGGTCTCGCTTTCCTGGAATCCACCATCGACGAGCAGGGGGCTTGGCACTGTATCCGGTTCAATGTAGCCAAACCGGACATTCCACGGCATTTCGAAAGGCCTCCTTTCGTGTCGGCTCTCTGCGTGCTTGCCCTGGAGAGTTGCCAGGAAGCGCGGGCCAGGGCCATGTGCGCCGCCACCAAGGCGTATCTTGTCAACACCATGGAATATCCCGGATTGTGGCGTTACTATCGTCATCTGCCCCAGGATCTGGACAGCACCTCGCTCTGTTCGCTTGTCCTCGGCACTCACCCCTGGATCCTGCTGGGAAGAAACGTTTCGCGATTGTTGGCGAATCGCGACGGGGAAGGCCGCTTCATGACCTGGGTGCTGGCGGAAGACGAACCCGATGTCGTGTCGACCTTTCGAATCGAAGCCGACCCGGTCGTCAATGCCAATGTCATCGCTTACCTGGGCGACCACGCCGAAACCAGGGATGCCCAACGATGGTTGGAAGCCTTGATCACCGAAGACAGCCTCGAGGGCTCGTCCAAATGGTATCCCGACACGGTTGCGATCTACTATGCAACCACACGCGCCATGATTCGCGCGCGGCCCGCCCTCGATGGACTGCGCCCGATGCTTGCGGACCGTATCCTGGGCTTGCGCGACGGGAAGGGAGAATTCGGCAACGTCCTCCAGGCCGCTCAGGCCGTGTCGGCTCTCCACAATATTGGAAGCCTCGAAAGCATCGACGCGAAGCGCGAGGTGGACAGGTTCGTCAGTTTGCAAGGTGAGGACGGTAGCTGGCCGGAGCTTCTCGCGTTCGGTGATCAAACATTGAAGTGGGGTACGTTCGGACAGATCGGGCATGGCTCCGAAGCCGTGACCTCCGCGTTTTGCATCGAAGCTCTGGAGCGCCTCGTCGAAGTCCTGAGGGCCTGAAACGTTTGGCGGTTGCCTGACCCGGGTGGTAAAATCGAGCATCCACGCGGGGGAGGAATGGTCCGTCAGGGCAGCTGCCATGCCACAAGATACAGTAGGTGGAGACTCGGGCCCAGACAAGGCTGACCTCACGCAGCATATCGAGCCGTCGATTCGCAACGCCCTTCCGCATTACCTGCCACTGGGTATTTTCCCGCTGCTTCTGGCCGCCGCGTTCCATGGCGGCTGGTGGCTGTTGCCGCCGTTTCTCTTCATGAGCGTCGTCGGGCCGCTCGATCGGGCGCTGGGTCCCGACGGACGCAACATGGACCCGGAAAAAACGCCGGAACGTCGTCTCCTCTGGCACAATCTTCCGGTCTGGACCTGGGCTTTTCTGTGGCCGCCGACGCTCATTTTCGGCATGTGGCAAATCCTTGTCGCGAATCAGTTCGCGATCTGGGAAGCGGTGATCCTGGCGATCCTCCTGACCATGGAGGCACAGGCTGTCTTCGTGGTCGGTCACGAACTGGTTCACCGGCGCTCTACCTGGGAACGGCGGCTGGGAGAATTCCTGCTCGCCTCCGCCTCCTACCCGCAATATTCCACGGAGCATGTCTATATCCACCATGCCAAGGTCGGCACGCCCCATGACGTGGGGTCTGCTCCCAAGGGGGAAAGTTTCTGGAGATATTTCCCCAGGGAAGTCGTAAGCAACATCACCAACTCCTGGGCATTCGCCGGTGAACGCCTGGCGCGGCGCGGTCTGCCGCGGTGGCATTACAGCAATCAGTTCTGGCGCTACGGTATCGCCGTCCTGTTCTGGTACGGACTGGTGTGGTGGATGAGCGGGATCATGGCGGTCCTGGTATTCGCCTTCCTCGGGCTGAGCTGCGTCTTTTCGATGAAGATCAGCAACTACTTCCAACACTACGGTCTGCGCCGGGTGCGTCAGCCCAACGGCCGTTGGGAAAAGGTGATGCCGCGCCATTCCTGGAACGCGGACTGGAAGTACAGCAACTGGATGTTCTTCAACATGCAGCGCCACGCGGACCATCACGCGGCGGCGGCGCGCCACTACCCGCTGCTCCAGGTTCGCGACGCCGATGAGGCGCCGGTGTTGCCGGGCACCTACGCCGACATGATGAACATCGTGCTGCGGCCGAAGCGCTGGTTCGAGAAGATGGATCCGTTGGTGGATCAATGGCGCGCACATTTCTATCCGGAGATCGATGACTGGAGTGCCTACGACAGTCCGATTTCCGCCGCGCGACCCGATGCCTTCGAGGCGATCGTCGAAATCTTCGGCGCCGCCCCGCGGCTCGCCAAATGGATCGAACGCAATCCGGAGCTTCTGGACAGCTTGCAGGACCGGGAATTCACCGATCTCGACCTGCCGAAAGGATTCGGGCCGGATCGGCAAACCGAGGCGATCGCGCGCCGCGGGCTTGCAAGACTCTATTGGACAGTCGAAATGGGCGTTGAGGAAATGAAGGACCAGGTCGCCGAGTTGCCGACGGCCGACGCAAGGGAGACCGCGGAAATCGTGCGAAACTGGTCGAACGACAAGGCATTCCAGATCGGTATGCACGTCGTGCGCGGAAACCTGTCGCCGGCCGAGGCGAAGACCGCGCTGTCCAATCTCGCCGAAGCGTCGCTCTCGACCTTGCTTGCCGCGGTGGTGGCGGATGTTGTCGAACGCACCGGACCACTCGGCGCGGGCGGGGTCGCGGCGATATTTCTGGGCGATCTCGCCAGCCGCGAAGTCTATCCCGGCGTTGCCATCGATATGCTGTTCGTCCATGACGGCGGGGAGTCCGGCGAAGATGAACGCCTGTTTCGGGGTTTCCGGGAGACCCTGACCGACCTGGCGCGGGACAGTCTGCTGTTCTCCCCGATGGCGACCGACTCCAACTCCCTCCCAGCCCTGCCGCTTTCCGAACTGGCCGAGCATAGCCGGAATCGTGTTTCCGGGGCTGTTCCCGTGCTCACCAGGGCGCGCTGCGTGTTCGAGTGCGGCGACTCCGATATCGGCCGCCGCTTCGATGAAGCACGACGCGAAACCTTGGCCGAATGCGGGGCGAACGAGTCCCTGGTCGACAAGCCGCGCGAGTCACTGGAAGACCCGGCCGAAACCGGTGTGTCCACATACGCCCGGATGCGCGGCGGGCTGGATGATGTCGAGAGGGCCGCGCGATTCCTGCAGTTGACGAACGGCGCCGCCGGCCTCGACGATCCGGCTCCGCCCGCCGCGGCCGTGCTTCATGGCGCGGGCGCGGAGCCGCTGGCGCAAGCCGCGTCGCTGTGGCGGGATTTGCAGGGCATCACGCGCCTCATCGGCGAGGAGGGATTCGACGCGTCTGCGGCAGGGCCGAAGGTTCAGTCCCTTGTGGCGAGGGCTTGCGGGCACGAGGATTTCGATGCGCTGAAGGCGGCGGTCACCGAGACCGCGTCCCGCGCCGCCGCCGAGATCGATACGCTTCTTTCCCGCACATGAAAGTGATCAGGACGACTCCCGAGGACCAGGGCCTCGTCAAGCTTCCCGCGCTTGCTCCACACCTGCAATTCCGCGATATCGGCGGACAGCAGACGCTGCTGGTTTCCGAGTCGTTCAACACCCTGCTGCACGGCAAGCTGCATTGCGATCTGCTGCCGCTTCTCGACGGGCGGCACCCGCCGGACGAGATCGTCGCGGCCCTCGAGAGCGCCCATGCCGGCGCCGATGTCCTTGCGGCCATCGTTGCGCTCTCTGCCAAGGGCTATGTCGTCTCCGCCGATCACGGCATGGACCGAAGCCGAGCGGCCTACTGGTCGTCGCTTGGCGCATCGCCACGCTGGGTCGAACGACGGCTGGGGGAATCGCCCGTCGCGGTCGAGGGTGACGACGGCCGGTTGATCCGGCACCTGGAAGAGAGCGGCGCCAGCGTGGGGGCCGGCGATTCCAGGCTCACTGTTGTCGTCTGCGACGATTATCTCGAAGCACACCTCGAAGAAGTGAATCGACGCCAGCTTGAGGCGAGAGCGCCGTGGACGCTGGTGCGACCGCGCGGCATGGAAGCACTCTTCGGCCCCATCTTTCGCGCGGATGGACAAGGACCGTGCTGGGATTGTCTGGCTCACCGCCTGCGCGGCCACAACGAAGTCCACAATTTTCTGCGCAACATTGCGGGCGAGGAGGCTGCCTTCAAGCCGTTCGCCGCTCAGCCCGTGGTGCTGGAAGCCCTGTACGGGCTGATCGCGGCGGAGATCGTCAAATGGCTGGCGTTGGAAGGGGCGGCGCCGATTCACGAACAGGCCATCGCCATGAATGTAGGCACATTCGCAAGCTCCCGGCATCGGGTCACGCGCCGCCCTCAATGCTTGGCCTGTGGCGACGAAGCGTTGCATCGGCGGGATCGACCGCCGATTCCGCTGTGTCTCAAAGCGAGTCCCAAGGCCCATCGCAACAGCGGCGGCGCGCGCACCGTGGCGCCGGAAGTCACCCTGGCGAAGTACCGCCACCTGGTGAGCCCGGTCAGTGGGGTCGTGACCTGGCTGTCGCGCACCACCGATGAGGCCGACTCCTGGCTGCATGTCCATTGGGCCGGAAGCAATCTGGGCATGAGAAGCCGCAGTTTGAGCTCGCTCAGACGCAGCCTGCGCAGCAAGAGCGCCGGCAAGGGCAGCACGCGGGAGCAATCCGAGGTCAGCGCGCTGTGCGAGGCGGTCGAGCGCTATTCGGGCGCCTTTCATGGTGATGAGATCCGTGTCCGAAAGCGCTTCGTCGAGTTCGCCGGGAGAGACGAGGCCATCCACCCCAACGATGCGCAGTTGTTCAGCGACCATCAGCTTGACAATGCCAAGAGCATCAACGCGAAGGGCCACCCGTACAACATCGTCCCGCCGCGTTTCGATCCCGACGCCGAAATCGACTGGACGCCGGTGTGGTCGCTTACGCAGGAGCGGCATCGCTATCTGCCCACGTCCATGCTCTACAGCATGCCGGCCGAACAGCGCGGGCCCTCGGACCTGATCGCCGATTCCAACGGCTGTGCCGCGGGCAACACAGACCGTGTGAAAACTGCGGCGGGATCAAGCAGTCTCAGATGGGGAGTCGTTG
>JAPPHF010000066.1:13583-14659 GCA_028821115.1 Deltaproteobacteria bacterium | reverse complement strand
CAAGAGGGTCGTCTACCACGAGCAGGGCGGGTTCGAGCCCGGGAAGAAGTAGCGGGCGAGGGCGGGTAGGAGTCGCCCTCGCGGCACAATAGGTCAGGAGGCGCCTTGCTCACATTCACCGAAGAAATCCTGCTGTTGATGCTGGACGACGACGGTGTGTACCGGCCGATCCGAGGCAGCGCCGTGGAGTACATCCTGGTCGGTGCCGTGCTGATGGACTTGGCCTTCGCCAACCGCATCGACACCGACCCCGACAAGCTAATGGTGACCGACCCGACACCCACCGGCAACTCGCTGCTGGACAGGACCCTGGAACGCATCACCAATGCCGGGGAGACCATGAGTACCAAGGTGTGGATGGAGGTGCTGGCCCGGGAGCAGGCTGCTGACGTCCGCCAACAGGCCATGAGCACACTCATCGAACGCGGCATTGTCGAGGCCAAAGACGGGAGTTTCCGGATCTTTCGTTCTATCCGGCGCTATCCAACCATCGACGAACGCATCGAACGCGAGGCCAAGCTCCGGTTGAAGGATGTACTGCTGTCCGACGATACTCCAGACCCCCGGGACGTTGCCATGATCGGCCTGTTGGACGCCTGCGGTATCCTGGACGCCATATTCTCGGAACCTGAGATGGAAAAGGCTCGCCCCCGCATCAAGCAACTCCGAATGATGGATCTCATCGGCCGTGAGGTGGGCGGCGTCGTCACCGACATCGAAAAGTCCATCACCATGGCCATGGCCCAGTTGACGCACTAGTGCCGCGTCCCGCGAATTCCTCCTGTCCGGCGTGTTCTCACGGGCCGACACCGGCGTATCCGCACCATCCGCCAACCTCTTCGCCACGGCCCTCATGGCTACGAGAGCCCCATCTTCCACAGCCTCCCGGCTGATTCATACGCTTCACGGACAAGCGCGTCGGCTTGTTGCCCACGTATCGGAACTGTGATACTCTTTGGCGGCCTTCGTAGGGGGGAGTCGCGTTCAGTTGTAAAACAAATGAAAGCCGTTAAACTTGGTAACCACATTATGGAAAATTATAAAGCCAAAAAGAAAAAATTTAGGAATGTGAATAA
>JAPPHF010000066.1:0-13573 GCA_028821115.1 Deltaproteobacteria bacterium | reverse complement strand
TCTTTCGGACAAGTTCTCACGCAACAGAGAAAAGGTGTCGGATGGAGATTCAAGAGGAAACAAGGGGATCGGTGGTCGTGGTGGCCCCGAACGGGCGCGTTGACGGTTTCACCAGCCCGGAGCTCGAGAAGCGGATCTCGGAGATCTTAGAGCGTGGCGACCACCGCTTGCTGCTGGACTGCGAGAACATGGAGTACATCAGCAGCGCGGGGCTGCGCGTGGTCCTGGTCAGTGCGAAAAAGTGCCAGAACGAAGGCGGCAAGCTGGCGGTATGCGCGCTGCAGCCTTCGTGCAAGTCGGTCATGGAAGTCAGCGGGTTCCTCAACATGCTCGAATACCACGAGACTCGCGATGCCGCGCTTGCGGCGGAATAGGTCAGGCGACGCCATGCTCACATTCACCGAAGAAATCTTGCTGCTGATGCTGGACGACGACGGCCTTTTCCTGCCCATCCGCGGAGGCGCCGTCGAGCACATCATGGTGGGCGCCGTGCTGATGGATCTGGCCTTCGCCAACCGCATCGACACCGATCCCGAGAAGCTTCAGGTGATCGATGCGACGCCTACCGGCAACGCACTGGTAGACGGAGCCCTGGATCGAATCGCCAATGCCGGCGAGACGATGAACACCAAGGCGTGGGTGGAGCTGCTGGCACGGGAGCAGGCCGCCGACATCCGCCAGCGGGCCATGGACAGCCTCATCGAGCGCGGCATCCTCGAGGCCAAGGACGAGAAGTTCCTATGGGTGTTCCACTCCCGCCGCTATCCCACCATCGACGGGCGCGTGGAAAGGGGGGTCAAGCTGCGCATGGAGGACGTGCTGTTGTCCGACGATATGCCTGACCCACGGGACGTCGCGATGGTCTGCCTGGTGGACGCCTGTGACATCCTCGGCGACATCTTCTCGGAACGGGAGATGGAGCGCGTCCGTCCCCGCATCGAGCAACTCCGCGTGATGGACCTGATCGGCCGCGAGGTCAGCAGCGTCATCGCCGAAATCGAAGAGTCCATCACCATGGCCATGGCCCAGGTGGCGCACTAGCGTCCGCGCTCAGCACCAAGGCCCGTCCAACTCACCGGCCGCGGGCAGGGTCTGGGACCCTCAACCCGGCCGTCGGCTCTCCGGCAGCCCGCGCGCCTCTCCTCGAACGCCGAATCGAGCGAGTAGGGCGTTGCGTTAACGCCGCCCTACGACAGTCTCACCATTTCAGCCCTGCGTGAAACGGTTTCACCATCAGAAAAGTTTGTCTTTTGGTGGAATTACCGTTAAAGTTTGCTCTTCCTCCAGCCGACTAAATCTGTGTGGGCGGCGAAAAGCGCTCAACAAACCAAGGAGGAGGAGAAAAGATATGCAACTTGTCGACTTTTCAATCAACGAAGGACCCGTAGCCGTCCCCTGGCTGCTCGATTCACGCGAGGACGAACTCGATCTGGAGATCCACGGCTGCGGATGCGGCTGCACCGACGGCGGGTGCGGGTGCGGTTGCAGCTGTACAAGTTGTTCGAGCTGCTCCTGCAGTTCGGATGACGAGGACGACATGAGTGCGGACGACTACGATGACCTCGTGTCGTCCTCCATCGACGACGCGGACACCGACTCAGGAGGCTCGTGTGCCGCCGATGTTGCAAAAGGTGCGGCCTTGGGTGCCTCTTCGGCTGCCTCAGTCGCCGTCGTTTCCGGGGCGGGTGTGGCTCCCGCAGCGGTAATTGGAGCGGCTACCGGTGCGACAACGGCATTCATCGCCAGTGACAACTGTGCCCCGTACAAGGTCGACGCGGAGCGAGCCGCCAACGACTACTCGGAAGCAATGGGCATGTCGTAGCGTAGGGGCGCGCTGCCAACGGGGTCCGTTGCCCCGAGTACGTCCCTCGGAATCGAACTGTGACAAGGGGTAACGGGAGGCCACGCCCTCCCGTTACCCCACCGGGTCCAACGCAGGTTCACGCTACCCCAATTTCAAAGGAGGCGAGGATGCGTTTTGAGCTCATGGGAGCCTTCCTGGACAGAGAAGGAGACGACAGGTTCAGCTTGTATCAGAGGGCGTTGTGGTTAACGTACCACAGTATTTTTACCTGTACGTTCGTGCTGATGGTGACGACCGCCTGCGATGTCGCCTATCGTGGCCAGTCCCTGCAGGGTGCGCTCCTGTTTACGGCTCTCTTTTCGATGGTGATGTGGGTATGGCAGGCGTCCTACAAAGTCGACCGTTTGCTATACACTTCGCTTCGCCGGGTCTATGTCGCGACGGCCATCCTGACCTTGGCGTGGGCCGGAGCTGAGGCGGGCACGTTGCACGACTGGTGGGCTATGCAGGAGATTCTCCCGTGGTGGCGGGGGGCGCTTTTCGTCATGGCAATGGCGGTCGCGGCTCTATGGGCCGGGGAAAAAGCTTTCGAGGCGCTGCGTGGGAGAGAGGATCGAAAGTCACATATTCTGGCCTGATCGAACCGCAACATCTCCTTCGACACAACTGCCCAGGATCCTGCAATGAACAGGTCGCGCCACGCGGATATCATACTACTCGTTTCTCTCTGCGTCTTTCTAATCGCCACCTTGGCCTGGGCCTCGCTCGCCGAAGTGGAACTGGCCGCGGTGGCACCGGGACGCGTCGTTCCTACCGGGCAGGTCAAGGTCATCCGGTCCTTCGAGCAGGGCAAGATCAGGCGCATCGCCGTGGAGGAAGGAAGCTCTGTCGAGCGGGACGACGTCCTGATCGAGTTTGACGCGACCCTGGTAGACGCCGAGATTTCCAAGCTCACGGCCGAGCTGCAGATCAAGTCCGTGGAAGCCGCGCGCCTGGAGGCCGCCCTGGGCTGGCGCAAGGCCCGGCCCTTCCGGCCACCTCCCGGCGCCCCGCCGGAGATCGTCTCGATCAACGAAGGGCTCATGGCTGACCAGATCGCGGCACACAGAGCCCACCTTCACGAATTGGACGGCATGATGTCGGAACGGCAAGCACAACTCCACACCGTCAAGGCCTCTCTCGCCAAGCACAGGAAGCTGCTACCGATCCTGCGCGAACGGACCGCCATGCGGGAGACGCTGCACCGCAGGGACCAGGGCTCCCGCCTGGCTCTTTTCGAGGAGCAGGAGCGACTGGTGGAGCTCGAGGGAAACATCGCGCTCCGCCGGACGGAACTGGCCGAGGCCAAAGCCTCTCTGCGGGCCATCGAAGCGCAAAAGGAGCGGGCGGTCTCCGAGTTCTACCGGCAACGGCGCTCTGCGCTCGCAGCCGTCCGGGAAAGAATGATCGTGCTGCGGGAGGACATCCGCCAAGCCAGGGAGCATCGCGCCCGGCACACCCTCCTGTCCCCCGTCGACGGCGTCGTCCAGGACCTCGCCGTGCACACGGAAAACGGCATGGTGGAGCCCGGCGCGCGGCTCATGGTGATCGTACCTCGCGACGCCGGGATCAGGGTGGAGGCCTTCGTTGCCAACACCGACATCGGTTTCGTGAAGCCCGGCCAACGAGTGATCCTCAAGGTCACCAGCTTCGATTTCCGCCGCTACGGCGCCATCAACGGCACCGTGAGCTATGTTGGACATGATGCCGTGAACTCCGGAGTCCAGTCCGGACCGCAGGCACTCACGGGCATCACGAACGGCGTTGCGCCTGCAAACGCTCCGCAGTCAGGAGGCGAAGCGGGCGGCCCTGTGTTCAAGGCCATCATCGAGCTCGATCAAACCTTCATGGAGGTTGAGGGGCAGAAGATCGATCTCTTGCCCGGCATGTCGTCGGAGGCTTCGGTCATCCTCGGCAAACAACGCGTCATCGAATACCTCCTGCAGCCCCTTCGGGGCTACCGGCAGGACGCCTTCCGTGAGAAGTGACGCACTCGCAATGGCAATCGGAACCGCACGCTTTCCCGAAACCGGGGACGCCGCCGCATGGGAGCCCCACGACCTCGACCGGTCGGAAGTCTGGTGCCATCGCTTTACCGACGCCGAGTTGGCAGAGCTGCCCGTCTCCCTGGGAGAGAACCATCGAGACGAGTTGCATGGGATGCCTGCCTTGCCGCTGCTGGCTTCGCAAATGGCCGTGACGGCGCGGGAGTTGAAATCGGGTCTTGGTTTTCGAATCCTTCGCGGGCTGCCGTCGGAGGACATGACGGAGTGCGAGCTTGCCCGTGCCTTCTGGGTCTTGAGCCGGTTGTTGGGTGAGCCGGTGGAGCAGCCGGGAGGGGTAAGGATCGCCCACGTGCGGGCGGAGCCGGGGAGTCGCGACAGGTTGGGCTTTCGCGCTGCGGGGGCGCTTCCCTTTCACGCCGACCCCGAGGATGTCATCGGGTTCCTGTGCGTGCAACCCTCCCGCGAGGGCGGAACCCGCCGGCTTGCCAGCGCCGCCACCGTCTACAATATCCTCGCAGTTGAGCATCCCGACTTGTTGGAGGTGCTCACCCAGCCGTTTCACGTGGCTCTGACTCACTCGCATCCGGACCACGGCCACCCGTGGACCCGGCTGCCTTTCCTGAGCCTGCGAGACGGCGTCTTCAACGCCTGCGCCTACCCGGTCCACATCAGGCGCGCACAGAAGTTGGCAGGTGTGCCGGAGTTGACGGAGAGGCAGAACCGCGCCCTTGATGTATTCGACACCGTGGCCGACGGGGTCGCGGTTTCCCTTGAGCTCGAAGCGGGCGACATAGAGTACTTCAACAACCACGTGGTCCTGCATTCGCGCACGGGGTTTGCCGCGGAGGGAACCGGACGTCACCTGCTGAGGGTGTGGCTTTCAATAGCCGGTTTCAGGCCGCTGGACCCGAACCATCCTGCGCGGCTCAAGGAAAGAATGAAGGGTTCCGATAAGGGGTAGATCAATCGCTCGCCAGCAAGCGCCCCCTGCCCCACTCCTCGTGGCGGAAGATCAGCGACTTGATCACCACCGGCACGGCCTTGGCGTCCGGCAGCTCCTCGCCGATGTCGACGAAGTCGAAATCCTTGAGGTCGATGCCGTCGATGGAGATGACGCCGCACCCCGGAAGGATCTCCTTGTCGATGATGTTTCCCACCAACTTCGCGATGTCCGCGTCGAACACCAGCACGAGACGCTGTCCCTGCCGCAAATGCTCTCTCATACCCTCCACCACACCGGTGGCCAGCGTCTTGATGAGCGGATAGGAGGGACCCAGCTCCCAGTGGAGCGCCAGCGCGGCCCCGCGGTCCCCCTCGGTCATGTCGAAGCGCTGCAGCGCGCTCTCGATGGAGCCACGGACGTCCTCCGTGGTCAGAGGCTCGGTCTGGCGGAAGTGCGGCGTGATCACCTGGAGATTCCGCAACGGCAGCACGGAGTCATCGGAGAGGAAGATGGTGTTGCCGCTGACCTGCACGGTGTACTGGGAGGCGCCGATGACGGTGGCGCGGATGCGCACCTCGGGTTCCTTGAACTCCCACGACTCGCGGGTCGCCAGCTCCACGGCCCCCTCTCGGATCTTCCGCCCGACGTGGTTGCCCAGGTCTCCCTTGTCCCCCGCCTCGTAACCGTAGATGTACTCCGACACCCCGCCGGAGAACTGGACGGAACGTATCGGTTCCTGGTACGAGAGCGCCGGCGTGAGCATGATCTCCTGTGTCAGCGGGGACAGCGGCCCGCGCCCCAGCACCTCCAGGAGGCATCCGCTCAGCGTCCCGGCCATGCGTTCCTTGTCGGCCTCCCCCAGCATCTTGCCGAGAACCAGCGACACGCCGCTGGCCTGTCCGATACGGGCCCCCGCGTCCTCGAGCCGGTTGATCTTCTGATTCTCGTCCAGCGCCACCAGCCGGGCGCCCACCTCCAGCGCCGCCGTATCCACCACCTGTCCGCCGCGGGTGATGGCGATCTTGCTGGTGCCGCCGCCAACGTCCACGTTCATGCAAGCGACGTCGCCGTCACCGGTCGACGCCTCCACCGCGCCCGACCCGTAGGCCGCCAGGATCGCCTCGAGGTTGTGGCCCGCGGTAGCGCACACGAACTTGCCCGCCTCCTCGGCGAATAGCGCCGCGATGGCCTCGGCGTTCTTCTTCTTGGCCGCCTCGCCGGTAACGATCAGGGCTCCGGTATCGATGTCCCGCCGGGTAAGGCCCGCGCGCGCGTACGCGTCGTGGATGAACTCGTTCAGCTTCTCCGTGTCTATGGTCAGCTTGTCGACATAGGGCGTCAGCAGGATCGGCGACTCGTAGACGATCTCCCGCGAGACCACCACGAAGCGGCTCGACAGGGAAATGCCCTGCCGGCGTAGAACCAGACGGGAGAAGATGAGATGAGACGTCGACGAGCCGATGTCGATGCCGACGGAAGTCAGGGAGATGCGCTCCGACCGCCACATGGGGTGGTCTTCATCGGGCAGCGGGGCATCGTCGTGGTCATGGTCTTCGTGCCCTTCGTGACAGACGAGGGGCAGTTCCGTGTAGTCGCGGTCCATTCAACGAGTCCTTTCAACGGAGTCCTTGCGGGGAATGCAGGCGAGTCCGTCTTTGTACCACAAGCCCCGAGGGGTTGCCAGATCACCTGCGACGGCGTCCCACGCGCTGCCCGCGCACCGGTCCGGTTCCTTCCGGCGTGCGCCGGCGAGCCCTTGTACATCCGAAAAAAAGTTCTAGAATGTGTCTTACAAACCCGGGTTGAGCGCACCAATGGGTACGCTTTTAAGGCGAGGCTCCCCCATTGCACGAAGAAGACTACCGTCCGATTGACGACCTCTTGCGGCGGTTCGTGAACCGGCTCCGGAGGGTCGAGGGCCTGGAGGCGTTATGCCTTGCCGGCACGGCGTTGGCGGTGCTGGCGGCCCTGGGCGTGGGCGTCGACGCGGTGAAGGAGTTCCTTCCCTATGCCCCGTTGACGTTTAGCGTGCTTTCGATCGCCACGGTGCTGGCGATGGCCGGCGTCACGCTCCTTCGTTTCCTGAGGTCTCGCAGCCTTTCCTGGGCGGCCCGGGCCATCGAGAGGCAACGGCCGGAACTCCGCAACAACCTCATCAACTCGCTCCAGCTCTACCCGCAGATCGCCGACCCGGCCCGACCGGCCGGCGCTTCCGCCGCCATGATCCTGGCGCTGATCCGCCAGACCCGCGAGCAGATAAGTGGCATGGAACCCGCGGCTCTGGTGGATGTCCGGCCGCTCCGGGTCAAGGCACGGCTGCTGGCGCTGGCGGCCGCGCCGGTTCTGGCCCTGGCCGTCTTGCTCCCGGACTTCCCCGGCCGGACCCTGGCGCTGGTGGCGCATCCACTGGAGCACCTGCCGCCCGCCGACATCTTCATCAACGTGGTGACACGGGACGTGCGGGTGATCCGCGGCGCCGCCGTTTCCGTCGAAGCCGGCACCTCCGGAGCGCGTCCGGACGTGGTGGAGCTCGTGTTCAAGGCAGCAGGAGCGGAACCGGCGACCGGGAAACCGCAGACCGCCACGATGAATCTGGCCGAGACCGGGCGCTACACGGCCGTCCTGCCCGAAGTGACCCAAGACCTCCTTTACCAAGTGGTGACCGGGCCGTTCGAGTCTCCCTGGTACACCATCACCGCGGTGGACCGGCCATCCGTCACCGACCTGCAGGTGACGCTCTACCCGCCCCACTACACCGGCCTTCCCGACCAGACCTTCACAGGCGGCAACGTCCGCGGCGTGAAAGGCTCGACCCTGAGCATTTCCGCCACCACCAACAAGAGCATGGCACACGCGGTGGTCGCCCTGGACGACGGCCGGGAGGTCCCGCTGAAGATCACGGGAGACAACGCTCAGGGCAGCATCGTGCTGTTCCGTTCGCAGGGATACCGCATCCGCCTCGAGGACGCCTTCGGCTTCGAGAACCTGCCGATACCGTACGAGATGGTGGCCGTGCCCGACAGCTTCCCGCTGGTGGAGCTGCTCAAGCCGACGGAAGACCTGGAAGTGAACGGCGACGAGAGACTGGCCCTGGAGTATCGCGCCAGCGACGACTACGGGCTCCGCCTGGTCACCCTGGTGGCGGCCGTCGGGGAACGGGAGGAGCGCATCCCGGTGTGGCGCGACGAAGTCTCACGTTCCCTGGCGGAAACGTTCATCTGGGATCTGGACAGCATTGGCCTGGAGGAAGGCGACGTCGTGGTCTACCATCTCGAGGTGCTGGACAACGACACCATCTCGGGGCCCAAGCTGGTGAAGTCGCGGCCCCTGAGCCTCCGCCTCAAGAACCTCAAGGCCGAGCATCGCCAGGTGGCCGAGATGATCCGGGACATTTCCGACAAGATGGTGGACCTCCTCGGCGATCACCTGGAAGCCCCTCTCGACGAACAGACTGCCGGCGACCCGGCCCAACGCATGGAGGAAGGCCTCGAGCAGATGTTGCAGCGCGTGGACGAAGCCATGCGGCGCACCCGCGAGGACCGCATCAGCGACTTCGCCACCTGGTCCGACCTCGAGACCCTGAGACGGAACCTCCAGCACGCCCGTGAAGAACTCGTGGAAGGGATGCGCCAGGCGGAATCGCCGGCGGAACGGGAACAGGCTCACGACGCCATGGCCACGGAGCTGGAACGGCTGTCCATGCTCAGCGAGGACGTAAGCCGGCGCCTCGCGGGCCAGGACATGGCGGCCAACGCCCGGGACATGGTCAAGAATCAGGAGCGCTTCCTGGATTCGCTGGACAAGCTGCGCAGCGGCAACAAGGAGCTGGACGAGGTGCTCAAGGAACTGTCCAAGCTCTCCCGGCAGCTCCAGGAACTGCAGGCCTCCCTCATGCAGTTCGCCCAACAGGTTCCGGACCAGTTCGTCAACCCGCAGAACCTGCGCAACATGCCGTTCGGCGACATGCGCTCGATGATGGACCAGATCCGCCAGAAGCTCAGGGAAGGCGACATCGAAGGCGCCATGCAGTTGGCACGGGAACTCTTCAACCAGATGGCGCAGTTGGCGGCCATGCTCCGAAACCAGCAGCAGCAGGCCCAGGGATCCATGATGTCCCGCATGCAGGGGGCCATGAGCCGGTCCAGCGACGAGTTGCAGCAGATCCTCCAGGAACAGCAGGAAATTCTGCTGGGAACCGAGGGCACTTACAAGGAAGCCACCGCGGAGGTCGAGGCGCAGCGGGAGGAGGCCCTTGGCCGGCTTGCGGCGAGCGCGCAGGCCGACCTGGCGGTGCTGTCCCATCTCTTGGCCCCGCCCGACCTGGAAAGCGATCGCGCCCGGCCTCCGGCCGAACGCGAACGCGACGCCGCCGTCCGCGGGCTGCTGTCGGGACTACGGGAAATGCTCGAGAACCGTGACTTCGACGCGTTCTCCAAGCAGTTCGTTCCGGCCGCCGAAGAGCTCACGGCAATGGGCCCTCTCGATGACGCGCGCAAGGCGGCCCTGGAACTGCTGAAGGCGCTGGCACGGGAATACCAGGCCATCGCCAGCATCCCCGACCCGGAGCTGACCCCGTCCCAGAAGGACGCGGTGCGGGAGCTCGCCACTCGCGAAGACGTGCTGGCGACGCGGACCCGGGATCTGGTGGAACGGCTGCGCTACCTGTTCCAGCTCTTCCCGTCGCTGGATCCGAAGATTGTCAACAACATCGCCGAGGCGGGCGACTTCATGGGCGCGGCCACCCACGAACTGGGTTCGCTGCGGCCGGGGCAGGCCATCCCGCCGGAGCAGGAGGCCATCAACCGCCTCTCCCAGTCGAGCCAGCAGATGCAGCAGGCGATGCAGCGGCTGGCGCAGCGGGGCAGGTTCGGGCGCGTGCCGCTGGTGCACGTGTTCCGCCGCGGCCGCTTCCTGCCTCCCGGACAGTTCCTGCCGCCCACCGGCATGCCGCCGCAGTTCCCGGATCACGACATCGACGAGAACCTCACCGGCCTTGACACGGAGGAGTTCAAGCTTCCCGGCAAGGACGACTACAAGCCCGAGAAGTTTCGCAAGGAGGTCCTGGAGTCGTTGAAGGAACACGTGCCCGACCGCTTCAAGGAACAGGTCGAGCGCTACTTCAGGGAGTTGTCGCAGTAGCAACGCGAAGCGGACGCGGATGCCTCTCACCGAAGCGTAACCCCGGCGGCGCCGGTTCCATGGAAAGATTGTCCACCGTCTTCAAGCTCACGTGCGGGATCCTGTGGCTCGCGGGGCTTCTCGCCCTCGTCGCGTCGCCCGCGCGGGGGGCGGAAACCGCGCCGGACGGTTCCGCGGTGGAGACCGCGCGGCAGCTCCTCGGAGCCTGGCGGGTCGAGGATGCGCGGCCGGTGATCGAGGGGCTTCTGCAAGCACAGCCCCGATCCCTGGACGCCCTGGACCTGGCCGCGCTCCTGGCCTACTACGAGGGCGCATACGCCAAGGCTCTCGCCACCGTGGAGAAGGCTCTTGCCATCGAGGCCGAGGACGAACAGCGCCAGGCCCTGCGCCTGTTGCTGCAGCAGACCCACGACGTCATCCGGCACATGAAGCGCTACGAGAGCGACCACTTCGTGCTCCACCTCCACGAAGAGAGCGACGGCATCCTGGCGGAGCCCGCGCTGGCGGCGCTGGAGCAGGCGCACGAGGAGGTGGGACGGGCGCTCGGCTACCGGCCGCGCGGCAGGGTGCGGATCGAGATCGCCCCGGACGTCCAGTCCTTCACGGCCATCACCACCTTCTCGCTCCGTGACATCGAGGAGACCGGCGCCATCGGGTTGTGCAAGTTCAACAAGGTCATGATCATCTCGCCGCGGGCGATGGCCCACGGCTACCGCTGGCTCGATTCCCTCGTCCACGAATACATCCACCGAGTCATCGTCAACATCACCCGCAACAAGGCGCCCATCTGGCTGCACGAAGGCATCGCCCGCTACTACGAGACCGTGTGGCGCAACCCGGACCAAGGGGCCAAACCCGACTACTTGACCCCGGCCAACGAAACCCTGCTGGCCACGGCCATCGAGCGGCAGGAGTTCGTCAGCTTCAAGGACATGGAGCCCTCCCTGATCCGCCTGGACACGCCGGAGCAGGTCCAGCTCGCCTATGCGGAGGTGGCCTCGGCCGTTGACTACATCAGGCAGGTGAAGGGCGCCGCGGGCATTCGCGACGTCCTCTCCAACGTCCGCCAGCTGTCCACCGCCGAGGCCATCGAAGCCGTCATGGGCGTGCCGCTGGACGGTTTCGAGGCCGATTGGCAGCAGTTTGTCGCGGGCCAGGGGCTCAAGCCGGTGCAGGGGAGCCGCATGCGGCGCTACAAGGTGGCCCAGGAGGGAGAGACTCAGCCGGCCGTGGAGCTGAGCGAGATTCAGTCCGAGATCGCCAGGAACCGGACCCACCTGGGCGACCGCCTGCGCCAGCGCGGCCGCCTTCGCGCCGCCAGCGCGGAGTATCGCCGGGCGCTCCGCGCCGGACCCGATTCCACGGTCATCCTGAACCGGCTCGGCGAAACCCTGATACACACGCGGCGTTACGATGAAGCGTTGCCGCACCTGGAGAAGGCGCGGTATCTCGACCCCGACCGGGTCCAAACTTATTACCTCCTGGGCCGGCTTCATCACGAGGCCGGCGACTACACGCGGGCCCGCGCCGCCCTGCTGGAAGCGCTCCAGATCAATCCGTTCCACCGCGGCGTGTACCAGGTCCTGGCCGGGGTCTACGAAACGGCCGGCGACGACGAAGGGGTTCGCAAGACCCGACAGATCATGATGAAGCTGCGCGGCTCCTAGGGCCGGGCATAAGGCCCGCCCGCCCCACACCGCCGCCGGTCCGCACGGGCTCCGGGCAACACGGAAGGAACCTTACCGCCATGGACGAAACTCAGCTCTTGGATCAAGAACTCGAGGCCATCGAGGAATTCGGCCGGAAGCGCCGCACCATGCTGGCGGAGATACGCAAGGTGATCGTCGGCCAGGACAAGGTCATCGACGAGGTCCTCATCGCCCTTTTCTCCAAGGGACATTGCCTGCTGGTGGGGGTGCCGGGCCTGGCCAAGACCCTGCTCATCGGCACGCTGGCCGAGGTGCTGGACCTGAGCTTCAACCGCATCCAATTCACTCCGGACCTGATGCCCTCGGACATCACCGGCACCGACATCCTCCAGGAGGATGCCGCCACCGGCCGTCGGCAGCTCCAGTTCCTGAGGGGTCCCATCTTCACCAACGTCCTGCTGGCGGACGAGATCAACCGGACGCCGCCCAAGACCCAGGCTGCGTTGCTCCAGTCCATGCAGGAGTACCGGGTCACGGCCAGCGGTACCACCTACCCGCTGGACCTGCCGTTCTTCGTCCTCGCCACCCAGAATCCCATCGAACAGGAAGGCACCTATCCGCTGCCCGAAGCGCAACTCGACCGCTTCATGCTCAACATCGAGGTGTCCTACCCGCCCCTCGAGGACGAGGTCCAGATCGTCCTCCAGACCACATCATCGGAGCGGCCGTCGCCGGCCAAGGTCATGGACGGACCGGCCATCCTCGCCTGTCAGGAGTTGGTGCGCCGGGTCCCCGTGTCCCCCTACGTGGTGAACTACGCGGTGACCCTGGCCCAGGCCACCCGGCCCGGCAATCCCCTGGCGCCCGAAGTGGTGAAGAACTACGTGGAATGGGGCGCGGGGCCTCGGGCCTCCCAGTTCCTGGTGCTGGGCAGCAAGGCCCGGACCATCCTGGACGGGCGCTTCGCGGTGTCGGTGGAAGACGTGCAGGCCATGGCGCCATCGGTGATGCGCCACCGCATCATCCCCAACTTCAAGGCGCAGGCCGAGGGCCTGTCGTCGCTGGACATCATCGCGCGGCTCATGGAGGAGATCCAGCCGCCGGCGGAAGGCAACGCCGCGGCCTGAACCGCGGCCCCGCCGCATGCTGCTCAACTTCGACTACGACGGTGTTCTTGTCGACTCCTTCGACCAGCTCCTGAGCGCCTTCCAGCGCACCGCCGCGGATACCGGGCTGGGGCGGCCGCCGACCCGCGCCGACTTCGAAACCATCGAGGACCTGAACGCCGCCGGGCTCGCGACGCTGCTGGGCGTTCCGGAACCGGACATTGACCGCTACACCCAGCGGACCCATGCCCTGCTGGAAGCCGAGGGCTACGAGCCAGCCATGTTCCCGGGCATCCCTGATCTCCTGAGCACCCTGTCGGGGCGCCACACCATCGTCATCGTGACCTCCAACTACGAACACCTGGTAAGGCAGGGCCTCGCCCGCAACGGCGTCGCCGAATGCGTCTCCCTAGTGCTCGATGCGCGACAACCCGGGACCAAGAGCGAGAAGATCGGCCACGCCCTGAAGCGCTTCCACGTCCCGCCACGGGAAGCGTTCATGATCGGCGACACCCGCGGCGACATCCGCCACGGCAAGGCCGCCGGCGTGCGGACCGCCGGCGTCACCTGGGGCTACCAGAGCCGGACCACGCTAGCGAAGGAAGCCCCCGACTACATCGTGGATTCACCCGACGAGCTGCTGGAGCTGCTGTGTGAAGGCGCCTAAGGGTAGGGGCGACCGGCCGGTGGCCCCTACACACCTCGTCCGGCCAATGGAGGGACCCCGGGCGGCAGCGCTGTGCGCGTCTCGCCTCGTGGTGTTTACAGATACCCGCCGAACGTCCTACCATGGGGATCAGAAATCACCCGAAGGGAGCATTTCCATGGCAGAAGAGCGCACGGCATACGTCAACGGCGAGTTCTTGCCCGAGAGTCGGGCGAGCGTT
>JAPPHF010000039.1 GCA_028821115.1 Deltaproteobacteria bacterium | reverse complement strand
ACCTACGGTCGCCCCCACTCGTCATCGCGCCTTGCCGACAACGAAAATCCTGCGCATCTTATGGCGCGAATTAACCAGACAGGACACTAGTTGCGATTCCAGGCCGCCGTAACCGCGCGCCTCACGTAGACGCCGGATACGTCGATACGGTACGGTGCGTCCGCCTGCACGTCCGAGGGCGGATCGAGGTTCCGCTTGGCGGCTTCGCCGGCCTCCTGGATGCGGTCCGCGTTCAGCGGCCCGGCCTTCAGGATCTCTTCGGCGTCCGTCGCGCGCACGGGAATGCTGCCCACTCCGGTGAGCACCACTCGGGCGTCGGCGCAGCCGCCGTCATCGCCCTTGGTGAGGGCCGCCGCCACCCCGACGATGGCGAAGTCGGTCCCTCGGCGGCTGAGCTTGAGGTAACTGCTCCGGTCCGCGTCCGAGGGTACCGGGATTGCGATTTCAATTATGATTTCAGCAGGTTCGAGACAGGTCGTGAAGGTATCGGTAAAGAAGTCGGCGGCCTCGATGGTGCGCTCTCCGTCGGGCCCCAATGCTCGAATCTCGGCGCCCAGGGCCACCAGCACCGCGGGATAGTCCGCGTTGTAGGCGGCGTGTGCGGCGCTGCCGCCGATGGTGCCGAGGTTGCGCACCAGCGGGTCTCCCACCACTCGTGCGGCATCCGCCAGAGCCGGAGCGTTGCGCTGGATCACCGGCGAACTCTGCAGCGCGTAGTGTGTGGTCATGGCGCCGATTCGCACCATGCCGTCGTCCTGCCTGATGGCGTCGAGTTCCGGCACGTGCCACAGGTCCACCACCACTGTCGGCGAGACCATCCTCAGCTTCATCATCGGCAGCAGGCTCTGGCCGCCGGCCATGAGCTTGGCGTCCTCGCCGTATTGTTCGAGAAGCCTCACGGCCTCTTCCAGGGTCGGAGGATTGAAGTATTCGAACGCCCTTGGGATCATGGATCAGCTCCTGCTCGAAGACCGCTCACACGGTCAGATCGGATGGCGTTCCAGCCATTCGAGGTAACGGCTCAACCCGGTTTCGATATCGAATTGCGGCGTGAATCCCAGATCTTCCCGCGCACGCTTCATGGACAAGGGGCCCCGGAGACTGTCACGGAAGAACGCGGAGAGCGCTCCGCCTTCCTTGAGGCGGAAACGGAAACCCGGCCGGATTCGCGCCAAGGCCGCAAGGATATCAGAGAAACGGAGGTTTTCACCACAGCTTGCGTTGTAGACCTGACGTTTCAGGTCCGCTTTGAGGAAAGCCAGCACCACGCAGCGTGCGGTATCCGACACGTAGGTGAGGTCGCGCACGAGGTCGTCGGCCAACTCTACCTCATCGCCCTCCAACGCCGCCCGGCACCAGTGGAACACCGGTGACATGACGGTGCGCAGGGGATTGGGGCGTTCCAAGGGGCCGTAAGGGGCGGACAGGCGCAGGATGGCCCCTTCCATCGGGAACAGCTCGAAGTAACGGCGCACGACGTCTTCCGCGGCCCGCTTGGTGATGCCGTAGATGCCCCGGGGCACGAGCGTGGCGTCCTCTTCCAGGGGTACCGCGGGGTCCGTGGCGCCATATACGCTGGCCGAGCTAAGGTGGACGAACCGTTTCACGCCTGTCAGACGCGCGGCTTCCAGCACGGTGGCCGTGCCGCCGACGTTGACCACCGCCGCCTGCCGCGCCGCCTCCGGTTCGAGATCGCCGATGGCGGTGACGGCGGCCCCGTGGATCACCCGGTCGACGCCGTGCCGCTCCATGACAGCCCGCACCGCGTCCAGGTCCAGGACATCGCCCTTGAGGCAGGTCACCCGCTCCCGGCCCCGACCCAGGAAGTCCAACGAGGCGCCGTCCAACGCGCCTTCGGCGGACAACGCCACCACCGCCTCTCCCAGCGCGGCCAGTTGGGCCGTTACGTGTATTCCGACGAATCCGGTGCCGCCCGTGATGAGGACGCTCATCTGCCGCCTGGGCGGAGTCGAAACTCGCCCCTACATGTCGCTTGCCCGCCGAATGCCGCGCACACCCTGTCGACCATTGGCGGTGTCAACGATCGGCGGGAGGCGATTCCGCCGCGACGGTCCGCCCGGCGATCATGCCCGTAATGAACGCCTCGGAATTGTTGCCCGAGTTGAGGTAGAGGTGCCCGAACACGCCGCCCATCTCGCCGGCGCAGTAGAGGCCGGGAATGGGCTTGTCGTGGGCGTCCAGCACCCGTTGGTCCTTGTCGTGGGCCAGCGCGCCCTGGGTATTGGTGATGATGGGCCACACCTCCACGGCGTAGAACGGCGGCTTGAAGATGGGGAACAGGCTGCCGGCGAAGCGCCGGAAGTCCGTGTCCTCTTCCCGGTCGCAGATCTCGTTCCAGCGCGCCACCGTGGCAGCCAGGTTGTCCTCCGGAACGCCAATGGTCCGCGCCAGATCCTCGATGGTGGGCGCCTGCTTGATCCAGCCCTTGGCCAACTCCACGGAGTTGTCCTCGCTCCATTCGTAGCGGCGCGACGGGTGGTCGCTGATGGGGGTGAACATCGGCCCCGTGATGCGCCCGTTCTCGTCGAAGATCATGTGCGACGGTATGCGCGGGAAGTCCTTGACGTGAACGTCGTAGAGGCTCATGTCGCGCCAGGGGCTGTCCTGGGGCGCCGGCGGGTACTCGTCCATGTAGCGCTTGCCGAACTTGTCGACGACGATCCAGGGCATCATCTTCGGCCCCTCGTCGCCGCTCTTGAGCGAGAACTCCTCGCCCGGCTTGGGGCGGTGGTTGGCGCCGTGCCGCCCCTGGATGCGATGCCGGAAGGCGATGGGGTACTCCGGCGTCTTGAAGCCGTAGCCGCCGTGGACGTGCCACATGTGCCACAGGCCGGCGCCGGCCTTCTGTCCCATCAGCAGCCCATCGCCGGTGTTGCCGAGGGCGCAGATGGGGTAGAAGGGCTGCGCCTGGAGGTACTGGAGCCTGAGCTGCTCGTTGTGCTCGAACCCTCCGGCGGCCAGCACGACACCCTTGCGCGCCCGGATCCGCAGGGTCTTGCCTTCGCTTTCGGCGACCACGCCCACCGCCCTCCCCTGCTCGTCCGACACCAGCTCCCGCACCGGCGTGGACACGGACACGTCGATGTCACGTTTGCTCACGTTGTCGTCCACCACTTTGAAGGCGATCCAGCCGGTGCCGTGGACCTGCAGCCAGGGATAGCACTGGGCCTCCTCGCTCTTGACCGCCAGGAGCCCGATGGCGTCTCCGGGCGGTCCGCCCTCGAAACGGTAGGTGCCGCCGGTGCCGGGCCGCTCCTGCACCTCGATGTCGGTGTCGTCGGTGAGCTCCCTCATGAAGCCGGAGAGGGTACGCAGTTCCTTGGCGAAGGTGTGGATCACCGGATCGGGCACGGTGTTGAGGCACATGCGCTTGAGGTAGGCGAAGGCCTTTTCCACGTCGTCGGTGATCCGGAAGAAACCGCCGGACAGGATGGAGTTACCTCCGGGGTGCTCCATCTTCTCCAGCAGCGTCACACGGGAGCCCATATCGTGGGCGACGATGGCGGCGATGCCGCCGGAGTAGCCGTAGCCCACCACGACGACGTCGGTTTCCTGGTCCCAGGATGCGTTCATGTTTCAATCTCGATGAGCCCGATGAGGTTCAGGCGAGTCCCAGCCAGAGGAAAAGCTCTCCCGGCGGGAAAGGCAGTTTCAACCCGTAGTCGAAGAGGCCGAAGAAGAAGATCCACGCAACCGCCGCCAGCGCCACGCTGATGCCCCACTTCTCGCCTGCCCCCAGCTTGAGGTAGGCGACGGTCGCCACCGCCGAAGCCGTGATGAAGCCGAGAAACCATATCGCCAGGAAGAAACCCACCGTCCAGGCGACGATAACCACGGTGCGGCGGCGCAGCAGCGCGCGCTCGGCGGCCGCGGCGGCGGTTTCAGCCACTGCCACCCGCGCCGGAGTGCGGAATTCCTGGAACAGCGCGAGGATCGCCAGCGCCAGACTCGGCAAGCCCACCGCCAGGGGAAACAGCGCCGCCTGCTTCTCGATGGCCCCGAACCCGTAGAGCGCCTCGTATACCACGTAGACGAAGATGGCCACGAACAGCCCGGCGAACAGGGTGCGCTCCGACTTGGATGCCTCCCCTGCCTCCTCCGGAGCGGTTTCCTCATAACCTTCGGCCCCCTGTTCCTTTTCGGTCTCTACGCGTTGGCGCTGTTTGCGCGCCTGCCACAGCGGGTAGAGCAAGGCCCCGGCGATCATGAGTCCGATGACGATGACGCCGGGCCGCGTCACCCAGCTCATGCCGTAGATCTTGGTGGTGAGGAACAGGTTGTTGTCGGCGATGCCTCCCAGCACGAGACCCAGCAGCAAGGGGGGCCGCTGCCAGTCATTGCGCATCATCAGCCACCCCAACGCGCCGAACAGAAGCACCACGATCATGTCGCCGAAACTGTTCTTGACGGCGAAACCGCCCAGGAAGATGAGCAGCAGCAGGAACGGGATGAGGTAGGTGCCCTTGACGAAGGTGATCCTGGCCAAGTGCTTGAGGAAGAGAAAGCAGACCGCCACCGTGACGATGTTGGAGAGCACGATGATCCAGACGAAGGAGAAGGTCAGGTTCAGGTGCTTTTGGGGGTTCAGCAGGTCTGGTCCGGGGACGATGCCCTGGATGATGAACGCGCCCAGCAGGATCGCCATGCCCACGCTGCCGGGCACGCCGAAGGCGATGGTGGGCACCAGCGCCCCGCCTTCCTTGGAGTTGTTGGCGGCGCCGGGCCCCAAGACTCCTTCCACCGCTCCCTGACCGAAAGGGGTCTGTTCCGAGGAGCCGCTCTGGACCGCGTGGGCGTAGGCCACCCACTGGGCCGGTCCGCCTCCCAGGCCGGGAATCAGCCCGATGTAGGTGCCGATGGCGCTGCAGCGAAGCACCAGCTTCCACTTCCGGAACGTATCCCGAACGCCTTGCATCACCCCGCCCAGCGCTTCCGGTGCGTCCCGGGCGATGCTGCTCCCCTGGGTCCCGAGCTCGATGATCTCGGGGATGGCGAACAGCCCCACGGTCACGGCCACCAGCGAGAGTCCGTCCCACAGGAACAGGACGTTCTCGCTCCCGAGGATGGGCTCCAGGGTATAACGGGACACGCTGGTGATGGCGTCAAGCCCCACCATGGCCAGCACCAGGCCGAAGCCGCCGGCGGTAAGGCCCTTGGCGAGGTTGCCGCCGCTCAGGGACGCCAGGAAGGTGATGCCCAGGAGGCTCAGCATCATGAACTCGGGCGCGCCGATGGAGAGCACCAGCGGCTGCACGATGGGGATCGCCAGGGCCAGCGCGAAGGCGCCGAAGATGGCGCCGATAAGAGAGCTCATGAGCGCGGCGCCGAGGGCGCGCCCGGCCTCGCCGCGCTTGGCCATGGCGTGGCCGTCGACGATGGTGGCGGCGGTGATGCCTTCCCCCGGCACGCCGAACAGCACCGAGGTGATGTCTCCAGTGGTGGCGGTGACCGCGTGGCTCCCCAGCAGGAACGCGAAGGCCGTGGTGGGGTCCATCTTGTAGATGAACGGCAGCATCAGGGCCAGGGTGGTGGCGCCCCCCAGGCCCGGCAGGATCCCCACGGCGAAGCCGATGGCGATGCCGATCATCATGAAGACGAAGGGGTCCTGTCCGGTGGCGGTGAAGGGCAGCACGGCCGCGAGGCCGGCGAACAGGGAGCCGAAGTAGTCAAGCATGGCTCACTCGGTGACGGACTCTACCAGCGCTCCAGCGTGGCCGCGTTGCGGCCCGCGATACGACCGGTGACGAAGCATTCGGTAATGTTCCCCGCCTCCAGGTACAGGTGCCCGAAGGACGATCCGCACTCGCCGGCCGAGTAGAGCCGAGGGATGGGCTCGTTGCGCACGTCCATGACGTGCTGCTCGGCGTCGTGTACCGGTCCGCCCTGGGTATTGGAGACGATGGGCCACACCTCCGCCAGGTAGAACGGCGGCGTATCGATGGTCAAGCGCGTGCCCGGCAGCCGGTGGTAGCGGTCCACCGCCCCGCTGGTGCACACCTCGTTCCATTCCTCCACCGTGGCCTTGAGCGTGGCCGCCTCCGCCGCGGGGATCATCCCGGCAATGGTTTCCAGATCGTCGGCCTTCCGGATCCAGCCCCGCTCCACCTCCGCCAGGTTGTCCTCGCTCCAGTCGTAGGAGACGTTCTCGTCGTGCACCGTAGGCTGTCCTATCGGGCCGAGCTTGCGCCCCTTCTCGTCGAACACCAGGTAGGCGGGGATGCGCGGGAACTCCTGCTTGTCGGCGTCATAGAATTCCAGCGCCCGATGGCCGGTGTCCTGCACCGCCGGCGGATACTCGTTCATGAAGCGGCGCCCGTACTTGTCCACCGTGATCCAGGGCATGACCCAGTCGTCCTTGCGCGGCCCCCGGAAACAGTGGCGGAAGGCCAGTGGGAACTCGGGGTACTTGAAGCCGTAGCTGCCGTGGAAGTGCCACATGTGCCACAATGACGCCCCCACTTCCTGGGCCATGGTGATGCCGTCGCCCGTGTTGCCGGTAAAGAGAGTGTACACCGGCATGGCCTCGAAGTAGTTGCGCTTCATCTCGTCGTTGTTCTCGAAGCCGCCGCAGGCGAGGATCACGCCCTGCCGCGCCTTGATGGCGATCTCCCGGCCCTTGTGCTCGGCCACGAGCCCGACGATGCCCTGGTCCGGGTGCCGCACCAGCCGTTTGGCGGGCGTGGCCTGCCGCACGGTGATGCTCGGGCGCGCCTCGACGTTGTCCAGCAGCACCTTGAAAAGCCGCGCGCCGCCGCGCAGTCCCTTGGCCCACTCGAAGCCCTCGTAGCCTTCCATGGGGGCGATCTTGAAGCCGTCGAGCCCCTCGCCGCCGGGAAACGGGTAGGTGCCGCCGTTGCGCTGCTCTTCCAGCTCGAACGGGGTTTCCTTGACCAGCTCCTTCACGAAGTCCGTCATCTCCGTCATGCCCTTGGCCAGGGCACGGAGCACGTCGTCCGGAGTGCGCCCCGCGTTGGTGTGCTGCAGGTACTCGAATGCCTTGTTCTCGTCCAGGGCGGTGGCGATGCCGCCTCCGGCCAGAATCGAGATGCCGCCGGGGTTGGGCATCTTCTCCACGATGGTGACCTCGGCGCCGGCATCGGCCGCCGCCACCGCGGAAACGCCTCCCGCGAAGCCGAAGCCCACCACTACCACATCGGTCTCGACGTCCCAGCGGGCCGGAAGCCCGTTCTCGAAGTTGTCCAAGGTCTCTTCTCCCTTCGGTAAAGTGTGTCGGTCGGGGGTCTAAACGGCTAGGACCGGGCGGGCAGTACCACTTCCGCGCTGCCGCGGGTATTCACCATTCCGTCCTGCCGGGTCCCGGTGATCTCCAGGGACACCGTTCGCGTTTCCTCGTCCCTGGCCGTGATGCGGCCTGAATACGTGGTCAGGTCGCCGTACAGGCCGGGACGGGCCACCTGGACGTTCAGTCGCTTGAGGAAGCCAGCGTCACCCATCCAATTGGTCACCAGCGGCGCCACCCAGGCGAAGCGCATGACGCCGTTGTCGAAGGGCGCCGGCATGCCGCGGCCGGCGGCCATGTTGGCGTCCTCGTGCTGCTGCGAGTACTTGACCGGAAAGCCGGTGACCGGGTTGAACATGGCCGTGTGCATGGCCTTGCTGAGGTCCAGATAACCCCAGCGCCCGGCCTTGTACGAGGGGCCGATGGCCGCGTTCCAGGCCACCATGTCGCCGATGGTCAGGGGGCCGCGCACGATGGACGGGATTTCGCTCCCTTCCTCGACATCGTCGAAAAAGAGCGTGTCCGCCCCTCGGCGGTATTCCCCGCGCCACGTGGTCTCGAGCCGCTCCAGCGCGCCGTCGTCGTAGCGCGGCACCTCGTGCTCCATCATGGTCTGGAGGCCGATCTGGGTAGCCATGATCATGGTGCCGGTGGCCCGCGCCACCAGAGCGCTCTCCTGGTTGCGGTAGTCGATCTCCGAGATGACAAAGTTGAGCCGCCGCCCCTCCTTGTTGCGCTTTTCGAAGAACTCCTTCTGGCGCGGCTCGGAGCTCAGGGTGTCGCCGGCGTACACGTGCCCGAACCACTCCACCTCCACGCCGCCGATGAGGGACGCCAGCGGCGCCTTCATGGGCGCTCCGTGAAGGATCGGGTAGCGGTTGACGATGACGAACGCCGGGGGCGCCTGCGCCCTGCCCTTCCCGGCCTTGGCCGCGTGGCCGGGGTCCGTCCACAGGGGATTGTCGTCGTCCGTGCCGTAGGCGAAGTGCTTTATGGCATCAGCGGTCACGGAGCTGACCCACGGCTGGCGCTCCTCCACGATCTTCCCGGTCATCTCCTCCGTCACCGCCTTCCACGCGTCGATGGCGGCGTCAACCTGCGGCATATCCACCTGCTGCTCTGCTGTCATTTGTTCTCCTGGCTGTGTGCCGATCAAGACTCGTCGGGTCTTTCAGGACCGGTGATGGCGGAAATCTCCTCTTCCGAATATCCCAATTCCTCGAGCAAGGAAACCGTATGCTCGCCGAGCCGCGGCGGATCGCTGCGGCGCGGCAGCTCCGAACCCCGGAAATCCACCGGCAGCGCCGGCAGAGGCGAAGACGTCCCGTCCGGCGCGGTCAACTCGGTCATGTGGCCGCGTTCCCGGAGATGGGGATGCTCGAACAGGTCCATGGGCGTGTTGATGGGCGCGTGGGGAATGTTGACCGACTCCAGCCGGGCGATGATGTCGCGGAACTCGAGGGTGCGCACCAGTTCCTCCGTGCGCCGGGTCAAACGGCGGAACTCCGAGCGCCGGCCGGCATTGTCGCGCAAAGCCTGTTCCGCCCAGAGGTCGTCGAGGCCGAACTCCCTGCAGAAGGCCTCCCACTGGACGTCGCTGGTGACGCCGATGAACACGTGGCGCCGGTCGCGGGTCTCGAACACCTTGTAGATGCCCCACCCCAGGTCCTGTCCCACGCCGCGCTCGGTCATGGGGGCCGGGACCTCGCCCGAGATCCCCGCCTTGGCGATGTGCTGCGACACCAGGAACACCGCGGTCTCGAACAGCCCCACCCTCATGTCGTCGCCGCCGCCGTCACGGCCGCGCCGCAGCAGCGCCGCGAGGATGCCGATGACGCTGAACATGGCGCCGGTCATGTCGACGATTGAGGCGCCGGCGCGAAGCGGCATTCCCGGGGGTCCGGTCATGTACGCCAGCCCGCCCATCATCTGGGCCGGCTCGTCCAGCAGGTTGCGCGACTCGTAGGGCCCGGAAAGGAATCCCTTGATGCCGCAGTGAAGGAGTCCGGGCTTGATGCGCTGCAGCGCCTCGTGGCCCAGATCCATCCGCTCCAGCACGCCTGGGCCGTAGTTGTCGATGAGCACGTCGGCCGTGCGCAGCAGCCGCTCGAACGCTTCGCGTCCGCGCGGCTCCTTGAGATCCAGGGCGATGCTTCGCTTGCCGCCGTTGAAGGCGAGGAAGTAGCCCTGGTTGCCGCGGCTGAAGCGGGCCTGGTCGCCGCTGCCGGGCCGCTCCACCTTGATGACGTCGGCTCCCAACGCCGCCAGGATGAGCCCCGCCGTCGGGCCGGCCACGATGTGGCCAAGCTCGAGCACTCTGATGCCGTCAAGCATGGTATGAAACGCTCCCGAGCGCGGAAATGCCCTGGTGCGTGGAAACGCTCCCTAGTCGTGGAAATCGCCGCAGATATACGGGCTAGCAAAGCCCGGTTTCCCCTGTCAACCCGCGTGGTTGCGTCATCCCTGCCGGGTCAGCGGAAGCGCACGGGCAGCGCCATCTCCAGCAATCCCCGACGGCCCGCCAGGCTCGTGGGCCGCGCCCAGGCCGCCAACGGTCCGAAGCGCTCGAGCGCCCCGTTCAGCAAGTCGGCTGCCGGCATCCCGATTTGCCCGTCCTCTTCGTTCGTCAACTGCTCGGCAAGGAGCCGCAACGTCGACTTCGGGCGCGGGAACGGGCGCAGGCGGACGGCGGTATCCGGGGCGATACCGGCGATCTCGCGGACGGCCCCAAGCGTAGCCGCATAACCGCCTAACTCGTCCACCAGCCCTTGTTCCCGGGCGTCGGCGCCGGTCCACACGCGCCCCTTGGCCGCCGCAGATACCCGTTCCCCGGGAAGGTTCCGGCCCTCCGCCACCTTCGAGACGAAATCATCGTAGACCGCGTCGAGCAGCCCCTCGAGGCGGCTCTGCTGGCCGGGGTCATAGTCCTGAGCCGCGCTCCAGAAGGTCGCGTTGCTGTTGACGGCCATGTGGTCCCAGGACACCCCGAGCTTGTCGGACAGGCCCTTGATCACCACCTTTCCTCCCGCCACCCCGATGGAGCCGGTGAGGGTCGCGGGTTGCGCGACGATCCGGTTGGCGGGAGCGGCGACGAAGTAGCCGCCCGAGCCCGCGACGTCGCCCATGGATACGATCACCGGTTTGCCGCGCCGGCGCGCCCGCGACACCTCGCGCCGGATCACATCCGCGGCCACGTAGGAGCCGCCCGTGCTGTCGATGCGGAAGATGATCGCCTTGACTTCGTCGTCGTCCGCGGCCCGGCGGAAAGCCCGGGCGATGCTGTCCGATCCCATGGAGTGGCGCCCGGTGAAGGCGCGTCGGCTGCTGCTCCCGCCGTGGACCGTACCAAGGCCATAGATCAGCGCCACGGTGGCCGGTTCGCCGTCCTTGGGTTCAAGCCTGTGATGGTAACCGGACAGGGACAGAAACGCGACGTCGGCGCCCAGCGCTTCGCGGACTACCTCGTTCACTTCGTCGCGATAGAGCAGCGCGTCCACCAGTTTCGCCTCCAGCGCCTCCCTGGCCGGGAAAGGCGCCCGCTGCATCAGTTCCCGCACCTCGTCACCGGATAGGCCGCGCCCCTCCGCGATCCCCGCCGTCAACTGCTCCGTCAGGGACTCCAGAATACGGCTGAGCGCTTGCCGCTGGGCCGCGGTGAAGCCGCTGTCGGTGAAACGCTCCCTGATTCCCTTGTATTCCTCCCGCTGGCTGACTCGGTACTGGACGTCGAGCTTCTCCAGCGTGCCCTTGACGAAGAAGCTCTCCGCCAGCAGCCCGGTAAGGCCCACGTCTCCCGACGGCTGCAGATAGATTTTTTCGAACGCCGCAGCCAGATAGTAGGCGGCGTTGCCCGGCCCGAAGTCGCCGAAGGATTCGGCGAAGGCGTAGGCGGGTTTGCCCGAGCGGCGGAAGGCCCTTACCGCGTCGCGCAGCTCCTGGGTGCGGGCCAGCCCCATTCCCGCGTTGCCCACCCGCGCCACCAGGCCCACTACGCGGTCATCGCCCGCCGCCTGCTCGATGGCGGCGACAATCTCCCAGAGTCCCGGCCGGCGCGTTCCGAAGCCGTCCCAGGGAGTGAGTCCTCCGGATGCGAGCTCGGGGACGTCGCGGTCCAGGTCCACGGTCAGGACCGTCTTTTCCGGCACCGGCGGCGTACGCATGGAGAAAAAGATCACCGCCGCCACCACGACGGCGGCCGCCAGGGTCGTCACCGCTCCAATCACCGTGAGAATGGTTCGGATGATGCGCATTCGTTCTCCTCCAATCGCCCGTCGCCGCGGCGCATGCGCATGCGGTAGGGGCGGTTTTCCGTATCTGCTACACAGAAGATGATGCCGGAAACGGCGCGGGATACAAGCAGGCCGGCGGGAGAATGCCGATGTTGCGAATCACCAGCCGCATCAGCCTCGACGAGGGCGAGATCGAGGAACGGTTCATCCGGGCCTCGGGGCCCGGCGGACAGAACGTGAACAAGACCGCCACCGCGGTGCAGCTCCGGTTCAGGATCGCCGATTCGCCCTCCTTGCCTGCAGCCGTAAGGGAACGCCTCGTCCGCGTCGCCGGCCGGCGCGTGGACAAGAGCGGAGTCCTGACCATCGAGGCCAAGCGCTACCGCGACCAGTCCCGCAACCGCGACGACGCCCTGGACAGGCTCGTCAAGCTCATCCGGAAGGCCGCCGAGAAACCCGCGCGTCGCCGGCCTACCCAGCCCACCGCGGCTTCGCGTCAGCGCCGCCTCGACGGCAAGCGCAAACGGGGCGAGCTCAAGAAGTCGCGCCGGCCGAAAGTAGATGAGTGAACGGTCTTTTTCGAGGCGTCGGCCCGTGCGTGGGGATCAGTGCAGCGTGGGCGGTTCGTCTTCGCTCTTCTTGCCTTCGATGATCCGGAACTTCCGCTTCATGCGGGCCAGCCGGAAACGATAGTACTCGTGCCTGACATTGGCGAACGCGCGCCACGGGCTCAGCATGTAGCCCCATCTCAGGTAGAGGTAGCCGAAGAGCATGCCGCCCAGGTGGCCGAGATGGGAGATGCCGGAGTTTCCCGGGCTGATGGAAGAGAAGAAGGCTATGGCGCCGATGATGAGCACGAAGTACTTCATCTTGATGGGGAACAGCAGATAGAAGTAGACGACGTTGTTGGGATAGAGCCGCCCGTAGGCCAGCAGCACGCCGTAGATGCCGGCGGAGGCGCCTATCGTGGGTATGGCTTGCGCGGGTTCCAGAAACAGCACGCACAGGCCGCCGCCCACCACGCTGACCCAGTAGTACTTCAGGAAGAAGCGCGTGCCCCAGGCCCGCTCCAGGTCGCACCCGAACATCCACAGGGCCAGCATGTTGAACAGGATGTGGAACAGCCCGAAATGGAGGAACTGGTAGGTGAAGAGTTGCCAGACGTGGAGCTGTTCCCACACGAGTTGCGGCACCAGGCCGAAGATCCACAGCAGCGGACGCCCGCCGAGATAGGGAAGCTGGAAGACGAAGACGATGATGTTGACGATCAAGAGCCACTTGACCGCCGGCGTGACCGGACCGCCGAAGCTGAAGGAGCTGTAGGCGGGCTGGGTCCGATACATCATGATTTCACTATAACGTATTGCACGGGGGGCCGTAAGCCGCTAAGCGTTGGGGGAACATGAAGACCCTGATTACCGGCGGAACCGGCGTAAACGGCGCGGCCACGGCCCGCCTCCTGGTGTCCCGGGGCGAGCGCCCCGTGCTGCTGGACAACCGGGTGGACCCTTCCCTCATCGCGGATATTGCCGCCGACGTGGACGTGGTCACCGGCGACATCCTGGACGGGGCCGCACTCAAGGAGGTCGTGGCGAGCCACGGCATCACCCATATCGTGCACATGGCCGCGCTGATGCCCGGCCCCGCCGAGGCGAATCCGAGCCTCGCCATCGCCATCGGCGTGGACGGGACCCTGAACGTGCTGGAGGCCGCCCGCGCCTGCGGCATCCGGCGGGTGGTCTACACCAGCTCCAACGCCTTCGTCGGCAACATCGGCGGCAAGCATGGCCATCCTGACTTTGCGCCGCTGGACGAGTCGCTCCCGCCCAATCCCGCCGACCTCTACGGCGTAACCAAGGTCTGCTCGGAAACGTTGGGCAACTACTACCGCAAGCGCTACGGCGTGGAGTTCGTCGCCCTGCGCTACCCCTCCATCTACGGCCCGGGCAAACTCGCGCGCCACGGCGTGCTGGCCCTCTACGGCAAGATCATCGAGGACGCCATGGCCGGACGGGAAGTCTCGATTCCCCAGGGCGGCGACCAGCGGAACGACGCCGTCTACGTCGGCGATGTCGCCCACTCCGTCGTGCTGGCCCTCGACGCCGAGGACCTCAGCCAATGGACCTTCAATATCGGCACCGGCCGGGGAGTCACCCTCAGGGATTTCGCCGAAGTCCTGAAGCGCATCTTTCCCGAAGCGAAGATCGACATCGGCCCCGGCCTCGACTTCCGGGACGGCTACAAGCAGAGCTACTGCGTCTTCGACATCGGCAAGGCGCGGGATCAGCTGGGATACGAGCCGCGGTATTTCCTGGAAGAGGGCATCGGGGACTACATCGAGAGCATCAGGAAGCTCGACCTGCCGATATGACGCGCATGGTGCCGCGGACCACATGTCTGTCCTTTTCACGAAACTCACTCCATGCGCGGAATCTTCGCGCACGAATCCCTTGAAACGCGGTCGCGAGCGGTTCGCAGGTAGTCCGTGCCCGTGGTTTATGCTATCGTCGTGGTAGGGGTTGAATATACGGATATCGGGAGGTTGGGCGGATGAAACTCTACCACTTTCCACCTTCGACGAACTCGTTGAAGGTGCGCATCGCCCTGCTGGAGAAGGGGTTGGAATTCGAAAGCGTCGTCATCGACCTGACCAAACGGGAACAGAAGGCCCCGGACTACCTGAAGATCCATCCTTTCGGTCAAGTGCCCGCCCTGGATGATGACGGTTTCGTCGTCTACGACTCCACCGTCATCAATGAATACCTCGAAGACGAATACCCTCACCCGCCTCTTTTGCCTCCGGACTCGGAGAACCGCGCCCTTGCCCGGCTGATGGAGGACTACCGCGACAACCACGTCAATCCACACTTCGTGACGTTGATTCACGAGCATCGCAAACCGGAGGAGGAACGTGACGTCGCGCTCATTCGCGACGCCCACGGCAACATCGGCTCGGCCTTCACGGTGCTGGAAAGGCAACTTCAGGGAAGGGAATACCTCGCCGGGCCCTTCAGCCTCGCGGACATCGCCTTCATGCCCAATATCGCGCTGTTGGAACGCTTCGACGTACCCTTGGATCCGGACTTCAAGAACGTGGCCGGCTGGATCGAGCGGCTGCGCACAAGAGCCAGTTACGCCGCCACGCAGAACTAGTGTCCTGTACCACGTAATTATTTTCCGAGCTGCGGAGGATTTGTTGTTTTCGGCAAGGCGCGATGACGGGGAGTGGCGGGTTCCACGCGAGGAAGAG
>JAPPHF010000188.1 GCA_028821115.1 Deltaproteobacteria bacterium | reverse complement strand
CCCCCCCCCCCCCCCCCCCCCCCCCCCCCCCCCCCCCCCCCCCCCCCCCGACTCTAGAGGGGGATCATGACCGTTCTCCTGTGGAACATCCTGCTGGCGGTGAGCTGGGCCGCGTTGATCGGAGAGGTGACGGCGCTGAACCTCGCCACCGGCTTCGTCTTCGGTTTCCTGATCCTGTACGCGGTGCGGCGCCTGCTGCGGCCCTCCCGGTACTTCGAGAAGCTGTGGCAGGGCCTGTGGCTTGGCTCGTTGTTCGCCTGGGAGCTCCTGCTGGCCAACCTGCGCATCGCCTACGAGGTCGCGACCCCGTCGCACAACATGAAGCCCGGTGTGGTGGCGATCCCGCTGGACGCGGAGACCGACGTCGAGATCACGCTGCTGGCGAACCTCATCACCCTGACTCCCGGCACCCTCAGCCTGGACGTATCCGATGACCGGAAAGTGCTCTACATTCACGCCATGTACGTCGACGACGCCGAGGAGCTGCGCCGGTCCATCAAGGACGGTTTCGAGAAAAGCGTCATGGAGTTGCTGCGATGACGACCCTGGCTTTGGTTCTGCTCGCTGTCCTGAGCATCGGCATCGTGCTGGTCTTCATCCGCCTGCTGCGCGGTCCCAACATCCCGGACCGCCTGGTGGCGCTGGACCTGTTGACCACGGTGGGGGTAGGCATCGCCGCCCTCTATTGCATCGCCTTCGACGAGCCGGTGTACCTGGACGTGGCCATCGTGCTGGCGCTGGTGGCGTTCCTCGGAACGGTGACGTTCTCCCGCTACATCGAGAAATGGGCCCACCATGGTGACTGAAATCATCTGCGCCGCGTTCATGATCATAGGCACGGCCTTCATGTTCCTGGGGTGCGTGGGCGTCCTGCGCATGCCGGACCTGCTCACCCGGATGCAGACCGCCACCAAGCCGCCGACCCTGGGCGTAGCCTGCCTGATGGTGTCGGTGGCGCTCTACTTCCCGGACATCGGCGTCACCGTCCGGGTCCTGGCCATCACGCTGTTCGTTTTCCTCACCGCGCCCGTCTCGGCGCACATGATCGGCCGCGCCGGCTATCAGGTAGGCGTGAAGTTCTGGAAGGGCACGGTCCAGGACGATCTCAAGGACAAGTACCACGGCACGTCCCTCGACTCGTGAATGGGCGGAGCACGTCCGCGCGATCATACGTTGGTGAGGGGACCGTATTCGAGGATGATGTACGCGGTATAGACGGCGAGGAAGAGCACGCCCGCCGGACGTCCGAGCCGTCCCCGAAACGCCAGCCAGGAAATCAGCACGATCGTCGCGCCCATCATCGTCCAGACCGCGAGGTGGAGCAGGTGCCCGGGAATATCGAGCGGATGGACGACCGCCACGAGGCCGCCGATGGCCAGGAGGTTGAAGATGTTGGCGCCGAGCACGTTGCCGACCGCCACCTCGGAATGGCCGCGGTAGGCGGAGACCACCGCCGTTGCAAGTTCGGGCAACGAGGTCCCCACCGCGACGACGGTCACGCCGATGACCGCCTCCGACACGCCCAGCAGCCGCGCAAGGCCTATGGCTCCCTCGACTAGCAGGTGCGACCCCAGGACCACGCAGCCCAGGCCGGCGGCGAGCGTGCCGACGACCATCCAGACCGGCCGGTCGCTCCCATCGTCCTCCGCCTGAGGCTCCGGGGGGTTGCGGAGCGCCCGCCGGTAGGAGATCACCGTGAACGCGGCCAGACAGGCGAGCAGCAGCACGCCGTCGGGACGGCTCAGACTGCCAACCATCCCGAGCGTGAGGAACAGCGCCGCCACGCCGATGGCGGCGCCCCCTTCGAAGCGGACCTCCTTCGGGTTCACCACCATGGGACAGACGCAGGCGGCCGCTCCGAGGATCAGGAGCAGGTTGCAGATATTGCTGCCCACTATATTCCCGATGGCGATCCCGGGCACGTTGCGGATGGCCGCCTCCAGGCTCACCAGCAGCTCCGGCATGGTGGTGCAATAGGCGACCACCGTGAGTCCGATGATCAGGGGCGAGACGCCGAGACGCCGTGCGAGCTGCACCGCGCCGCGCAACACGAACTCCGCGCCGCCCAGGAGCAGGACGAAGCCGCCGGCCAATTCCAGATAGATCATAGGATTCGGGGCGCGACTAGCGTGCCGCCCGGCCCGGAGGATGCAGGGACGAATCGGAAATCACGCGGCGGGATTCTCCCCGGCCGTATCGTCCTCGAACATCCGGCAGTGAGGATTTTTCGGGTGTCGGGCACACGATGGGTTTCATAGGCAGTGCGTCTTTCCGGTTCTGGTGTGTTTCGATGGATCGGGAAGGCCCGAAGTTTCCAAATTGAATAGTATGATCCCCGCCGTCGGTCAATCTCGCGCGTGGAGCGCCGGCCCGAGGAGGCGCCGCGGCACGGTCGTGCAAAAGGCGGGAGGCGCACATGCTTGAAGCGCCTGGATCCCGCCAGACGGTGGATTACCCGCAGCGCGATCTGGTAGTGTCCAGGACCAAACCCTGAAGAGGAGAAGGGACAAACCGACATGGGAATCGGTATTGGCATCGGCTTCACCGGCTGGCCCTTCGGGGAGCCCGACCCCGAGGCGTTCTGGAGCGCTGTGGACCTCGCGGAGGACCTGGCCATCGACTCGCTCTGGCTGAGCGACCGGGTGGTGTCCGAGACCCTGAGCCTGGAACCCGTGGTCGCTCTGTCCTGCGTCGCGGCGCGCACTCGCAAAATGAAATTCGGCACCAGCGTGATGGCACTCCCGCTCAGGAACCCCACCGTGCTGGCCAAGGAGCTCGCCACCCTGGACTTCCTGTCGGGCGGGCGTCTGCTGCTGGCCGTGGGCCTCGGGCGCGACGACGACACCGAGCTGCAGGCGTGCGGCATACACCGCTCCGAGCGCGCCGGCCGCACCGAGGAAATGGTCCACCTGCTGCGGGCGCTGTGGTCGGGGAACGGGGTCAGCTTTAAGGGAAAGTACTACCGGCTCGAGGACGTGTCCATTAAACCCAAGCCCGCCCAAGCCGACCCGCCGATTTGGGTGGGGGGCCGCAGCGGCCCCGCCTTCCGGCGCACTGCCCGCCTGGCCGACGGCTGGCTGGCGTCCCAGATGCTTCCCGCGGAAGTGGAAACCGCCATCGCGCGCATCCGAAAACACGCCGCCGACTACGGCCGCCGGATCGACGACGACCACTTCGGCGTGCTCTTCAACTATTGCTTTGCCAAGGACTCCGAGGAAGCCGCCCGACTGGCGCGCCCCTACGCCCTCCGCAACCGCACCGACGTCGACTTCGCGGAAACCTCGGCCTTGGGAACCCCTCAGGACATCGCCGACGCCATCCAACGCTTCATCGACGCCGGCGCCTCCAAGTTCGTCGCCCGCCCCGCCTGCCCGCCCGAGGCCGTCCACGAGCAGCTCAGGCGCCTCGGCACCGAGGTCATACCGCGATTCGTGTAAGTAGCCGGCGCCGCCCCGAGTCTGGAATCGGGCAACCGGAAACAGACGCCTACCCCGCGTCCACCTTCTCCGCCAGCCAGATCTTGATCAGCGACTGGTAGGGAACGTCCCGTTTGTTGGCCGCGGTCTTGATCCGTTCAAGCAGGTCCACGGGCAACCTTAGCGAAATCGCCCTGCTGGAGGGTTTGAGGTTGGGGAAACGGACGCGTTCGCCATGGCTCCAGTCTACGTAGTCGGCGGAGTCGTGGCTTTCCCAGAAAACGCGCTCCTGCTCTTCGTTCTTGAAAGAAGGTGGGTTCTTACGTTTCTTGTTCATAGCGGCCTCGCTCTTTGCGGCTCATGTCTCGGGCCGAGATAATGCGGATCCGTGTATCCTGCTCCCGCAACGTAAACGTCACGTGGAGTCGCCGTTCTGCATCGGTCACACCAAGCGCGTGAAGTCGCGGTTCAGACCTGCTGTGGTCCAGGTCTTCCACCACCAAGAGCGGCTCGTTGAAGAAAACCTGTTCCGCTTCGGCTTGCTGCACGCTGTGCTTGTCAGCGCTCTTTCGTGCGTTGCCCAAGTCCCATTCAAAGCCGACCACCCGGTTGAAGTCAAGCATGATGTATATGACCACAATATACGAATCCGGTTCTTTGTCAACCGAGTGAAAATCCCGCGCAAGACCCCCTACCGCATCTCTGCGATCTTGTTGAAGCCGTCGTAGGCGGCGACCTTGTAGGCTTCGGCGAAGGTGGGGTAGTTGAAGACGTTGTCGCGGAAGTACTCGATGGTGCCGCCGAGGGCGATGACGGCGTGGCCGATGTGGATGATCTCGGTGGCGTCCTCGCCGATGGCGTGGACGCTGAGCAGCTTGAGGGTGTCGGGGTCGAAGATCAGCTTCAGCATGCCGGCGCGGTCGCCGACCATCTGGGCCTTGGCGACGTCTTCGTAGAGGCACTTGCCCACCTCGTAGGGCACCCGCTCGGCGGTGAGTTCCTGCTCGGTCCGGCCGACCATGGAAATCTCCGGAATGGTGTAGATGCCGTAGGGGAAGAAGGGCGCGGACTCGAGCGACGGTCCGTCGAACATGTGCGTGCTGGCCAGCCGGCCCTGCTCCATGGACGTCGACGCCAGCGCCGGAAAGCCGATGCAGTCGCCCACCGCGTAGATGTGCGGCCGCGACGTCTGGAAGTACTGGTTGACGGCGATGCGGCCGCGCGGGTCGGTGTCGATGCCGATTCTGTCGAGCTGTAGCTGGTCGGCGTTGGATTGCCTGCCCACGGTGTAGAGCAGGGCGTCGCCGGTCACCCGTTTGCCGCTTTCGAGCTCGGCCCGCACCAGGCCGTTGTCCTGCACCCGTACGCCGACCACGTGTTCCCCCAGCCGAAAGATGGCGTCGCGACGGCGCATGTGGTAGCGGAGCGCCTCGATGATCTCCTTGTCCACGAAGTCCAGCATGGTGTCCCGCGACTCGATGAGAGTGACGCGGACTCCCAGGGCCGAGAGCATCGAGGCATACTCCAGGCCGATCACGCCGGCCCCCACGACGATCACGCTGCGGGGGATCTTCTCGCGGTCGCCGCGTCCGAAATCCTCCGCCAACATGATCTTGCGGCCGTCGTAGGGAATCTCCGGGTTGCGCGCGGAGCGGGTGCCGCAGGCGATGAGGATGTGGTCGCCCCGGACCTGCCGGCCGCCGTCCGTCTGAACCGTATGGGCGTCCACGAACCGCGCCCAGCCGTTCACCAGGGTCACGTCGTTGCGCTGGAGCTGGTCCGTCACCGTGGCCTGCTCCCGATCGATCACGGTGCGGACCCGGAACATCAGGTCGTCGGCCGTCACGTGAGACCTCGGCGCGTAGGCCTGGCCGTAGAACGACTTCTGCTGGAAGCCGGTGAGGTAGAGCACCGCCAGGCGCAGGGTCTTGCTCGGTATGGTTCCGGCGTGCAGGCACACGCCGCCGATCATGTCGTTGCGGTCCACCACCGCGACGCGCTTGCCCATCTTGGCGGCGGCGATGGCGCCCTTCTGGCCGGCTGGGCCGCTGCCGATGACGACCAGGTCGAAGGTGTTGTCGTCCATGGGGTCAGTCCCGTCCCGGCGGCAGCTTCTCGTCGTCGGGCACCGTATCGGTCACCAGGTCGCGGATCAGCGGCCGCTTGGGCAGCGGTTCCACCGTGCCTCCGGCCGGGCTCAGGCGGGCGGTGCACATGTAGCCCACCTCGCCGTCCACCAGGGCCATGCAGGTCTTGCACGCGTTGGCGTTGACGCAGCCGTAGCGAAAGGCCAGGCTCGAGTCCTCGTGACCGCGGATCCACACCAGCGCATCGAGCACCGACATGCCCTCCTCATAGGGCACCCGGTAGACATCGTAGCGGCCCGGGTCCTCGGCGCTGCCGCGCCACACCCGAAGCTCCGTCATCCTGTCATCGCTTTTTGACGTCGTATCGCCCATCTTCGAGTCTCTAGGCCGCGGCGTTCGGAGCCGGGTCAGACCGGCCAAGCGCCAGACACCACACTAGGGCTGACTCTCTCCGTCCGGCCAGCGCGCCATCAGTTCTCCGCCTCTCATCTCGATCGCCTGGTTCGCGACGAATCGTCCGTCGCTCTCCTGGAAGTCCAGCCGCTGGTGCGCGCCGCGGCTCTCGGTGCGGCCGATGGCCGCCCGCACCACCGCCTCGGCGGTGGTGAGCATGGCTCTGAGCTCCAGCCGGTCCTGGAGGTCGAGGTTGAAGCCGTCGGCGGGACGGACGGCCACCGGCGACTGCCGCAGCTCGCGGATGCCGTCGAGCGCCCGTTGGAGCTGCTTTCCCGTGCGAAAGGGTCCGGCGTCCTCCCACATGATGTCCTGCAGCCTTCGCTCAAGCACGTTGGCCGGGACACCGCCGGTGGCGTCCGTGCTCAGGGCCGCGCGAAGCCGTTCCACCGCGCCGTCGGCGTCCGTCGCGTTCCACCCCGGGGCGGTGCCGGCCACGGCGGTGGCGGCTTCGCGGCCGGCGCATTCGCCGAATACCAACGCCTCGGTGATGGCGTTGCCGGACAGCCGGTTGGCGCCGTTGGCGCCTCCCACGGCTTCTCCGGCAGCGTAGAGTCCGGCGACCCGCGTCTCCATGCGGTGGTTCACGCGGATGCCCCCCATGTGGTAGTGGGCCGTGGGCGCCACCTCCACCGGCGTCCGGGTGAGGTCGATGCCGTTGTGCGCCAAACGGTCGATGACCGGCCCGAAGGCGGCTCGCAGGGTCTCGTCGGGCACGTGGCGGAAGTCCAGGTAGACGCCGCCGTGAGGGGAGCCGCGGCCGGCCTCGACTTCCTTGAGGATGGCGTAGGAGGCCTGGTCGCGCACCGTGGTGTAGGTGCCGCTGTCCTGGCCGCCGTAGCGGTGCATGAACTCGTCGAAGTCGCCGTTCAGCAGACGTCCCCCCAGCTTGTAGCGGAACGGGTCCCACATGATGGGGTCCATGCCCACCAGTCGCGGCGCCAGGTGGGCGATGGGGAAGAACTGGACGAACTCCATGTCGATGAGCTCCGCTCCGGCCCACAGGGCCAGGGCGTACGCCTCGCCGCCCATGTTGGTGGATGCGCTGTTGCGGCGGTAGATCTTGGTCAGGCCGCCCGCCGCCAGGACGACGGCCTTGGCGTCCATGGTGACCACGTCGCCGGACACCACGTCCATGCCCACCGCCCCCACCGCTCGCCCGTCGTGCACGACGATCTCGGTGACCGCCACGTTGCTCACGCGCCGCACCGACCCCAACCTGCTGACCTGCCGTCTCAAGGTGCCCGCCACCCCGGGGCCGGTGTTCAGGAAGTCCACGTAGCAGCAGCGGGCGCGGCCGTGGCCGGGGGCCTTCACCTGGCGGATGCGGTCGTCGGCGCCGCGCGCCCAGTGGGCCCCCCAGCCGTCCATCTCGAAGATTCTCGCCGGCCCGTTCTCGCACAGCATCCGGGCCAGCCGCTCGTCACACAGCTCACGGCCCGCCGCCAGCGTGTCCTGGAGGTGATCGGTCCAATGGTCGGGCTCCTCGTGGCCGATAGCGGCGGCAACGGTCATCTGGGCCATGATCGTGGCCCCGCCGCGGCCCACCAGGGATTTGTCCAGCAACAGCACGGACGCATCTTTCCCGGCCGCGGCAATGGCCGCGTACATGCCCGCCCCGCCGGCGCCCACCACCAGAACATCTGCCGCCAAATGGGTCACGCCGAGAGTCTAGTCAAAAGCTGGGAGAGCGTCTAGCCAAGGCCCTCCATCGCACCCCGCCGGCGCCCCGTCTTTCCTTGACGCGGCAAAGACTTTCGGTCTAACTAAGGGAATCGGAACAGCGGTCACGAACCTGATACCCGAAGAAGGGGGAAGAACCATGGCGCATGATCTGGTTGTGAAGAACGGCCTTGTGGTCGACGGTACCGGGAGCCCCGGTTTCGAGGCGGACGTGGCGGTGGACGGGGGAACCATCGCGGCGATCGGAAAGGACGTGGGGCCGGGCCGGACCGAGTTCGACGCTCGCGGACAGGTGGTGGCGCCGGGGTTCATCGACTCCCACACCCACATGGACCTCTTCATCGTGCAGTATCCCCACGGCAACCCCGTGGTCAACTACGGCGTCACCTCCATCGTCATCGGCGACTGCGGCGCCTCCATCGCGCCGGTGCCCCCCAAGGGCGAGCCGCGGGACGTGCTGATCGCCTACCTGCGCCGGGTGCTCGACGACTACGTCAACGACAACGACTGGAAATGGACGACGTTCCCCGAATACCTCGACTATCTAGAGGGCCGGGTGGGCGTGAACGTCGCCGCCCTGGTGCCTCACTCTCCGGTGCGGCTGGTGGTGATGGGCGAGGCGGCCTACAAGCGGGAGTCCACCCCGGAGGAACTGGAGAGCATGAAGCAGATGGTCCGGGAAGGCATGGAGGCCGGCGGCATCGGCTTCTCGTCCAGCCCCCGCGGCGGCCCGGCCATCCATGCCGGCACTCCCAGCACGCTGGCCACCCAGGAGGAGATGGCGGCCCTGGCCAACGTCGCCGGCGAGTATGGCGGCTGCTTCCAGTTCAACGGCTTCGGCAACCTGCTCAAGCCGGAAAGCGGGTTCCCCGAGCTGGTGGAGAAGATCAACGTGCCGATGATCGGCAACGAGTTCCGCGTGCGGCCCGGCGAGAAGGAAGACGGGCTCCGGGCCATCGATCTCATGAAGGACGCGCGGGAGCGGGGCAAGGACATCTACGGGGTGGTGATCCCCTACTCGCACATCCGGCGCTTCGATCTGAACGATTGCTTCATCCTCGACGGCCTGCCCCTGTGGGAAGAGATCAAGCACGACCGGGACGAGCTGGCGCGCAAGCTCCAGGACCCCGACGTGCGGCGGAAGCTCGACGAGCAGCGGCGTGAGAACGCGGGCGAGCCGGCGTATCCCGAGTGGTTGGGATGGGGCGGCGTGTACTTCGACGTGATGGGCCGCGAAGACCTCAAGTCGCGCGAGGGGCGGAACGTCGCCGAGATCGCCGGCGACAGCGGCAAGTCCGAGGTAGACGCCTTCTTCGACACTTGGCTGGAGGACGGCCTGGCTTCCAAGCTCTACTACCAGGGCTTCGCCAACGGACACATGGACCTTTTGGCCGAGATGATCAGGACCACCGAAGGGCTCATCGGCACCGACGCGGGCGCGCACCTCGACCGGTTCTTCTGGCATGGCGCCCCCACCCGCGTGCTCGGCTACTGGCGCCGGGACAAGAAACTCTTCAACCTCGAGGAGGCGGTGCACAAGGTGACCGGCCATCCCGCCGCCAAGCTGCGGATGAACCGGGGAATCCTCAAGACCGGCTTGCCGGCGGACATCACGGTCTTCGACGCGGACAAGATCGACGACCTGGCCAGCAAGCGCATGCCGGCCAAGCTCGACGAGGAGGAGATCCACCGCCATCCGCCGGGAATCGGCGCCGTCGTCGTCAACGGCGAGATCGTGCTGGAGGACGGCGAGTGCAAGGACGTCTTCCCCGGGAAGGTGAGGCGGCAGGAACTCTTCGTTCCCGGCCAGTAACGAGACGGGAGACGATCAGCGATGGAGACCCTGCAGCCGGAAGCCCTGATCGACGATCTCCGCCGCGACCTGCGGGGTCGGTATCCGGTGCATCCGTTGCGCACGATGCTCCTGGGCGGCGAGTTGACCCGCGAGCAGTTGCAGGGGTGGGCCAAGAACCAGTTCCACGAGTTCCGCAACATCCACCGCTTCTTCGGCATACGCTACCAGAAGTGCCCGATCCAGGCATTGCGGCGGATGCTGCTGGAGAACATGGTGGAGGAGGAAGGCGAGGACCTGTTCGGCGGCGAATACCCGAGCCACGCCGAGTTGTGGACCCGTTTCGGCGAGGGACTGGGCATCGCGCGGGAAGAGATGCACGGCTACGAGCCGTTGCCGGGGGTCAAGGCGGCGCTGGAGATGTACGTCCAACTGGTGCAGCAGAGCCACTGGGCCGTGGCCATCGGCACCGGGCTGGTCTTCGAGGGAGAGGGGCCCAAGCGCATGGGCGAGGAGCGCCAGGCGCTGGAGACGCGCTATCCCTGGATTCCTTCCGAGTCCTTGGCTTTCTTCCGCGCCCACGAGTATCATGACGAGGGCCACGGAAACTTCATTGTCGACGTGATCAAGGAACACATCATGGACGCGGGTCTCCAGGAGGAGATGCGGGCCGCGGTGCGGACTCGCGTGGACATCATGTGGCTGCAGAACGAGTCCATCTATCAGGCATTCATTCGCCCGCGCCTTGATCCGGAGACCCTTGCCCGACTCGAAACTTCCCGGAACTGAGGCGTCCGAGCCGAGAGCGCGCGCAGGTCTCACTGATGGGTAAATCCTTCGCATTCCTGGTCCTGGTGGCGGCCACCGTCGCGGTCGGATACACGGCGTGGGAGACCCGGAACCTCAGGATATCCCTTGACCGCATGGCAGTGGGCGACGAAACCAACATCACCGAGGTGATGATCTCTCTTGCCCACGCCGAAGGGCAACTCGCGAGAATACAGGAAGCCGTCGAGTTGCTTGGCGGGGCCGGACCGGCAGCGAACGCCAGCGCGCTGGAAGGGAAGATCACCACCACGTTGACCGCGGCTCAGCGGGAAGTTCTTCAACAGGAACTGAACAAGTGGGCAAAGCAGCTCGAGGACCGGCGCGAGAAGGGTCTGGCCTCGTTGCGCCAGGCGCTGGAGCAGAAGCTCAGCGGTAGCGACGCCAAGGCCGCGGAGCGGGACAAGCGCTCGGCCGAGTTGAAGGCGCTCGTGGAGGCGAACCAGAAGAACCTCACGGCTCAGTTGCAGAAGCTGGGCGACGGCCTTTCCGTCCCACCGGCAGCCGTCAAGGAGCAGGGCGAGGCCCTGACGAGTCTCGAGAAGCGTCTGGCGGCGGTGCTGAAGGCGACGGAGAACAACCAGAAGGCCCTGACGCAGCGCAACAAGCGTGACGAGGAACGCTGGAAGGACGTGTTCCTGGCGTTGGAGGACAGCAAGGAGGCGACGCAGCAACGCTACGCTGAGCTCGCTGCGCGTCTGGATCGGCAGCGGAGCGGCGCACAGACGGGCGCCGGTCCGGCACCTACAGGGCAGCAGGGACGAGCGCCCAGCCAGCCACGGGAAACGCAGATCGAACGGGAGAGGTTCGCGGAGTTCTGCCGCGAGGTGCCAACTGCGGCGGAATGCAAGAACCGCTAGTGTCCTGTCCGTGGCCCGGGAGCCGCATGCGCTACTATGACATTTCACTCAAGCTCAGCCCCGCCACCGCGCGCTGGGTCACCGCCACCCCGTTCGAGCTCCTGGAGCGGCGGCGGATGCAGCGCGGCGACCACAACAACTCGTCGAGCGTCAACATGAGCGTCCACAGCGGCACCCACATGGATGCTCCTTTCCACTTCGTGCCCGACGGCGCCGCCATCGACCAGTTGCCGCTCGAACGCTTCATCGGCCCGGCGCTGGTGCACGAGGTGGTCGGTGGCCGCTACATTACGGCCGCGCACGTCTCGGCGATCCCGCTGGGAGAGCGGATCCTGTTCAAGACCCGCAACTCGGAGCTGCTCCGGCGCGCCGAGTACGACCCGGACTTCACGGCGTTCTCGGTGGAGGCGGCCGAGGCCCTGGTCGCCAGGGGTTACAAGCTCGTGGGCCTGGATTACCTTTCGGTGGCGCACGCCGACGAGCAGGTGCCGGTGCACCGGGCCTTCCTGGACCACGGCCTCGCGTTGCTGGAGGGCGTCGACCTGACGGACATTGAACCGGGTCCGTACGAGTTGATATGCTTCCCCGTATGCATCGCCGGGGCGGACGGCGCTCCTTGCAGGGCGGTGCTCCGCGACCTTGTCTCTTGAAGATTCACGAAAGCCAGTCGCAGGGCGGGTTCGAGCCGCCTGTGGCGGATGCCGCGCCGGCACAGGCGGCGCGGCCCCGGTTGCCGCGCACGCCCGCGGTCGAACCGGCGAGCCGCCTCGGAAAGTATCCCATGAGCAATGTACAAGCAGCGATCCTGGATGACTATCAGCACGTTGCCCGGGTCCTGGTGGAAGCCAGGGAGATCCCCGGGAACCTCGAGGTCACGGTGTTCCACGATCATCTGGACGACGAGGAGGCCTTGGCGGAACGGCTGCAACGGTTCGAGATCGTCTGCGTCATGCGCGAGCGCACGCCGTTTCGCCGCGGTCTGCTGGAACGGCTTCCCAACCTGAGGCTGCTGGTCACCAGCGGCATGCGCAACGCGTCCATCGACATGACCGTCGCCCGGGAACGAGGGGTGACGGTTTGCGGCACTCCCAGCGTCGGCGGCCCCACCGCCGAGCTGGCCTGGGGCCTGATCATCGGGCTGCTCCGGCACATCCCGCGCGAGGACCGGGCCACGCGCGAGGGCCGCTGGCAGGAGACCGTGGGCGGAGGCCTCCTGGGCAAGACCCTGGGAGTGGCCGGGCTGGGCAAGCTCGGCGCCCGCATGGCCCGGGTCGGCCTGGCTTTCGACATGGACGTCATCGCGTGGAGCCAGAACCTCACCGACGAACGCTGCCGGGAGATCGGCGTGACGCGGGTGAGCAAGGAGGAGCTGCTGTCCCGGTCGGACGTCCTGACGATCCACTTGGTGCTGAGCGACCGCACCCGTGGCCTGTTGAGGGCCGCCGAGCTGGCCATGATGAAACCCACGGCGGTTCTGGTCAATACGTCCCGCGGCCCCATCGTGGAGGAGGGGGCGCTGGTGGACGCGCTGGAGCGCGGCGCCATCGCCGGCGCGGGTCTCGACGTCTATGACACCGAGCCGCTGCCACCGGACCATCCGCTCCGGCGATGCCGTAATACCGTCATCACGCCCCACCTGGGATACGTGGAGGAGGCCAACTACGGCGCCTATTTCGACGGCTATCTTGCCGCCATACGCGGCTATCTGGACGGCGTTCCCGTCAACGTCGTCAAGGGGTGACCCGTGAACGAAAAATCACCGAACGAGAACATGACGCAAACCGAAAATCTTGCGCTCTATTGCGACTTCGAGAACATTGCCATCGGCGTCCGCGACGCCCGCTACGCCGACTTCGACATGCGGAAGGTCTTGGACCGGCTGCTGGTCAAGGGCAAGATCGTGGTCAAGAAGGCGTATTCCGACTGGGAGCGTTACCGTCAGTACAAGCCCGCCATGCACGAGGCTTCCTTCGAGTTGATCGAGATTCCCCACGTGCGCCAGTCGGGCAAGAACTCTGCGGACATCCGCATGGTCGTAGATGCTCTGGACCTCTGTTACACGAAGTCCCACGTGGACACCTTCGTGATCATCAGCGGCGACTCGGATTTCTCCGCGCTGGTCAGCAAGCTCCGGGAGAACAACAAAGTGGTCATCGGCGTCGGCGTGAAGAACTCCACGTCCGACCTGCTGATCGCCAACTGCGACGAGTTCATCTACTACGACGACCTGGTGCGCGATTCGAAGCGCCGGGGCGGCGCCAGGCGCGCGAAGGCCGCGAGCCGGTCCCCGCGCAAGACCGCCGCCGCGCCGGTGGAGGACAAGGAAAAGACGGAGGAGAAGGTGGACGAGAAGAGGGAAGCGCCGGAAGCCCAGGAGGCCCTGGACCTGGTGGTCGAGACCGTCACGCACCTCTTCGACGAACGCGGCGAGAAGGACACCATCTGGGGCTCCATGGTCAAGCAGGCCCTGAAGCGGCGCAAGCCCGGGTTCAACGAGCGCTACCACGGTTTCCGCTCCTTCGGAAAGCTGCTGGAGGAAGCCCAGTCCCTGCGGCTCCTGGACCTGGAGGCGGACGAGAAATCCGGCGACTACGTGGTCAAGGGGGTCACTCAGGAAGACTGACGGACGCGCCGGCGGGCCTCCCCTCAACTGAGAACCATTCGTGCGCAGCCCCCTCATCCGGCAGGCCTGGGCTCGTGAAGTCCGGGTGCTGAGCGTCCTCTCCGCCGGCACCTTCCTGTTCTTCAACAGCTACGGCAGCATCAACGTCTCCATTCCCATGATCCAGGCCGAGTTCGGCAGCAGCCTCTCGGCGGTGCAATGGATCGCCACCATGGGGCTCGTGTTGTCCTCCAGCGTCGCCCTGTGCCTTGGACGGGCCGGAGACATCCTCGGCCGCAACCGGCTCTACAGAGTGGGGGTGACCCTCTATGGTTTGGGCGCGGCGTTGGTGGCCGCCTCGCAGACATTCGCGCAACTGATCGCGTGCCGCCTGGTCATGACCGTGGGTCTGGCCATGGCCAACCCCATGTCGACGGCCATCACGGCCACGGTCGCCCGGCCGGAACGGACGGGCTGGGCGCTGGGCATCCTGTTGTCGGCGGCGGGGATCGGACGCGCCACCGGACCGGCCCTGGGCGGTTTCTTCATCCAGATGGCGGGCTGGCGCGCGGTGTTCCTGGCCAACGCCGCCATCGGTATGACGGTCAGCGTGGCCGTCTGGCTCCTGCTTCGAGACAGGGAGCGCCAGAGCCGCGAGCCCTTCGACTACCCGGGGGCGGCGGCCCTGATCCTGGGGTTTCCGTCCGTCCTGGTGGGCTTGAGCGTCGGCGCCAACAGCGCCTGGCGTTCGCCTCTCATCGCCGGGTGGTTCGTTCTCGGCGGCGCCGGCATGGCGGCCTTCGTGCTGCGCCAGTTCCGGGCGCGGCGGCCGCTGATCCCGTTGCCGGTGATGACGAACGTCCCCCTGGTGCTGGCGTTCCTCAGCATGGTGCTGTTCTCGGCGGCCTATTTCCCCATCTTCCTGCTGTCGCCGCTCTACATGCGCAACGTGCTGGACGTGACGCCGCTTGCTCTCGGGCTCATCCTGACGACCTTGCCGGTGGTGGCCGCGGTCTGTTCCCCGGTGAGCGGACGACTCTCGGATCGCGTGCGGCCCTGGATGCTGGTGGCGGTGGGGTTGGTGG
>JAPPHF010000024.1 GCA_028821115.1 Deltaproteobacteria bacterium | reverse complement strand
ACCGCCCGTTCGGCGAGACGGGCCGGAGCGGCGGCAGCGCTTGCCAGCAGGACCCCGGCCAGCCTGCCGCGGTAGCCGGCGTCGCCGCGGCCGTTCTCCCGCAGAAGACGCATCCACGCGGAGAACGGGGACATGGCGAAGGTGTGTCTGAACGGGGCGGAGGTGCGGGCGTCCTGCGTCACGGGTGCGCCTCTCGCTGCGATTCCATCACCCGGACAGGCCCGGAAACGACGTTATTGCCCTGTCTCACGGCACTAGACACTGTTGTTGTAACCCAGGATCTTCTGGCCGGGGGCGCAAGCCTCCGCCAGCCGCGCCCGCTCTTCGGGCGCGAGGCGGCTCCAGGCCGGACTCTTGCGCCGGGGCAGGGCGCTCACCTCCTCGAGCCAGCGCCCGTCGGCCAACTCGGGTCCGACGAAATCGATGAAGCGGCTCATTTCCTCCCGGGGCGATTCCAGGAGCGATTCGAAGCGCATGGAAAGGACGCGGTCGCTCGGCAGCGTGGCGAGAAACGCCGTGCCGCTTTCGACCATGCCGCTCCACACCCAGCCGAACGAAGCCAAGTCGAGGTCGGCTTCAAGGAAGCGTTTCGGGGACACGAAACGCAGTTGAATGGCGGCGACCACGTGCACCCACGGACTACTTCCGCGCCAGTTCACGGGAGAGAATGGGTCGAGCCCGATCTTGCGCAACATCAGGGAGCTGATGGCCATCCCGCGAAAGCCGGGATGGCGGTACATCGAGAGCGCGGTGTCCCGGCCGTCCCGGAAAATATGCACGAGCCGGGCGTCGGGGAAATGGCGCGCCAGAACCGGCGCCATGGGCAGCGTCCCTCCCGAGCGTTCCACCCATACGGCCCTGTCGAAGCGTGTCTTGAGCCACTCGAAGACGAACCGGTAGTGGTCGGTGAGGCGGTGGCGTCCCCTGGACCGCACCAACGGCCCCAGCTCGTCCCACAACTCGTGGTAACGGTCGGTCAGGTGCGGCAGCGTCGTGTACATGATCGGCGGCACGTTCCCCCGGCTGTAGCGGCCGCCCGCGTCCAGGGGATAGACGAACTCGTCGATCGACACGCCGCTTTCCAGGAACATGCGCAACGCCCGCGTCGGCGTGTTGAGGCGCCGGAACGCCGTCTTTCCGCTCACCCTCGGCGCGCGGACGCCGCCGGGTCCCAGGTAGGAGAAGAACTCGGACAGGCTCAGGACCCGCGGGTGCAGCCGCACCATGGACGACAACAGGGTGGAGCCGCACCGTCCCGTGCCGACCACGAACACCGGCGCCGGCGTTTCCCGGTCGCGCTTCATGCCACCTTCCCGCTCCACGATCCGGGCAACGCCGCGTACCCCTTCTCCGCGGCGAGAGGCATGTCGAGGACGCGCGCGCCGAGGGCCAGTATCACGCCCATGACCGCCAAGCGGGGCTGTCGTTCGGGAAGGGCAAAGAAGTCCGTCGTCATTTGTTCACTGTTGCAATATGTTACACGATCATTCAGCCGATTTCATCCGGACGCGTTGCCGCAAGCGTATGGTCGCGCGATATAGACATGCCGGCTTCCAGGAGGTAATAGAACTTTCGCATGGCCAAGCACGACGGCCTCGGTCATCTCGACGAGCTCGAGGCTGAATCCATCTTCGTCATGCGCGAGGTGGTGGCCGCTGTTCTTTTTTGGAGGTTGCGTGGGAATCACATACATTCCAGTGGCGCAGGCCGGTGAGCTGGAGCCCGGGCAAAGGAAGGCCATCGACCTGAACGGGCGTCCCGTCGTCATCACGCGCGTGGACGACGGCTATTTCGCGTTCTCCCGCTATTGTCCGCACGAGAGCGCGGATCTCATGAACGGTCCCATCGTCGCAGGCAAGGTGCGCTGCGACAATCACGGCTACTGCTTCGATCTCGACTCGGGAGAGTGCGTGCTGCCCAAGGGCGGCGACCCGCTGACGGTGCTTCCGGTGGAGGAACGGGGAGAAGAGGTCTGTATCCGTATCGAGTGGTAGTCCCGCGCCACCGGAGTCCCTTTGACCCCCTTTGACGCGGTTCTCCTCATCGCCTTCGGCGGTCCGGAAAGCCCCGGCGAGATCCGGCCGTTCCTCGAACGCGTGACTGCCGGGCGGCGCATCCCGCCGGCGCGCCTCGAAGAGGTGGCGCGTCACTACGAGCTTATCGGCGGCCGCTCGCCGCTGAACGAGCTGACCCGCGCACAGGCCGATGCCTTGCGCCGTCGGCTGGCGCGGGACGGAGTCACAGTCCCCGTCCATGTGGGAATGCGCAACTGGCGCCCGTTTCTGGATGAGGCTCTGGCCGAGCTGGCGGCGGACGGTCGCCGGCGGGTACTGGGGATCATCCTTTCCGCGTTCCAGACCGAGGCATCCTGGGACCGGTATATCACCTCCGTGGAAACCGCCCGCGAGGCCATGACGGTCGGCGCCCCCGCGGTGGATTATGCCCGGGCCTGGTCGCGCCATCCGCTGTTCATCCAGGCCGTGGCCGACCGCGTGTCCGCCACCGTCGGCGAGATGCCGCAGGCCCTTCAGGATGCCCCGTTGGTGTTCACCGCCCACAGCATCCCACGGTCCATGGCCGACGGTTCACCCTACGCCGCCCAGTTCCGGGAGGCGTCGCGGCGGGTGGCCCAAAGTCTCGGGCGAGCCCACTGGACGCTGGCCTACCAGAGCCGTAGCGGCAACCCCCGCGACCCCTGGCTGGAGCCCGACGTGGGCGACGTCATCGAGGAGTTGGCGAGAGCGGGTAAGAAAGCGGCCATCGTGGTGCCCATCGGCTTCGTCTGCGACCATGTCGAGGTCCTCTACGACCTCGATGTCGACGCCCGGCAAAGAGCTCGGGAACTGGGAATGGGCTTCTACCGGGCTCCCGCGGTCAACGACCACCCCTTGTTCATCGACATGCTCGCCGAGATCGTTTCGGCATCCCGTTGGTAGTGGCTCAACTGGGCCACTACCAACCTGTCAGGCCGTATTGACCGGATCGGATTCCGGCTATAGGATGGCCGGTGGGACAGGGTACGGCTGTCCCGGCCATGTCCATCGCGAAGGGAGGGGGATCATGCTCTCCAGATTCCTGAGTTCGCTGGCGGCGGCATTCCTTGCGGTGTTGACGTTCGTTTCGGTTTCCGCGGGATCGGAAAGGGTGCCCGTCCGGGTCGCCTATGCGGGCTTCGGCGCGGGCACCATCGTTACCTCCATCGCCAGGGACAAGCATTTCTTCGCGAAGTACGGTCTCGACCTCGACGCCGTCTACCTCGACAGAGCCGCCACCGGCGGCGTGCAGTCCCTTCTGGGAATCGATATCTTCGTCTCGTCCGAGGACGTGCTGCCTGCGCTGGAGGCGGCCGGTGAAGGCGCGGACCTGGTGTTCTTCGGGGGCCACGTGAGGCCGGAGAACTATCGTTTCGGCGTGGCCTCCTACGTCGATCACCTGGCCCAGCTCAAGGGCAAGAAGGTGGGCGTGTCGAACCTCGGCAGAAAGTCCGACCTGATCGCGCGCGTGGTCCTCAGACGGGCGGGACTGGACCCGGTGAAGGACGTGGAGATGGTTCCCATCGGCTTTTCGCCGCAAAGAATGGCGGCCATCTATCGCAACATCGTCCAGGGTGCGCCGCTGGTGCCCCAGGTGGCCGCGGAGGCGCGGAGGGTGGGCATCAAGGTGCTCGACATCGGCCAGGTCGACCTGGTGAACGACCTGCTGGTTACCTCGCGGTCTTTTGCCGACCGCAACCCCGACGCGCTGCGGCGCTTCTTGATGGCCTATCTCAACGGCGTCCAGCATTTCCTCACCCAACGCGCCGACAGCATGCGGATCATGAAAGAGCACGTGACCCTGCCTCGGGGGACTTCCCTCCGCGAGGCCTACAACTGGCTCGCCCACGGGCTGGAGCCGCTGCCGCTGCCGCACGCCGAGGCGCTCCAGGCGCTGATCGACGCGGTCTCGGTCACCGATCCCCGCGCCCGTGAGCTCGATCCCCGTCGGCTGCTCGAGCTGGATCCCCTCGGGCAGCTCGAGAGGGCGGGCTTCATCAAGGGGCTGTATTCGGAGAAGATCGAGTTGTAGATGCGCCTTGGCGGCGCTCGCGCGGACCGCCCTAAAATTGCATTCGCCGCCCGGATCCCCTAAAATGAAACGGGCTCGGACCTGAGCCCGCCAACAGGCACGGGTATACACGCCGCCAACAGCATGTACACGCTAAAGCTGGCCCTGATCGTCCTTGGAAGCATTCTCCAGAGCATTCCCATCATCGCCCTCGGGCTCGTGGACCCCAACGGCAGGCGCGTCTATCCGATGTTCCGGTTCTGGTCATGGTGCGTGCTCAAGACCGGCGGCGTGGGGCTGACCGTCCGCCAGGTCGGGCGTCTGGATCCGGAACAGGCCTACATCTTCATGGCCAATCACCAGAGCAACATCGACATACCGGTGCTGGTGCGGGCGCTCGGGCCGTTTCAACTGCGGTGGATGGCGAAGCGGGAGCTGCTCCGCATCCCGTTCTTCGGCTGGGCGCTGTGGGCCTCCAAGCACATTGTCGTCAAACGCGCCCGATCGAAAGATGTGGCGGTGGCCATGGCGACCGCCTGCGAGAAGCTGGGAAAGGGGATGTCGGTGGTGGTGTTTCCCGAAGGCACCCGTAGCGTGGACGGACAGCTTCTGCCGTTCAAGCGCGGCGGGTTTCGCCTGGCTGAGAAGGCAGGCGTTGCCATCGTGCCGGTCACCATCAACGGCTCCGGTTTGCTGATGAAGCGGGGGGACTGGCGTCTCAAGCCCGGGACCGTCGAGATCGTCATCGGCGAGGCGATTCCCTCCGACGACGCGGACGATCGTTCCCGTCGCCAGATGCAGCGGGTCCGGGAGGCCATCGGCGCGAACCTGGCACGGCCCGGCGCGGGATCCGGCGAGAGTGCCCCGACGTGGCGGGCCGAGGGCCTCCCGCCTGCCACAGGCCGTGAGGTCTAGATGGAGTCCCTGAGGGTCGTGCCTCTCGGAGGCCTGGGAGAGTTCGGCTGCAACATGCTGGCGGTGGAGTGGGGCGATGCCGTGATCGCCGTCGACTGCGGCGTGATGTTTCCCGGCCCCGAGCTCCTGGGCGTCGACCTCGTGATTCCCGACATCAGCTACCTGGTGGATCAGGGGAAGAACCTCGGTGCCATCGTCCTGACCCATGCCCACGAGGATCACATCGGCGCATTGCCCTACGTCCTCCAGCGCTGTCGGGTTCCCGTATACGGCACACGCCTCACCCTGGGCTTCGTCCGCCACAAACTGCGCGAGCACAGGCTCGAGGAGTCCGTCGAGCTCGTCGAGATCGTCCCCGGCGAGCGTTTCACGCTGGGTCCTTTCACGATCGAGGGAATATCCGTAACCCACAGCCTGGTGGACTGCATCGGCCTCGCCATCGAGACGCCCGTGGGCTGCATCGTCCACACCGGCGACTTCAAGATCGACAACACCCCCGTGGGCGGTGAGACCTTCGACTTTCATCGTTTCGCGGCCTACGGAGACAACGGCGTCCTGCTGTTGCTCTCGGACTCCACCAACGTCGAGCGCGCCGGCAGCACGCCGTCGGAACGCACGGTCGGGGAAGGGCTTCGGGGGGTCTTCGGGTCCAGTCCGGGGCGGATCTTCATCGCGACGTTCGCATCCCACATCCCGCGCATTCAGCAGGTGGCGGAGCTGGCCGCCGATTTCGGGCGCAAGCTGGTGCTGAGCGGCCGGAGCATCATCAACAACACCGGCATCGCCGCGGACCTGGGCTACCTCCGCCTGCCGCACGACGTCATGACGGACAGCCAGAGCTGGCGGGACTTCGCCGACGACCAGCTCTGCTTCCTCACCACCGGTAGCCAGGGAGAGCCCCTATCGGTCCTGCACCGGGTGGCCTTCGACGAGCATCGGTCCATCAGGATTCAGCCGGAGGACACGGTGGTGCTGTCGGCGAGATTCATCCCGGGCAACGAGAAGATCATCGGCAACCTCATCGATCATCTTTACCGGCGGGGCGCCCGCGTCCACTACGAACGCACCTCGGAGATACACGTGTCAGGGCACGCCAGTCAGGAAGAGCTGAAGACCATGATCCGGCTCACCCGGCCGCGCTACTTCATTCCCGTGCACGGAGAGCTCCGGCAACTGAGCAAGCACGTCGAGCTGGCGCGCGCGGTGGGCGTACCGGCGGACCATTGTTTTCTCCTGGAGAACGGCGACGCGCTGGAATTGACCGCGGACGACGCCTGGCGCGTGGAGCCGGTGCCCACCGGCAGGGTCTTCGTCGACGGCAAGGGCATCGGCGACGTGGAGGATTTCGTCATCCGGGACCGCCGGCACCTGAGCGAGGACGGGTTGGTGGTGGTGGCCATGGCGGTTCATCAGCGCACCGGCGAGGTGGCCGCGGGTCCGGACCTGCTGGCCCGGGGCTTGATGCGTTCGGAGGAAGAGGAAGAGGTCCTCGGCACGGCCAGGAATTCGTTGCGGGAGTACATCGACGGCTGCGGTGTGGAGATGCGCACCGACTCCGCCGAGCTCAAGGAAGGCATACGGAGGTCGTTGCGCAAGTTCTTCGAGAAGAGGCTGCACCGCCGGCCGGTGATCGTGCCTTATATCATGGAGATGTAGGGGCTCATGCAGAAAGGCTCTCGACTGAATCGTGAACTTTGGGGCTCGGTGGTCCTGGTCACCGCCTGTTTCGCCGTGCTCAGCCTGTTTTCCTACAGCCCCATGGACCGCTCCTTCAACGTCCCGTCGGGTTCCCCGGACCCCATCAACCTGGGCGGACTGGTGGGCGCCTACCTGGCGGACGCGTTGCTGCAGGGACTGGGCGTGATCGCTTACGTGCTGCCCGTCATCCTGATGCTGCTCGCCTTCCGCCTGTTCCGCCGCGATCCCGGCAGGCACAGGATCCTCAAGGTCTTCGGATACGGCGCGTTGGTGTGGGGCCTCGCGCTCCTGGTGAGTCTCGTCCACGAAATGGAGCTGGCGCGGGAAAGCGGCGGCGTCCTCGGCGGGTTTTCCAGGGAGTTCCTGACCCAGATGTTCGGCTATGCGGGAACCTGTGTCATCACGGTCTTCCTGCTGCTGGCGGCGGCGATGCTGCTGTCACAGAGCTCCATGCTGGCCTGGTGGGGCCAGCTCGCGGGGGCCCACCGGAGGCTTCGTTCGACTCTGGGCGCCGGGGTCACCTCCGGTTGGCGCAGGGTGGAGGGGAAGCCTCCCGCCAACCTCAAGAAGGAGCGGGAGTTCAAGGCGCCGCCCATCGTCCTGGAAGAGGAGGTCCCCAAGGAACGCCCCAAGGCGCGCCGCAAGAAGGCCAAGGCCCGGAGCAAGCGCGAAGCCGAGCAGTTCGTCTTTCCCGAGATCGCCGGCGGCTACACCCTGCCGTCGGTAGGCTTTCTCGATTCCCCGCCGGAGGAGAAGGCCAGCATCGACAAGGGCACGCTGGAAGCCAATTCCCTGATGCTGCAGCGGAAGCTCCAGGACTTCGGCATCGAGGGCGAGGTGTTGGCGGTAAGGCCCGGGCCGGTCATCACCGTGTACGAGTTCCGCCCGGCTCCCGGTGTCATGGTGCGGCGGATCGTAGGCGTGGCGGACGATCTCGCCATGGCCTTGAGCGCCGTCAGCATCCGCATCCTGGCGCCGATCCCCGGTGAGTCCGTGGTCGGCATCGAGGTTCCCAATACCCGGCGCGAGACGGTCTATCTGAGAGAGATCCTCGAAGACCCGGTCTACGCCGACTCGGATTCGATGCTGACCCTGGCCCTCGGCAAGGACATCGCCGGGGGGCCGTTCGCGACGGATCTGGCGCGGATGCCGCATCTGCTGGTAGCCGGCGCCACCGGCACGGGCAAGTCGGTCTCCTTGAACTCGATGATCCTGAGTTTCCTGTACAAGGCCACTCCGGACGACGTCCGCTTCATCATGATCGATCCCAAGATGCTCGAGCTGACGCCTTACGAGGGACTGCCGCATCTGTTGACCCCGGTGGTGACCGATCCCAAGGAGGCCAGGGCGGCGCTGTTCTGGGCCGTGGAAGAGATGGACCGGCGCTACCGGCTCATGCGCGACAAGGGCGCACGCAACATCGACAACTACAACCGGATCCTGGAACGGGAGCCGCCGCCGGACAAGACGCGGAACGCCGGCGCGGACGAGGAGATGGAGGTCGGCGGCAGGTTCGACGGCGGCGAGGAGCTGGAGCACGGGCAGCTGCCGCGGGTGGTGATCCTCATCGACGAGCTGGCGGACCTGATGATGTCCGTGGGCCGGGACATCGAGGAGCACATCACGCGTCTGGCACAGAAGGCGCGCGCGGCCGGAATCCACATGGTGCTGGCGACGCAGCGGCCGTCAGTGGACGTGATCACCGGTTTGATCAAGGCGAACTTCCCGGCCCGGGTGTCGTTCCAGGTCACCTCCCGGGTGGATTCGCGCACCATCCTGGACGGCCAGGGCGCGGAGCAACTGCTGGGGAACGGCGACCTGCTCTTTCTGCCCCCCGGCACCGCCCGGCTGATACGGCTCCACGGTCCCTTTGTGTCCGACAAGGAGGTGCGCAGGGTCACCGACTTCATCAAGCAGCAGGGCCGGCCTCAATACCGTCCGGAGATCCTCGAGGCCGCGGCGGCGGGCAGCGATGACCTCGGCGGCATGGACGACGACTACGACGAGATGTACGACCAGGCCGTGACGGTGGTGACCGAGACGCGGCAGGCATCCATATCGATGGTCCAGCGGCGCTTGCGGGTCGGTTACAACCGGGCGGCGCGAATGATCGAGAAGATGGAGCGGGACGGCGTGGTGGGGCCGGCGGACGGGGCCAAGCCGCGCGAGGTCCTGGCGCAGAAGATAGAGGAGTAGGCGCGGTGACGAAGAGAACAGGTCTGAAACGCCCCGCCGGCGGCAAGGCCGGTTCCCGATGAGGCGCATCTACGCCGCCATCCTGGGTGTGGTGGGTTGTGTAGCGGCCTCCGCGTTGCCGGTGCCGGGGGCGCGCGCGCAAGACGCCCAGCAGGTGGTCCGGGAAATACAGCGGCGCTACGACTCCGCCAGGGACTACAGCGCGGATTTTCGCCAGGTCACCGAATACCGCACCCTGAACCGTCGCGTCGAGGGCGACGGCCAGGTCTTCTTCAGCAAGCCGGCGAGGATGCTGTGGCGCTACCGCGAGCCCGCCGGCCAGTTCGTGCTGTCCGACGGCAAGCATCTCTACTTCTACCAGCCCGCCGAACGCCAGGTCATCAAGACCGCGCTTGGCGCGGTGTTCCGATCCGACCTGCCGCTCTCCTTCCTGCTCGGCATCGGCGACCTGTCGCGCGACTTCCGGACCGAGTTGATCGAATCCGACGACAAGGGACACCGTCTGAAGCTTTCTCCCAGAAAACCCAGTTCGGGAGTTCGCGAGGTCCGCCTGACCGTCGACCGCGACCACCATGATATCCGCGAGGTGCTCATCGAGGACGGCGGCGGCAACCGCTGGACGTTCCGCTTCGGCAACGTCCGCCGCGGGGTAGGGCTGGATCCGTCATTCTTCGAGCTGGACGTGCCGCAAGGCGTCGACATCGTAGAGTTCGGTTCCTAGGGAAGCTCTGATCATTCCGTGGTTGACTCCGCTTTCGATTAGTGGAAAATTGGGTCTCTTCTCCAGGAGAGACAAAAATGAGGAAAGACGTACTGAAGAAGTTCCGGGAGACCCTCCTCGAAATGAAGGGGCAGCTCCTGGACGACATCCCGGATCGCCTCAAGCACGAGGTGGAAAGCTCCAAAGACGAGGGACGCGACACCTATGATCTGGCCAGCGACGAGCGTGACCGCGAGATCAACATGATCCTCAACGACCGTGAGAGGACGAAGCTGATGGCCATCGAGGACGCGCTGCTCCGGCTCGGCGAGGGCTCGTACGGCATCTGCGACGAGTGCGGCGAGGAGATCGGCGTCGGCCGGCTCAAGGTGATGCCGTTCACGCGCTTGTGCGTGCGCTGCCAGGAGGAGTTGGAGAAAGAGACCCGCATGATGAAGAGCTTCGACGATGACCGGACTCTTCGCCGCCTCCCGACGGCGGACACGGAAGAGGAGAGCTATTAGCACCCTTTCCCGATCGCATCTCTCCACGCGTCCACAACGAACTCGACGACACTAGGAGGATGCCATGAAGTACTTCTTTACCAAGGACGAAGCGGAGGTCGTACGCATCGAGGGCGAGGCGCCGCGCACCCTCTACCCGTGCGTCGAGCCCGGCACGACGGAAACCCGCCACTTCTCCATGGGCCTGCAGGAAGTCGATCCTCACAGCGAGATTCCGCTGCATTCGCACGATGAATGCGAAGAGATTCTCTTCGTGATCGGCGGCCGCGCCACCGCCACGGTCGGAGACGAGACCGCGGAGATCGTGCCGGGCTCCGTCGTGTTCATACCGCCCCGGACCAACCACGGGTTCGTCAATAACGGAGACGAGCCGCTGTGGCTGACCTGGACCTTCTCGCCCCAGGGCTTCGAAGGGTATATCCGCGGGGTTGCCAAGGGCACGGTGCAGCTCAAGACGGTGTAGCCGCGGCTTCTTCCGGCCGTCAGGCCCCGGCAACGGGCGCTGACGGCATCCTATTTCTCGCGCACGCTCGGAAGGTTGTTGGTCGGCCACGGTTCGCGCGTGGCCGCAGGGAGGCCTCATGCTTGAAGACAAGATCGGCTTCATCGGTGCCGGAAAGATGGGCAGCGCCATCATCAAGGGGATCCTGAGGGCGGGCCTCGTGGAGCGGAGTCAGGTTGCCGCCAGCGATCCCATCGAAGCCTTGGGAAAGGCGCTGGTGGAGGAGACCGGCGTCCGATTCATGCAGGACAACGCCGGGCTCGTGGCGGCCTCGGATATCGTCGTCCTGGCGGTCAAGCCACAGGTCATGGACGGCATGCTGGGGGACCTCGCCGGGGCTTCGCTGGACAACACGCTGTGGGTTTCCATCGCCGCCGGGGTCCCGATCAACCGCATCGAGGGGCTTCTTCCCGACGGCGCCCGAGTCGTGCGGGTCATGCCCAACACGCCGTGTCTGGTGGGGCAGGCGGCGTCCGCGTATTCCGGAGGCCGGTGGGCGAAGGACGAGGACCTCGACAAGGTGGGCGAAATCTTTTCCAGCGTCGGACTCGCGGTCGCGGTCGAGGAGCAACATCTCGACGCCGTGACGGCCTTGAGCGGAAGCGGGCCGGCCTACGTCTTTCTCTTCATCGAGTCGTTGACGGCGGGGGGCGTTCAGATGGGCCTGAGCCGGGACGTGGCCCTGAAGCTTGCGCTCCAGACCGTTTACGGGTCGGCGGTGATGGCACGCGACGCAAAGGAGCATTTGGCCGAGCTGCGGGACGCGGTGACGTCTCCCGCCGGGACCACCGCGGCGGGAGTCTTCGCCCTGGAGCAGGGCGCCTTTCGCGCCACCGTGATGGAAGCCGTGATCCAGGCAACCGAGCGCTCCGAGGCTCTGGGGCGAGGCGAGCACTAACGTTCTGCGCATCTCATCATGCGAACGAACCGGCCAGGCGGCTAGCGTCGGGGTACGAGACGGACGATATGACCCATCGCCATCCGTTGCCGGCCCGCCGCCTTTCGCGCCTCGTACTGATGCTGGCGTGGCTCGCGACCGGGCCTGCGTACGCCGAGCAACACGCGCCGCCGCCACCGGACGCGGAGAAACAGGCATTCGAGAAGATCCTGGAGGCCCGGGGGAGCGCCCGGGCAAAGCGCTATCCGGCGGCCTTGACTCAGCTCGACGACGCTGTCGCCCTCGCCGAGGGGTTGGGGGACAAGCTCCCGCTGGCGTTGGCGCTGCAAAACGTTGCCGAGGTCCAGCTCCTCAAGGGGGAGCCTCTGGACGCGTTGAAGGCCTACCACCGGGCCCTGGAAGTCTACACCCAGATGGGTCACGAGGCCGGGGCCGGCATGGTGCGAAAGCGCATCGACACACTCTCACGACTTCTCAGCAAACCGAAAGAACCGGCCGTTCCCGACCCGGAGGAGGTCGCGCGGGGCGGCGCCGAAGAGCCGCTCTCGGCCATCGACCAGGCCATCGCGCGAGTCCGGCAGCGCCAGCGGTCCCGTGATCAGGAGGCGCTGGAGGCAGCCGAACCCGGGCCTGTCCGGGTCACCCGATCCGAGCCGCTGACGGCCGACGACTCCGGGAAGTGGGAATACGTCGAATCCGTCCGGCAGAAGATCAGGGGCAATTCGAGATATCCCGGCTTCGCCAGGCGAATGGGTCAGGAGGGGACCGTCGAACTGGCCTTCGCGGTCCAGGGGAACGGCGAACTTCAGAATGCCGAGGTGGTGAAGTCATCGGGCTTCGTCGTACTCGACGTGGAGGCTCTTCGCAACGTCAGGGAATCGGCGCCCTACGACGCCGTGCCCGGCGGTGCGAGCCCGGGTCCCTTGACCGTTCGTCTGACGTTCATCTACAAGCTGCCGGTCCCGTCGGACGGCGCGCCGTGACTCCGCAGGGCTTCACCCTGGCGCAACGGTTTCACTGTTTCTCGCTAGTGTCCTGGACCGTGTCGATGGCGGTGAGTTGCGCCAGCGCAAAGACGTGTCGCGGCGCGAGGCGGAGAGCGCGGACGTAGTTGACGTCGGCTTGCCCCTGGAATCCTAGTGCGGCCGCGTTGCGCGCTCGCAGGACATGGACTTCGGCGAGCCAGCGAGCGTCGGCCGCAAGCCTCAATTCCGCCAGGTCCAGGAAGTCCAGGGATTCGCGGTGGTTCTCCAGGAAATAGTGGGCACGGGCGATGAAGTAGTGGCTGTAGGGATTGGTGGCGTCAATGCCGACGGCCTGCTCGAACCGGGCCAGCGCGGCCTTGTAGGTCACCCCTTGCAGGAGCGCACGGCCCTGCTGCAGTAGCTTCATGGAGGCATTTCGCTGGGGCAGGACCGCGCCGTCGGCTGGCCCCAGCGGCGGCAACTCGTACGAGCCGTCCGGTTTCTCGAAAGCCGCGCGGACAGCCTGGAGGTCCGTGGGCACGGAAGTCTCGACCGTGGCGGGAGCGGGTCGTGGCCGCACCTGCGGATTTTCCGGAGGCACGGTCGGCGCGCTTTGCGGAGGCGGTCGCCGTTGGGGGATGGGCAACTCTTCCTCCTGAATCGTCCCCTGGCGAAGGAGCGGAGCCGCGGGCGCGTCTTCGCTCTTGGGCGGGCTCTGCGGCAAGCCGGATCCGGCGGCGAAAAGGATGGCCAGGAAGACCGCCGCCAAGGTCACCCGCGCCGGCGACGCCGGCGGCCCATCCGGGGCGTTTCTCGACAAGGGAATCACAGCAGGATCACGGCCAGCACCGTGCCGAGAGCGAACGGAACCAGCGCCGCCGGAGGCAGGTTCCCGCTCATCGTATCGATGACTACCAGCAGGGACAGTCCGATGAATACCAGACCTGGATAGGTCACCAGCAACTCGATCATTGGGTCAAGGTCCGATTGCCAGATCCGCCCGGCAGCGGTCCGGATCACATGGCGTCGCATCCTATTTTGGGCTCCACCATGCGGGGTGTCAAGGAGAGATCCGGGGGGTTCCCCGGCGGGCTTCGTCGAGAGAGATGAGTGTGAAGACCTTCTTCATCTCCTGTTTCCTGAACTTGCCGGAGAGGCGGCGCATCACCTCGCCCTTGTTCTCGGACAGCTTGATGCCCACCTGCCGGTACTCGGCCATGACCCGGCTCTTGAACTCCATCTCCTGACGCACCTCGGCAATGCACTCGTCGATGCACGTCCTGAACCCCTCGATCTCATCGTCGGCGTACTCCTCCGAGAGGAGCGGGTAGAGCGTCTCGTAGGTCAGCACGTCCTGGGTCTCGAACAGGTTCCAGCAGGTGGCGGTCACCGACGCCTTGTTGATGCCGGCGACCCAGTGGATGTCCTCCACGGACTCGGGCTTGCACTTGAACAGCACGGTATCGTCGCCGCCCGTGTGCACGTACCAGACGGCGCCCTCGACGCCGGTGATCTTGCCATCCTCCGTTGGCCGGTTCCCACACTCGAGTTTCTCGCGGATCTCGGCGTACTCCGCCACGGGATCCCTCCCCGGCGCCAGCGTGCCGTACAGGGTCGCCACCGGAACGTCCCGGCTGTCCAGGACCGACGGCGACAGTGGTTTGCCTTTCTCTCCGACGCCGAACAGCAGCACGCAGTCCAGAGGTTCTTCGTAGAGAATGAGATGGGTGTTGCGCCTGCCGTAGAGTTCGAAGCCCAGGGCGCAGTCGTTGATTTCCACCAGCTCCGGAATGGCCGGATAGCGCAGCAGCATCTCCTTCCACATGTCGAGGAACGCGCCGAAACGCCCGTTCCGCAACACCGGAGAAAGACGGAGCTTGTAGGTCAGGTAACCGCGCCCTCGGGCGTCATGGTAGGCGTAGGCGAGGACGTTGGTGCCGTCGTACTTCTCGAAGATCTCGACCTCCCGAACCGGCGGGAAGTTGAACCTGCCTTGCCGGTCGAAGGGATAGTGCAGCTTGGGCGTGGCGAAGACGAGCTGCGGCGCCGGCTCCCCGTTCACGTGCGTCACGGCCAGCGCGCCGTACCGATGATCTGGCCTCGTGGACAGAAAACCGCGCAGGGAGGCATCGTTGAATGGATCGACGACGTCGAACTCCTGGAGCCACTTGGCCTCCAGCGACAGGGCTTGGACGGCGGTATCGAGGTCTTTCATTTCGGTATCGTACCGGAGGATTCGAGCCTGAGATGCCGCCATTTTCTTGTCGAGGCAGGCGGCAGGGCAAGGGTATTCCGACCGGTCATTTCCAACCGATCATTCACGTCAGAGAGTCCTCTCTATCACATCTTCCTGTTCCGTTGGAGCGAGCGGAGGGGCGTTGCGTCTTCGACACAGGGCAAAGCGGCGCTTGATGGAAGAGTTGGACAAGCTGGAAACCCGCCAAAGAAACAGGAGCCGGTGACTCTCCGCGTGTTCGTGGGAAAGCCCGCGTGTCAAACCAAAGCCAAAATGTCCCCTTTTGACAAAGCAGAGATGTCCCC